>CAZOYR010000136.1:0-7829 GCA_964584105.1 uncultured Alteromonas sp.
CTTTGTTATCAAAGGCATCGGTGACCGACAGCACTTTGCCGGAAATGATACTGGCCGATGCGGTGACCAGTTGATTCAGGTTTTGCTTAACATGTGTTTGGGCCAGTGCAAACGGCGCCAGCATCATGCTGGTGCTTAAAACCGCAGCGGCAGAAAGCGTCGTTAACCAGTTTGTCACTTTCATATTTTGTCCTCTCGGAGTGGGTGAGTTGTGTGCTTTCGATTTTTCTTTCCCAGATCGCTTTTGTGCGGGGAAGTGATTACCAAAAAACCACAGGCAGGTGCTGTAAATCACGCTTTTTCGTGTAGCCATTTGTAGCGCTATGTAGCGTTTTGTAGTAATTGCAGCCAGACTATAGAAGTACTGGTCCACCTGCTGATAGTGTGTGGGTTTACAACTTTTTCACATGTGAGATTGAGCTACGAGAGTGCATCGCTTCGTTTTATTTTTTTGCCTGAGTCTGTTTGTCGGCGGGATGAGCGGCATAGTGTCCGCCACAGAGACTAACCATGATCATGTACCGGTCCACGACTGGGGCGTGGACATTGCACTGGGCTATGGTGCTATTGAGAACCCACTAAACAAACGCGAGTCGCTGGAAACGCTGGTGGTCCCCCAATGGTACTACTACGGCGAACGCTTCTATGTTGAAACCCTGGAGTTGGGTTACACCCTGTTTGAAAATGATCACTTGCTGATGGATTTGGTCGGCTTTCTGAACGATGACGGAGTGCTTTATAACGTCGACAATAAAAATGTCTCGATTCTGGATATCAGTAATCTTATTCCGAATGTTGGTAGACCTATCAATGGCAACCCAATTGAATTTGACAAAATAAAACGAAAATTTACCTACATGGCAGGGGCTCAGGTCTTCTGGCTGACAGAATATGTGGATGTAAAGCTCTTGTATGGCAAAGATGTCACCGTTGGTCATGAAGGGGAAGAGACACTCTTATCACTGCAAAAAAGTTATCAGATCGATAACATGCGTTTGTTCTGGGAGGCCGGTTTGCAGCGAAAAACGGCGGCACTGAATAATTACTATTATGGTTTACGGGCCAGCGAGCGGGGGCTTCGCAACGATACTGACGTAACCGGCAAGAGCCTCACGAACTATTATGTAAAGATTGCTGCCACCTATCGGATTTCAGCCAGGGTATCGGGTGTGTTTTCACTGCAGCACACGCAAATGAATGACGACTTACTGATAAGTCCATTGTTACGTGAAGACAATTACTTAAGTGGGTTTGCAGGGATCAATGTGCATTTTTAATAAACTTTTAACAGGTTCGCTAACCCTACTGTTCTGTTTAAGCGGTATCACTCCCTCATGGGCGGAACCGCAGCTCAATCTGAAGCCAGAAACCTGCATTCGCGATGAAAACAGAGAATGCGTCACGACGCTGAACATTCAGTATACTGATGATGAACGACGCGCAATATGTGTTGCCATCGAGCCACTGACCTGGGAACAATGCCAGCAGGAAGCGCGGCGGCACGAAATAGATGTGGCGGTGCGTACCCGTCAGAATTTACATGTCACCGCGTTAGATGCACAGGATCGCCGGATACTGAGCGAAGCAACATTGATCCTGGCAACGTTTAAACCCGATGCGACACGCAAGCGCCGCCGCTTTTCCTGGAGTTACTGATGGCCAGCCCGGGCAAAAGAATTTTACTTGTTGAAGATGATATCCCGTTATCAGAACTTATCGCCGATTACTTACGGGAAAAGGGGCTGAATGTTGTCATTGCCATGAACGGGGCGCAGGCGATTCAATATAGCCACGAGCAGGAATTTGATTTAATCGTATGCGATCTGATGTTGCCAGACACTCATGGCTTTAAACTTGCCGAGCGAATTTGTGGTGACCAGCATTGCCCGCTTATCTTTCTTACTGCTGTCAGCGATGACGATACGCATATCTACGGCCTTGAGCTGGGCGCGGTGGATTTCATCGCAAAGCCGGTCAGACCGCCGGTACTACTGGCCAGAATAAACGCGCAGTTACGCAAGCAACCGGTGGTAGAGGATGCCGCTATTGTTGAATTAGGAGATTACAAACTCGATTACCGGGCAAAAGGGTTATATCAGGCCGGACGCTCGATCGCGCTGACAAATCAGGAGTTTGATATTTTGTGGTTGTTTATAAAATATTCCGACAGCCCCATCAGCCGCGAATTTATGTTCCAGCAAATTGTTGGCAGGCCCTATGATGGCAGTGACCGGGCAGCCGATCTGAAAATCAGCCGGTTGCGCAGAAAACTGGCACAGTCGGGTTGTAATGACCTGCATATAAGAACCATTCGCGGTCGTGGTTATATACTGAGTCTGGATAACCATGCGTAAGCAATTTATCAGAGTGTATGCGGTGCTCATTCTTACGGTAGTCGGTCTGCTTGCCGGTGCCGGCGCGCTGTTTGAAATGCTGATGGTAAGCCAGAACAGCTACCAGTTGTCGTTACCCCTGGTCTTTGAACAACACGCACAAACGCCGGATGCAGCTCGCGTTCGCGAGGTCAAACCGGATACTGTCCAGTTTCCGCCATCACTGAGCGAAAAGCTTAATAAGGGCGAGATAGTGCCGGTTGTACGTCATGACAATCACATTACTTACTATAAATTGCAAAGCGAAAAGCTGCTGGCAATCGGCCCCATAAAGGATGACAGCGTACACTGGGAACAGGCAGATCAGACATTTTCGCTGATTTTTTATATGACGCTGGCCCTGGTACTCTTGATTTTGCTGTTCCCGGTTGGCAGGGATATTTTGCGCGTTCAGCGCGCCGCTATTCGCTTTTCCCGCACGCCGCAGACTTTAAGGCTTGACGTAAAGCCTTCTTCAAGTGTGTATCCGCTTGCACAGACGCTGGAAAATATGTCCGCACGAATTGTAGAGCTGCTGCAATTGCAGCGGGATTTATCTAACACGGTGGCCCATGAAATACGCACACCCCTGTCCCGTATGGAATTTGTGCTTCAGCAGATAGCTCCGGATATTGCGGTGCGTTATCGTCAGCGGCTGCAAAAAGATATTGAAGAGATAAACTTGCTGGTCACCGACTATCTGCAATATGCACGCAGTCAGCATCAACACCCCCCGCTGAATATTCAGGCGCAGTCTGGCGACGTATTGATGCGTATGCTTAATGACAAGTTTGCATTTTACCAGACCCGGATCATGATTCATTATGACTGGGATGATGCGGTTTGCCGGTACGATCTGGGTTTAATGCAGGTGGCAGCGCAAAACCTGATAATGAACGCACTGCGTTATGCACATAAGGATATCCGGGTTACCTGGCGGGTTACTTCACATCACTGTGAACTATGTGTAGCGGATGATGGCGCAGGGCTTCAGGGTAAGCACGCGGCCCTGAAAGACGCATTTAAACAGGGAGAGAATGGAACCGGCGACATGGGGTTCGGACTCGGATTGTATATCACCCATCAGATTGCACAGCAGCACGGCGGTGAGTTGCATATCAGTAACGATGACGGGCTGGGAGGGGCACGGTTCACGTTAACCTGGCCATCTGGTGCCGTGGGTTGAGCTGGCGCATGCGGACAATTACGCTTTTTAGCTCATGACGTAGTATGAAGCAAAAGAGGCAAAACAGGAGTGCGTCCATGCAGGTACAGGTTCTGGGAAGCAGTTCAGGAACACCGACAAAACAGCGAAATGTATCGGGATACGCGGTGTCTCGCGAGGATCAGAAGCCCTGGTATCTGGTGGATTGCGGCGAGGCGACACAGCACCAGATCCTTAAAACAAGCTTGTCGCTATTTCATCTTGAGGCAATACTGATCACCCACAAGCATGGCGACCACTGTTATGGTCTGCCGGGGCTGATTGCCTCGGCAGGACTTAGCGGTCGTACCCATCCATTAACGGTTGTGGCACCCGCTGAGGTACTTGCGTTTATTCGCGCCGCCATGGCGATGAGCGAATGGAATTTGCCATTTCAACTGCAGCTAAGTACACCCGAAGCACTCTGTGAGCATTCATTTAGCTGGGTGGCAATCCAGAGTTGCCCGTTGCAACACCGGGTGCCCAGTTTCGGCTATAAATTTACTGAAACGCACATTTCACGAAAATTAGATATCGAAAAACTTCAGGCGAAACAAATCGCCAGCGGGCCTCACTATAATCGACTCCAGCGGGGCGAAGATGTTGTATATAACGGGCAGCAACTGCTTGCCAAGACCTACAGCTATCTGGCCTGGCAGCCCAGAGTAATGGTTATTTGCGGCGACAACGAGACACCGTCATGCCTTGATCCTGTTATTGATGGCGTGCACCTTCTGGTCCATGAGGCCACATTTCTTGCTGATGACCTGCATAAGGTGGGAAGTCATACCGGACACAGTGATGTCAGACGCATCAGTGCTTATGCACAGGAAAAAGCGATTCCGGCCCTGCTGCTCACTCACTTTAGCGCGCGTTACGCCCCAGGGGAAGGGATGCAGCGCCTGAGTGATGAAGCAACAGAACATTACGCCAGGCGTTTATTTTTTGCCGCCGATGGAATGCGTATCAAAATCAGTAAAACGCTGGAGGCGGAATGCGTTCAACGTGACTTTAATGACTGTTGAGTTTTAACAGCGTCCATCTTTCTTCATGATTATTCGCTTCCTGCCTGTTGATTTATAAATACTTTTTTATATAGCTTAAATAGTAAACAGTTTTGTCATTGAGCGTGTCAAATCCGGCTTGCTAAGATGCGCCTCCGCATGGACCTTAACGGGCCATGATGTAGGATTCGAAAGCACTCTCGAAACGGCAAACATTACGGAATTAATGGACGCAAAATCACAGGCCCTGAACTGTTAAAACAGTGGGCAGCTGGATTACCGAAAGAGGCGCGTTGATAGAGCTCGGTCGCAATACCGGGAGCTTTCGAAGTGTTGTATAAACTTTGAGAGGTTCCTGTAGTGATGATAAGTAAAGGCGAAGTAACGCCTGAAAAGCGTTTGTCTTTTTTCAAAGCCTGTGGACTGGCACTGATAACCAGCACACTGAGCTTCCACACCACGAGCATTAACGCCGCCGGCGTAAATACAAAACCACAGCAGCATGTAGCCATCGGGGCCGGACAAAAACATGCCGGTCCTGACGAGCAAAAGGTGCAACTGGAACGGCAAACTGCCACGCTTGCTAAAAGGGTGCAACGCCGCGAAGCAAACAAAGCCGCTCAGGATTATGAGCAGCAGCTTGATGCACTGATCACCGAGCGTCAGCAGAACCAGTATGCTGTGCTGCAGCACGACCCCAATGCTGCGCTTCGCACCATCCTGCCTGCAGCTAAACGCAAGGGCATGCCAGCACATATAAAGGCAAAGTTAGCGCAACAGGCTGAGCTGGTGGGTGAAGTGGATGTTGTGTATGAAGATTCAACGTTGCCGGGCCAAACCCGCTTGAAATACTACCTGACAACGGATCAGCGAAAATTACGGCTTTTCCTCCCTGACGACCAAAACCTACCACAGTTACAAACCGGCAACACAGTGCGCGCCAAAGGGTGGCTGTTTAAAAATGGCGATCCGGCACGCCCGGAATCATCATTAGTGTTGGGTAACAAACACAGAGCTATTGATGTGCTTGCGGCCGGAAGCGATATTGAAAACACTACGACCTCTTCGGATGCCGCGCTTACAGGTACCACAGGAGAACAAAAAGTACTGGTTCTGATGCTTAATTTTCAGGACAACACCAGTGCCCGCCCGTGGACCACGCAAGAAGTTGAAAACATGGTATTTGGTCGGGTTAATGATTACTACCAAGAGACCTCCTATGGGCAAACCTGGCTTACAGGCGATGTACGGGGCTATTACACCTTACCTATCAACACGACCTGTGACTATTTTGGTTTGGACAGCTATGCCCAACAGGTAGCCGAAGACAATGGTATTGACCTGAGTCAGTATCAGCGTCTGGTCTATATGCTTCCAAAAAATGAAAATTGTACGTGGCGCGGGCAGGGCACCGTGGGCGGAAACCCCTCGCGCGCCTGGCTAAACGGTGAGCTCAATCTGCTGACCATCGGTCATGAGTTGGGGCACAACCTGGGGCTCAAGCATGCTAAAGAGTTAAATTGTGGTAGCGGCTATATAAGCGATGACTGTGTTGCGATTACCTATGGCGACACATTAGATATCATGGGGAAATCTGAAGGGCACTTTAACGTGTTCAATAAAGAGCGACTGGGCTGGTTGACGGCTCAGCGCGGTGAAATCATTACCGCCGATGTTGATGGAAGCTATCAGCTGGAGCCCTATGAGCAGGCCTCAAAAGGTTATGCCAAAGGCTTAAAGGTTCGTCGTGGCACCGATGCGACTACCGGCGATCCGCTATGGTATTACCTTGAATATCGTCAGGGCACAGGCTTTGATAGTTTTCTGTCAGGTAAGCCGGTGACTGACGGTGTGCTGGTACATCTTAATAGTCCACAAGAGAACCTGGCCAGCAGTCTGCTGCTGGATATGACGCCACGCAGTTCTATCTTCGATCTGGATGATGCGGCGCTGACCAGCGGTAACAGTTATCATGATTCCGAGGCCGGCGTCACTATGACCACCGAGTGGGCCGATAGCCTGAGCGTGGGCGTTAATATCAGTTATTCAGCTCAGCAAAGTTGTGTTGCCGCGCAACCAGATATTGTACTGACGTCAGACAGCAGTGTATGGGCCGCGCCGGGGGAAACTGTTTCCTACAGTGCAACACTGACTAATAACGATAGCGCTGAATGTGGTAATAGTGAGTATAACGTGTCGGCGCAGGTACCACAGGAGTGGAGTGGTAGCCAGGAATTGGTAAGTCTGGCACCGGGCGAAAGTGCGACGGTCAACGTCAACGTAACATCAGATTCCACGGCGATAGAGGGATTTTACGATGTCACCATTGCTGGTGTGAATACCAGCGATAACGGTTATCAGGCGAGCACGACAGCATCCTATGTGGTCGAGACGCCGGTGGCTGAGTGTGTATCAGCAAATCCACAGTGGACACTGCAAGACAACAGTTCAGCAGAGGTGACTGCAGGTACTGCTGTGACTTATACAGGCACGCTAATCAATCAGGACGATGCCAGTTGTGCCGCGTCCACCTTTGATATTAGTACAAATTTGCCTGCCGATTGGCGGGCTACCAGTCCCACTGTAACGCTGCAACCGGGTGAATCACAGGCAGTAAACATAGATGTCACCTCAGCGGCGGATGCCAGCGCCGGCGTGTATGATTTTAGCCTGATTGCACTGAATCGTGATAATAGCGGCTATCAAAGCTCTGCCAGCGCCACTTATCAGGTGGCCGCGCCCACATCCAACTGCCAGTTGGCCGCGCCAAAGTTAAGCGTCATTGATGAACCAGGCGCTGAAGTTGAAGCCGGCACTGAGCAGCTTTACCGCATCGACATCACTAATCAGAATCAGGACTGTGACGATGCAACCTATGATATAAGCGTTGCGTCGCCAGATGGTTGGAGTGCCAGCGGTAGCACCGTGACACTGGCCAGTGGCGCTAGCACTACCGTAGACGTGAGTGTGGTGTCATCGTCCAGCGCCAGCGCTGGCAGCTATAACCTTGTGTTATCGGCCACCGATGTTTTGAATACAAGCTATAGCAGCACCAGTGATTTGGTCTACCGCATCACAGAGCAGCAAAATACGGCGCCGCAAGCCAGGAATGACACTGCAATTCTGCCATCCAAGACCGCTATTTACATCAATGTGCTTAGCAATGACACGGACAGTGATGGTGATAGTCTGATTGTGAAAAGTGCAACACAAGGCAGCAAGGGCAGTGTGCAGATCCTCAGCGATGGC
>CAZOYR010000137.1:0-7783 GCA_964584105.1 uncultured Alteromonas sp.
AAAGCCTCGCACGATGGGAAACGGCAAAGTGTACCTGGGGGTCTCACCAGAAGGCTTTGCTAACTGGACAGAAGGAGAACACGTTATCGCTTTTATGAATCCGGACTTCGGCGGTGGCTTACGCTCAACGGTGGGTCTGGAGCAAGGCAAATTCAGCATAAAAAATGGAAAAGTGATCAACGACGTCGGCAACTACGGACTTTTCGAGGATATGAAGACCACAGCGCTTAGCCCGGAAGAGCAAAACATGATTACCACGCCTGGCGCGGTAGACGCTGGCGCGTTTATGAATCTGATTGGCAAACTGGCAGAGGTAAAATAATGAAATTATCACGTATTGCAACCGCATTTATAGCTACCATGTCTGCCAGTGCAATGGCCGGTGGACCATTGTATATTCACGAACCCACTATGAAGCCTTACAAGTGGGACACCTCTGATGGCCCCATTCCTGTATACACGGATGGCGGCCGTTCAATTGAGGATAAAGACGGTAATCTGGTTCAGACATACAGTGTGCTGGAAGCGGGCACGACACTGAATCATGATTTAACGTTGCCTGATGGAACCGTTATTGAGGCCTACACGCCTGTTGAACGCGATGTCACCTATGTCACTGTCGACAAGGCGAACGAAGCGACCATCAGCGCCATCGCGCAATGGTCAAATGTCGAGACATCCACCTTCGCCATGACAGTTCAGGGCACCATCGAAGAGCAGCTTGGTATAAGCGATGTCAATGGCACTAATTATCAGCAGATTTATGATAAAGAAAACGGCTATGGCTTCTGGGTAACTTACGATACTGATGGCGAAATACTGCAGAACTATTTTGGTGTTTCCCGTGATCAGGTACTGGGCATTGCTTTTCCCGAGTGGGCAAATGAAGAAACCGGTGAAATCATTGAAGCCACCGCGCTGATGAACGGTTATTTTGTTGACAGCAAGGATCCGAATCTGGACAACCATTCAGGGGTGTTCACCCACGAATTCGGCCATGCAATCAACATGTCTCATTCACAGGCCAATGGCCATCTTGTGTATATGGCCAGAGGTTACTCACCGCAATATGACGGTGTACCCGGCTGTCAGGGCACAAACACCTACACCAGCCCGAGCGTGTCGATGGCTAACCATATAGAAACCATGTTTCCGTTTATCGATGTACGCAGTGCGGCCGGTGCAGCCCAGTCATCTGTGAACATCAGCGACGACAAGGTAAACCTTTCTGATCTGTACCCTACCGAAGCCTACAAATCACAGTATGGTTCGATATCCGGCACACTGCGCACCAAAGAAGGCGTTGAATATTCAGGTATCAACATCATTGCCCGTAATATGGACAATCCTTACGAGGATGTTATTACACAGCAGGCAGGTAACATGACACAGGGCTTATCAGGGCCCGACGGCACCTTTACTATTAATGGTCTGACACCCGGTGCCCGCTATGCCATCTACCTTGAAACCATCAAGGCGGGTGGTTATCCCACCCGCCCTACTTCACTGGTGTCTGTTGCCGAATACTGGAATGACGCAGAAAGTGCAAACCCAGCCAGCGATGATGTATGTGAGATCACACCTATTGTGGCTCAGGCCGGTCAGACAACACAGGCAGACATTTACTTTAATGGGTATACCGATGGCATCCAATATACGCCACTGGTGGAAGCTTTCGTCATGGACCACGCCAAAAATGGCAAGCGCGCCCTGGGTACCACGCAAAGCGGCATGATATTTATTTATGATTCTACCGATAAAAATCTGTTTACGGTGCCGCTGAAAGATAATGGTGAGCCTGCATTACACGCTGCCAATGTCGCAATGAATAAAACCGCCACCAGAGCTGCCGGCGTCAGTGATTTTAACGGCAATGGTGTAAAAACACCCGCTACGTGGGACATTCAGGCAAACAAGCTGACTGAAATGGACGATCCCAGCAATGGTACCTGCACACTGGGAAGCTCCGGCGGCGTATCATCAGCATCTGTCTGGGATATGAACGATAAAGGCGATGTGGTTGTCGGTACGTTTCGTGAAGCGACCAGTGGCAATGCTGAGTGTCAGGCGGGCGAAAGTTCAGTAGCCGTTCCGGCAATCTGGAAAGATGGCAAGGTTACCCCGCTAAAAGACGATATTGAGTTCGTACCGGCAAGTTACGGCAATACGCTTAATGTAGCCATCAAAGACGATGCCGGTAACACGACCCGCACCACCGCATGGATCCGTGCTGATCGCGTTTCAGGCAACGGTCACACCGTAACTGGCATGACCAACGGCTTTGGACAGGTCGCTTGGGTGAACGGTCAGCTTCGAGACATCTACACTGAATTTGGCGCCTCTGATTCTACGGTTATTTCACAGGATGGACAATTTGTCGCCTTTGGGGCACTAAACCTTGATAGTCGCTACCGCGAAGCAACGGGAATCAAGTTGTGGGATACACAAACCAATAACATCAGCGACCTGGGTAGTCTGCGCTGGTGTGAAGATGTGGATTACATTTCGCGCTGGACTAACTTCTGCGAGGCGGGCTATGACCATGACAGCCTGGTAGCAGCCGGAGCCGGCGTACCACGCGTTACCTTACTAGATGCCAACGACGATCTTAGTATTATCACTGCCCGTGCGGGAAGCCTGCTATCCGGCGGTTTCAAAGGCGCAATTTACATTAAAGGACTGGGCTGGATGACAATGGGCGAGTTTTTTGGCCGGCAGGGCGTTGTAGAAGCCTCTCAGTTTGTCATGGATAACCCTTTTGGTGTCAGTGCCAATGGCTCAGAACTGTTTGGTGGCTTTGCCGGGGCACAGATTACCTTTGATGTGGATATGGACAAAGCCTACGTGTGTCAGAACGGCACCGACCAGGAACTGAGCTTCCCTAAACAGGTTGTTCAGGCAGTCACTAAACACGGCGCACAATTTGGTCGCTGCGACCACGTAAACGACAGTTACTAGAACGCGAGCGCGTGCTGTCCTTGGCCCGCTGGCGCTCCCCGCCAGGTCAGGGCCTTTTTTGGTTTTGAACCAAGCCTGTCATTATTCTCTCCAGCGTCCATTCTTAAAACAAAACCTGTTCTCGTCTGGATAGGTCGCGCGGTCAATGCTAGATTACGTCGCCTGAAAAAATAGATAACAGGAACAGGTATCGCTGCGTTAGCGTGCAAACCTGCTCTGCCAGGAAGAATAACAACATGCTTTATAAATCATTTCGCTCATTGACTTCTCGTAACCGCTCCGGAAGCTTTGCGCTACCGGCCTTGCTGCTAAGCTGCTTTAGCATGCCGTCCTTTGCCATCGTACCTGTCAATGTACAAATCACTCCGCCTGAAGGCTATAGTGGTCAGGTCGGTCTGAGCATCAATGGCCAGTCGGGAAATAAGGATGAGCAGGAATATAACGCCAATGGTCTGCTGCGATTCAAACAAAATGACGATCTTTTGGTACTCATCAGCGACTACAGCTACTCAGAGACCAATCAGGTCAGAGACGAAGACGAACTGTTTTTACACGGTCGGTGGATCCATGAAAACCAGTTTGCGCCTTCAGTGGACTCAGAGGTTTTTGTGCAATATCAGTATGATGACTTTGCCGGTATCTCTGATCGTGAATTAGTCGGTGGTAATGTCAGATGGCGGTTTGATTCGCAGAATAAAACCACTGAACAACAGTTGATCGTCGGCGTTGGTGCGTTTTATGAATCTGAAACCTCAGAAGTCACATCACTGACTGACAACACAGTCAGGGCAAATTTATACACGAATATCGTACATAAACACACCGGGGAATACCCCTTCGTAGCGTCAGCGTCCAGCTATATTCAGCCTGCTGTGGACGATATCAGTGATTTACGCGTGCTTGCTGTTGCCAGTCTCAACTTCCCTATCCGCCCCTCTCTCAATGTTGGATTTGCCATCGAAGTAAATCACAATTCAATGCCCTTTGAAGGGGTAGAAAAAACGGATGTGGACTACGGAGTATCGTTAAATTATGAATTTTAACGGCTAACTTCACCGGCGCGAGGGTTATACAAATTATTCAGCGCCCTTCATTTACGGTTAAACGCTAACCTGACTTATTAACCAGCGCCCCCAGCATGGGCGCTGGTTTATCCCTGTGTTTATCCCGGTTGCATTTGATAGGTAATGCGCAAGCTTTCAATTGCACAGCCGTTTGATCGCTCATGAACTTGCACGTAATCAGCGTTACTTGCATCCATGATGAATTGCCAGCTAACATCGCCTTTTCGGTGTGTTGCCGTACTGCTTTTGATGTTTTCTGCACACATTGTTTGCGTGATGCTGCGCAATTGTGCGTCGCTTAACAGGTTTACTGACTCATACGCCATCGTGGCCGTGCGGTCATGTGGCACAGTGTCGTGCTTAAGATAAACATAGTTGTCTTCTGCGAAAAGCGAAGTACCGCTGGGATAATAGCTATATAAAAACGTCTGCTTATCCTGA
The DNA here is from genome assembly GCA_964584105.1 of uncultured Alteromonas sp. GTDB lineage: Bacteria > Pseudomonadota > Gammaproteobacteria > Enterobacterales > Alteromonadaceae > Alteromonas. Next base: position 4,464 of record CAZOYR010000137.1, read on the forward strand.
GGCACTATTTTCACCACCCCATTTTCACCAATAACCTTCATAGTTCGGTGGTCTTGCGAGTCAGTAACGACGAGCGCCGTTGTCTCATCCACGCCAAACCCGCTGGATTGACCGGTATCGCGGGCAAGCACATGCAGTCGCACGCTTCTGTTTCTTTCACTGAAATGGGTATCCACTAAAAAGGCCACTCTGCCTAATCCGCCGCTGGCTACATAGGTAAGCGCGTCAGGATGCAGTTTATCACTGCACGTTTCCCTGCATCGCTGACTGGGCGGTGAGCCAGCATGAGCACCGGTGTTGAGCGCCTGTACCGCCGAACCATTCGATATCATCGGCACGGGCACGCCATTGCGGCTGCCACCGCTTTGCACCGCCGTACCGGCACTGGTACCCACAATGGCGGGGCGCGCTTTTATCACGGTTGTCCACGGATATGCCTGATTGTGGCTATCAAACAGCACCTTTCGGGTAAGGCTTTGATCACCGCCGTTAAATACAAGGGTAGTGGCAGCTCTCACTGCATCGATAATGCCCTGCGCGCCTGATTGACACAGGGCTTGTTCCTGCGCTGTTCGATGGGGATAAACAGTTTGCCGGGCAAACGTATTGTGCGTCTGTCTGTAATCATCAAGGCGGGAACAGTCCTGTGCTGTTATGGCATCGACCAGGGCCGGTGTCAGGGCGAGCCATTGTGTGGCAATGCCATCAAAGGTGAACAATTGTTCGTAAAAATCTGCCGATTCGTAAGGGTCGCGGCCGGATGCTGTGATGACAAGGATTTTGGGCGTTTGATTTGACTGTCGTTCGTCGGCCAGCCGGCGAGTTTGCTGCTCAACATGCTTGATGATGTCAGCGGCATAAGATGAACGATTTGCCGCCACGTTAACAATTTCTCTTTGCTGGGCGATCTCAAGCGTATCCAGCAGGGCATAATATAAGGTATCGCTAAGCGCATAGCTAAGCGGGCTCCCGCTCTCATTCCACAAAGAAAGTAATTCGGATTTGGTGAGCGTTTTTCCCTGATGGCGGCGCAACGCCTTTATCTTTTGCAGAATATTGCTTTGCCCGTAGCCCAACGCATTGTCTTCGACACTTTCTGATAGCTCGTCCATCAATGTCGATAGCTGGCCAAGTGAAGCGTCATCAATGTTATAAAGAGCGTGCTGTTTGCCCGATGGCACCTGATCAGTTTGACAGTTTTGCTGCGAATACGAACTGCAGGTATGCAACGCTCCACCGATCAAAACGGTCACTTTTTCAGCGTGAGCAGGCGCTGAATTCATGCATAAATAAATGATTAAGTACGTAGATATTGCTGCCTTCATCGGCAAAATTGAAGCGATCTTGCTAGTAAAGATCTTCATGGATAAAAAGCCTTTTTCTCAAGTGCGTTGTGTGAATAAGTTGTTGCCAACCTGAATTCAGGGTGATATAACGAAAAAGACTTGAAGCAAAAATACGCTAACGCCAGCGCGTTAGTTTGTCAAAACGAAATCTGATTAAACGTAAAAAATGTTAAAAAAAGCGCCTCGCCTTTCAGCATATTTTTACTCGCCCCACTACCTGTCGGAGTGGTTTGACGAGTAGGCCACTACCGGAAACATCAATCCGGTGGATTTGCTCGTGTGCCAATCCCCTTTTCATTTCTCAAAAATTATAATGAACGTTCGTTAACGCTCACTGCGCGTGTGCGATGTCGCTGACGAACGGTATGAAAAGTCCAGGTGAAATTATGTTTACTAAACTGACTATTGCAACCGCGGTATCAGCCGCATTGAGCTTTCATGCTTACGCTCAACAGGCCTCTACTGACACCATTGCTGATGCCGTCGATACGCCGGAGCAGGCTGTTGAGCGTATCGATGTGACAGGCAGTCGCATCAAAGGCGTCGATCTTGAGGGGACCCAGCCGCTTACCGTCCTTGATCAGGATTTTATCAAACAATCGGGGGCGAACAGCATTTATGACCTGCTCAGAGATGTTGCCCAGTTACGGGGTGGAAGCGGCACGTTTTCAACCGCGCAAAGCGGCAGTCTGACAAGCTCTACACCCGCCGGCCAGTCGGCCGCAAGTTTACGGGGCATGGGGCCCTCCTCCACCCTGACGCTGGTCAATGGACGGCGTATCGCGCCTAGCTCATTTGCTGCCGGAACAGAAAACTTTGTGGATGTGAATGCGATTCCGCTGGGCGCTATCGAGCGTATTGAAATCCTGGCAACCGGAGCCTCTGCAGTATACGGCGCTGACGCGGTAGCCGGTGTTATCAATTACATTCTTAAAGATGATTTTGAGGGTTTCCAGCTGGATGCCAGTTATGGCAATAGTTTTGCCGGTTCAGATGAAGGTCGTGCGCAAATAAACGCGCTGTACGGCACGCAGATTGGAAACGGTAATTTGACCGTATTTGCTGACTACTATGACCGACAAGCATTTCGTGCGGTAGATCGCGATTATACCCGCGATCCGATTTTACAAAGCAGCTACTCCTATCTGCCCAAGCTGGAAAATGCGCCGAATATTTATTACTTCTCTCAGGAAGATTTACTTGAGCTGCCCGCGCCTTATTGTAAAACCCCGCTGGTAACCACCGAGTTTGGTGAGGAAATTTGCGCCTATTATGGTAATCAGGACGACTATCTCGATACCCCATTTGAAAGTGTGTCTGCCGGTGCTACGTATACGCATACCTTTGACGATGTTACCTGGAAGACGGATTTATTTTTCAGTCAGACAGATTCGACGGCTTATTCAACCCCCTCTCCGATTAATCGTATAGATGACAGCGACGGCCCCTATGTGCTGGAAGACGCGCTGTTTATGTTTGATCAGCCTGATGGCTCAAATTTTTATCTTGATCAGATGTATATTGACCCGTTCACATCAGTTGCCGGGCGCGAAGTGTACGGGTTTGCTTTTGATGCGCGCTTTACCGCGCCGCGCACCATATCGGTAGAGTCAACTAATTACCGTTTGGTTAGTGAGCTATCCGGGGATATCGGTAGCTGGTACTGGGAATCAGGTATCACCCTGTCCCGGTCTGAGTCAGAGCAGCGTGTGGAAGCAGGTATTTATAATCGGTATAAGTTTCATGCCGCTCTGACCGGCGAGCTGTGTAACGATGGTAGCATTGCCAGCTACAACGGCGATGAACTGCTGTGTCCGGAGGGAACACCGCGACAATTTTTCAACCCGTTTTTATTAAATGACGCCCAAAATGATGCCACCCTGGCACTGACCGAAGCATTTCCTACCCGGGATGGCAAAAGCTCAGTCTACGCCTGGGATGCCACAATAAACGGCGATGTGTATAGCTGGGATG
>CAZOYR010000138.1:0-7708 GCA_964584105.1 uncultured Alteromonas sp.
CCATTGCCAGAAAAAACAACTGGCCTCGCATAGAGGGCTGGGCAACATCATTACTCATTGTTTCACTACAAGCCGCTGAACTGCATTTTAATGCCATATTAGAGATGAACAATTATACGCCCAAAGCTCCGCATACTGACAAAGATGGTATGGCTTACGATTACCCATTGATGGGTGTCTTTCTTGACGTATCTTTTTCTTTGTATTATTTGGGTGACTATAAGGGATCGCTCGAGTTTTGTGGTAAGTATAAACATTACTTACCGGAAGATACATCTGCACAGTTTTATGGTTTATCGTGCGAGATAAGCTCACTTCTTGCCCTGAAACGTTATGATGAGGTTCAGTCCAAATTAAAAAAGATGAATCAGATAGCTGAACAATCCGGACTAACCGAGCATAAAGTTCAGCTTTCGTTAAGTTCTGCACTTTATTATCGAGCCATAGATCGCCCCGATCTGACGTATCATTATGCAAAAGATGCGCTGGACATTTTCCAGCGAGATGGAAAATCGCTGAATCCTACTGTGTACACCATCTATGTTTTGTTAACCGGTAGCCAGATTCAGCTAAAAAATATTGAAAATGCAGTGTTCTATCTAAAAAAATTGCAAGAACTCCCTCTCACTGCCCAACTTGAAGGCCCTGGCACGCAAGTCGATTCGCTTGTCGCACAGGCCAGTATCTATGAGCTCAAAGGTCAATATGAAAAGGCCCTCCCGTATTATAAAGAGGCATTTGACGCCGTATACCTGAATGAAGCTTCATCATTCAGGTTTAGCCAACTCGAAAGTATAAATAGTTCATTGGATACCAGAGAACTTACCCTGACTAAAAAGCAGCTACAGGAAAAAAACCATCATTTCAGAATTGTCACTCTTTTTGCAGTCATAAGTGTCGCGGTTGCGATCATCGCCAGCGCATTATTGTGGCGACAATCACGCCGCAAAAGGGAAGTAGAGCATTTTTCCCGAATTGATAGTCTTACCAGCGTGTATAACCGCTGGTTTGCTATTGATGCCATTAAAGCGCGTATTAACACTATGAAAAGGCAGGACGATACAGTGTGCGTCGCGCTCATTGATTTAGACCATTTCAAACATATTAACGATGCGAGTGGTCATAAAACGGGTGATGCAGTTCTGTCTCATTTCGCGCGATTGTGCAAGTATCAGTGTCGTGAAGCAGATGTGTTCGGCCGCTATGGTGGTGAAACGTTTGTACTGATGTTAAGTGGCGCAACCCAAAACGACGCAAAAGAAAAATTGCGCTCGCTACGGGATATTATGAGCCAGCAGGACCTCACTAAACTGGGCGCAGAGGGTACCTTGGCGTTTTCAGCAGGCGTTGTGGAAGTCAGCGATAAAGCGGATATTTCGCAGGTTTTGTCCCAGTGCGACAGACTGCTTTATGCCGCTAAACAGAATGGTCGCAATCAGGATATCTGCGCGCCGTTCAGACCAGCAGAGCAGGATGCGATTGTGTAGCAACCTCTGCTTGCGTTAAACAGCCGCTATTATTAATCGCGACCGGATCAGTACCTAAATTATATGTTTTTACGCGTAGTCATTGTCACCTTACTGCTTTGCTTATGTAACCCACTTTTCGCCGACACGCTTGGGGACTATGCGGCAAAGCGGCGTGAAATTTTACAGTTAACACCAGAAAGCAGACTGCAAGCATTAGCTAATCCCCCTTTTGATGTTGGCACCCCACTTGGCAAATACTTTTACCTGTCTTCATTTCTATACATCGAGAATGATCCGGTATTTTATGCATTAACAGATTCTGAGCTTAAGATATTGCGTGAGGATTACCCTGAGTATTTTTACGAACGTAAAGCGTTGATGATCTGGCTATCGGATTTGTCTTATGAAGAGCAGTTCAAAAAGTACCGGGACATTCAGGCAATCGCCAGAGAAAATAACTGGCCTCGCGTTGAAGGCTGGACCACGTCACTTTTGGTGTACTCTTTACTAACAGCCGAGTTACACTTCAACGCTATCCTGGAAATTAATAACTATATACCTCTGTCTTCAGGTAATTTGAGTCGGGGAATGGCGTATGATTATTCGTTATCCGATATATTTCACAATATGTATAGCGCACTTTTCAGTCTGGGAGATTTTGAGGGGGCCCTCGAGTTTTGTCGCAAGTATAAGGATAACGCGCCACAGGATCCCGATGTTCAGGTAGATGGACTTTCATGCGAAATACTTACCCTGATTAACCTGGAGAAATTCGATGACGCCTGGACAAGTCTGAGGAAAATGAGTCAACTGGCTGAAGATACCGGGCGCAGTGATTTAAACGTTCAGCTACTTACTTATTCAGCGGTTTACTTTCGGGAGCAAGAGCGCCCTGAACTGGCCTTTTTATACGCGAAAGATGCGTTAGACCTTCATTTAAATTCCAAACACGTACAGCGCTCTACAGAATACTCATTGTACAAACTTCTCACTGCGAGTCAGATTGAACTTAAAAATGCTGATAAAGCCGAGTTTTATCTTAATAAAATGCAAAGCCTTCCTAAAACTTTTCAGACCGAGGGGCCTCGCCAGGACGTGAATGCGTTATACGCCAAAGCAAAAGTACAAAGCCTCAAAGGTGAGCACGAGAAAGCCAACTCGCATTATGAAGAAGCTATCAAATTATTATTTTTCAAAGAGAAAGCAAACTTCAGCTTTAATCAATTAAAGCGTATTGATAGTGCAATCAACGCCAGAGATGTCGCTCTGACAAAACAAAAGCTCAATCAAAAAGTACTTCACTTCAGAATCTCAACCACTGTAGCAATTTTCAGTTCGTTGGCTGCACTTATAACAGGACTATTATTGTGGCGACAATCACGCCGCAAAAGGGAAGTAGAGCATTTTTCCCGGATTGATAGTCTTACCAGCGTTTATAACCGCTGGTTTGCTATTGATACCATTAAATCGCGTATTAACAATATGAAAAGGCAGGACGATACAGTGTGCGTCGCCCTTATTGATTTAGACCATTTCAAACATATTAACGATGCGAGTGGTCATAAAACGGGTGATGCAGTTCTGTCTCATTTCGCGCGATTGTGCAAGTATCAGTGTCGTGAAGCAGATGTGTTCGGCCGCTATGGTGGTGAAACGTTTGTACTGATGTTAAGTGGCGCAACCCAAAACGACGCAAAAGAAAAATTGCGCTCGCTACGGGATATTATGAGCCAGCAGGACCTCACTAAACTGGGCGCAGAGGGTACCTTGGCGTTTTCAGCAGGCGTTGTGGAAGTCAGCGATAAAGCGGATATTTCGCAGGTTTTGTCCCAGTGCGACAGACTGCTTTATGCCGCTAAACAGAATGGTCGCAATCAGGATATCTGCGCGCCGTTCAGACCTGCAGAGCAGGATGAGATTGTGTAATTATAAGCCATCTGCCTGAGTTTTAGGCGGTGTTTTTTCCATTTTATAAAAGACACCATCCCAGACAGTGTAGGCGTCACCGCTTGCGGTAAGAAACACTGTTTGCCCCGGCACCGGAGATTGCTCGTCGCATGATACGTTGACAGCATGAACGCTATCGTCGTAAATATCCAACGCCTTCAACTCAACCTTATATTGTTGTCTGAACATTTCTGCAGAGGTTTTGTTTTCCTGATACTGCGGGTTGCGGCAAGACGTTTGCCCTAACATCAGCGCGTTTTGCTCATAACGCAAAGACTGTCCCAACCATGATTGTGCTTCACCGGTCTGTGACGCACTGTAACCGGGCGTGATAGCGTCGGTAATTACCCATGTCCCCTGAATAACGCTGGGCTCTTTCACTGCACAGCTGGCAGCAGCTCCCATCAACACTATACCCAGCATTCCAAGCCTGATGGACGTTTTTGATACATGTCGGCGCAGTGCAAGCCACATTGCTTATCTCCAGAGTTTTTCCAGCGTCTTTTATTCCTGACAACGCCTGTTTTCCTTTATGGCAGGGATAAGCCCCAAAAGGTTCCGCAACTTATGTGCAACTATCACTGAGTGCTCAATTTTTCTGCGAGGATTCAGTAGAAAGGTATCTTTGATATAAAACAGAAGTTGTATATAACCAGCAGTTATACGACACAAATTTTCGAGAGATCAAAAAAGGGTGGCAAGGGCCACCCTGTAATAACAGCTATGCTTACCGTTTATCTAATACAATGACGCCATGTACCGTTGAAAGCTCTACCCGCGCACTCCCATCGCCGGTTGAAAATTCAAGCCATTCATTAGGTCCGTATTTCGCTTTTTGAGACTTATCACTGGTCAGATTGTTTCTGATATCGCCTCCCGCATGCGCCTGAATATCAAACCGGGCCGATACGTCTGGCTGAAAAATCAGGGTAACTTTGCCACCTACGGAGGACACATCCACGTCACCGTTTTTCGCCAGCGTAATGTCGCCCTCAACCTTGCCGTTAACCGTCACAATATCCAGCTCCTTGACCCGGGCAGTTGTAAAATTCATTCTGCCATTAACCGATTCCATTCGAAGCTGTGGACTGTCTGAAGTAATCTTAATGTTACCGTTTACCGTGATAATTCGCGTCTCTTCACCGTCACTGTGATCACCTTCGATATCGCCATTGACGGTTTCAGCCACGAGCTCCCCTTTCACAGCATTCAGTTTAACGTTTCCGTTCACTGTCTCCAGCTTGATGCGACCGGCAAGGTTATTTGCCTCAATGTCGCCATTCACCAAATCGACTTTCGTATCATTCGTAATATCAAAAAGCTGCACACTGGCTGAAACCGCTGAATAATCGATTTTACTGGCTGCGGGAACATAAATAGTCAGATCATCGCCGTCTTTAACGCGATAGTTACCCCAGTCCCCGTGGTGTCGACCAACATCCACATCAAATGAAACGCCGGATGCGGTTTTTGCAAACTCAAAATCTTCGGTTTTATCTGATAGCTCACCGGTTATTTTAACTGCATTTTTATCCCAGGTTTTGATGACCGCCTTGCCATTAACATGCTCAATTTCAACATTGGGCTGTGAAGACGTTTCAATAGTCTGGTCAATACGCTGCTTTGCCATCACCGGACTGCCTATCGCCAAAAGCGCTGAGACAATGACCGTTTTTGATAGTGCGCTGCATCCTGAATTGATTACTTTATGATTTTGCATACTTTGCTCCTGTATCGCTAAATCTGCTGCCACTTGGGAGCGTGCACACGCTCAATCAGCAAAAACTGTTGTTGATAAACACTTTGCAACATCCTCAGTAGCGCCGTGTTATTGGGATCCTCCTGCAATGCGGCTTTAATCGCCTCTGCCGCCTCTTCCAGTTCGGTAAGTTGTTCCTGCCAGTTACCTGTTACCGCCGGTGTATCTTCCAGACTGACCAGCAAGGCAGATTTTTCTTTTTCATGCTGCTGACTCAATGCGTTAACCAGCGATTGTCCTGTCAGCGGATCAGTGTCTGGCGCAGTAGAAAACGGTTTCATCATAAACCCGATAATGACCGCGACCATCAGCACTGCAGCACTGGCCAGCCATACAGGTTGGCGTTTCGCCTGCGGCGCGTCGGTGCGGGCCTGAATGGCCAAGTCAATGCCCTGCCACAAGTCCTTATCCGGCTGCCTTTCACGTGGCAGTGCGTTGAGCTGCTGCTCCAGATGCTTTTCAAATGTCTCCATCGTCGTACCCCATCCACGTTTTTAATAACTGCTTTGCGCGGTGAAACTGCGCCTTGCTCGATCCGGTTGCCATATTCAGCATTCTGCCAATCTCTTCGTGACGATGCCCTTCTATTGCATGAAGGACGAACACCACCCGGGCGCGTTCAGGAAGCCGCAAAATCAGCGCCTCAAGATCAACCTCGGACGTGCAGGATTCCGCTGTGCTTTGCTCAGCCATGCTGCCTTCTATATTCATCACTCTGGCAAACCAGCCTTTTTGCTTTCGCATGTAGCTCAGTGTGATATTTGCCGTCACACTATGTAGCCAGGTGGTAAACCGGCTCTGGCCAGAAAAGTTACTCAGCTTCTGCCACAGCTGGATAAATACCTCCTGTGTCGCATCTTCGGCCAGTCCCCGGTCGGCGGTCAGCCGATAGCATAAGGCGTAGACTCTGCCAGCATAGCTTTTATAAAGCTGTTGATAGGCCTGCCTGTCACCCTCGCGGGCGGCCACTATCAGCTTCATTTCTGTTTCAGGTGTTGGCGTTATCTGTGTCACATCGATGTCCGCCTTGCACGTTTCCATGTTTCGTCACTGTCGCCTGTTAACGGTTGAATGTCATTTGAAAGGTTAGTTGCAGTACCACCATCAAAGGTTTAAATCGACTTTGATTTTTTTTAAGTCTGTACTGACGCATAATATAGTATCAGGTAACTAAAGGACGGTGACTATGCATATTTACGCGCTTTACGCCGCAAAACCTCAGCCATTCGGCCCCCGGGGCGTGCCCAGCGCAATTGTGAAATCACAGGTGTCACAACTGACCGTGCATGATGCGGGCACACTTGAAGATGAGCAGGGCAATAAGAAGCTTCACGGTGGGCCTGAGAAGGTGTTGCACCAGTATAGTTTTGAGGGCTACAAAATGCTCGCTGATGCCTACCCCGATGGTGAGTTTTCTTATGGGACTATCGGTGAAAACTTTCTGGTTGAAGGCATGCACGATGACAATGTGTATGTGGGCGACATCTATCGAATGGGAAGTGTCACTGTTCAGGTCTCTGCGCCCCGCGCGCCGTGCAATAAAATTTCACATCGCTTTGGTATAAAAAATCTCGACCGCTTTGTGGGACAAAAGGGTATCACCGGTTGGTATTTTCGGGTATTGGAGTCAGGGCCGTTACTTCAGCACGATGCCGTCAAACTTATCGAGCGTCCGGATGAAAGCGTTTGTATCGGCGCACTGATGCGCTGTATGTACGATGAAAAGTTGAAAGAAAACGCGGCACGATATGCTCAGATGGAGGCACTGGATGACGAGTGGCGGGAAAAATGTCTGCGGCGGGCGCGCTAACACAAACAAAAAAGCCGCAGTTGATACTGCGGCTTTTCACATCAATGCTATCAGCGATTATGCTTCAGCGATGATCACAACTTTAACCGTTGTTGCTACATCAGAGTGCAGCTGAACATCGATGTCGTATTCGCCAGTTTCACGCAGTGTGCCGGTAGGCAGACGTACTTCTGATTTAGCAACTTCAACACCCGCAGCAGTGATTGCGTCTGCGATGTCTTTTGTACCAACAGAACCGAAAAGTTTACCTTCGTCACCAGCAGGTGCCGCAACAGTTACTTCTTCCAGTGCGTCCAGTTTTTCAGCGCGTGCTTGTGCAGCAGCCAGATCTTCAGCGATTTTCGCTTCCAGCTCAGCACGACGTGCTTCAAACTTTTCTACGTTGTCTTTAGTTGCAGGAACTGCTTTACCCTGAGGGAAAAGGAAGTTACGAGCAAAACCAGACTTAACATTAACTTTGTCGCCCAGACCACCAAGGTTGGCGATTTTATCCAGTAGGATGATATCCATCTTAGCTACCCCTTATTTCGCCAGTTTACTTGTGTGAATCAGTGTACGGAAGCAGTGCAAGAAAACGTGCACGCTTGATTGCAGAAGACAGCTGACGCTGATACTTCGCACTGGTACCTGTGATACGGCTAGGGACGATCTTACCGCTTTCTGTGATGTAGTTCTTCAGCGTAGCGATATCTTTATAATCGATTTCAGTTACACCTTCTGCAG
>CAZOYR010000139.1:0-7699 GCA_964584105.1 uncultured Alteromonas sp.
ATGAACAATAGCCAAACTCGTCAGGGGGACTGACATTAATGAGCACGGCATCCAGTGCCAGCGTACCGTCGGTGAAAAGACTGGAGACCTCCGACAAAAAGCAGGGCGTGTAGTCTGCCCTGCCCTCATCTACAGCACGCCGTACCGCCTCGCCACCAATGAAGAAGGTGTTAACCTTAAATAATTGCCGGTGCTGCTCCTGCGCCCAACGGGTGTCTCCTAAAGCCAATCCATGCACTAACTCAATGTCGCTGAAGCCACGGCTGTTATCAATTAAGTCCTGAATAAGCGCATAGGGGACCGAGGCGTGGCCTCCTACAAAGACGCGACAGCCTGACTTGAGCAGCTTATGCCAGTCGGGTTTTCCGGGTAACGTAATATCCATGTCAGCTTCCACCTGTGAATATCAGTTCATCATGCCATACTGGCTACGCATTGCACCCCAGTCAGGCGCACCCGGCATAAGCGATTAGTCGTAAAAACTAAAAAGGCAGCCTATTGCTGCCTTTTTTAACGTCTTCGCCACTAGTCTTCGTTTTGCTCTACTTCTTTTTTGCGAAACAGACTTTCAACGAATACATAAAACATCGGCACAAAGAATATCGCCAGGAAGGTGGCTGCGAACATTCCCCCCATAACTGCGATACCAATCGCGTTCTGGCTGGTTGCACCGGCCCCGCTGGCAATAGCCAGTGGTGTGACCCCCAGAATAAACGCCATCGATGTCATCAGAATCGGACGGAAACGTTGTTTCGCAGCGATAGAGACTGCCGTCATAATATCTACGCCCTGCTCGACCTGCTCTTTTGCAAATTCAACAATCAGTATCGCATTTTTGGATGCCAGACCGACTGTGGTCAAAAATGCGACCTGTAAATATACGTCATTAGGCAAGTTAAATATAAACGCAGCGACAACCGACCCCAGAATACCCAGCGGCACGACTAACATAACCGCAAAAGGTACCGACCAGCTCTCGTACAGCGCAGCCAGGCATAAAAAGACCACCAGTATCGATATTGCATAGAGCATCGGGGCCTGTGATCCTGCTGCTTTTTCCTCATAGGAAATCCCCGACCAGGCCAAATCAAAACCTTCAGGCAGTTGATTAACCAGCTTCTGCATTTCTTCCATTGCCTGTCCGGTAGAGATACCCGCTGCCGGACTGCCCTGAACGTTTACAGAGGAAATGCCGTTGAAACGCTCCAGTTTCGGCGAACCATAATCCCAGCGCGAGGACGCAAAAGAGCTGAAGGCAACCATTTCGCCGTCTTTATTACGCACAAACCAGCTGTCCAAATCTTCCGGATCCATCCGGTAAGGCGCATCGGCCTGCATATATACGCGCTTGATACGACCATCGTCGATAAAATCATTTACATACGCAGAGCCCCACGCGATACGCAGCGCATTATTGATTTCGTCAAGCGACACACCCAGTGCAGAGGCTTTTTCATTATCAATATTGATTTTAAATTGCGGTACATCACTTAATCCGTTGGGTCTTACCCCATTCAGGTTGGGATTCTGCGCAGCCATACCCAGCAACTGGTTACGGGCATTCATCAGGGCTTCGTGCCCTCTTCCGCCCCGATCCAGCAACTGCAGGTCAAAGCCGGTCGCATTGCCCAGCTCTCTGATGGGCGGCGGCAATATCGGAAACGCCTGGGCGTCTTTAAATTGTGAGAATGCACCAAATGCCTGATTGATAATGTTAAAGGCGCTTTGCGATTCATCTCGTTCAGACCAGTCATTCAGATGAACAAAGCCCATCGCCGCATTTTGCGCAGAGCCGGCAAAACTGAACCCAACCACAGTGAACAGGTCATGTACTGCATCTTTGTTCTGTTCCAGGAAAAAGTCTTCGACCTTCTTGACCGACTCAAGGGTACGCTGTGCGGTAGAGCCCGGTGGCGTATTGAGCAATACCATGATGTTGCCCTGATCCTCGTCGGGCAAGAATGCTCCAGGCAGCCGCATAAAGATAAATACCATGCCGCCAACCATCACACCATACACAACCAGATAACGTTTGAATTTTGCAGCAATGTGGGTGGCCGTGCGCTGATAACGATCACGTCCTTTATTGAAATTGCGGTTAAACCAACCGCCGAACCCCTTATCTCTATCTTTATTCGGATCATGTTTTTTCAGCAATGTCGCGCACAATGACGGTGACAGGATAATTGCGACCAGCACCGAGAACGCCATTGCAGAAACGATGGTAATAGAGAACTGCCGATAGATAGACCCGGCAGAGCCGCTGAAAAAGGCCATGGGAATAAATACCGTAGACAGAACCGCAGCAATACCGACGAGTGCGCTGGTTATCTGGCCCATGGATTTCTTAGTCGCTTCTTTAGGCGACAGCCCTTCCTCTTCCATGATGCGCTCTACGTTCTCAACCACAACGATGGCATCATCAACCAGCAGACCGATAGCCAGCACCATGGCAAACATGGTCAGTACGTTGATACTGAAACCGAATACATACAGCACGCCAAAGGTACCCAGTAATACAACAGGCACAGCGATAGTAGGAATCAGTGTTGCCCGCCAGTTTTGCAAAAACAGCAACATGACCAGGAATACCAGAACGACCGCTTCAACCAATGTCTGCACAACCGACTTGATAGACAGTTCGATAAACGGTGATGAATCTACCGGATAAACGACTTTAACGCCTTCTGGAAGCTGTCCTTTCAGCTCCTCTACGCGATTTTTCACCCGTTCGATAGTATCTAGCGCATTCGCGCCGCTGGTCAGACTCACAGCCATACCGGAAGCCGGCTTACGCTTATAACGGGTGATGTAACCATAATCCTGCGAGCCCAGTTCAACCCTTGCGACATCTTTCAGGCGAACCTGTGAACCGTCAGTATTTACGCGTAAAACAATGTTTTCAAAATCCTCGACGGTCTGAAGCAGCGACTGTGCCTGTATCGTTGCGTTAATTTCCTGACCTTCAATGGCCGGCATACCACCAAGCTGACCCGCAGACACATCAGTATTCTGGATTTGTACAGCTGCCTGCACATCCACCGGTGTCATGTTAAAGCTGTATAGCTTATTGGGGTTAAGCCAGATTCGCATTGAGCGCTGTGCACCGAATACGCGAACATTGCCCACACCGTTGACTCGTGAAATCGGGTCGCGGAATTCAGAAACTAACAGATCGCTCAGGTCAAATTGGGTCTGATCACCATTTTCAGAATAAAAGCCGATAACCAGCGCAAAGCTGTCATTGGACTTTGTGACAGTGACACCCTGCTGCTGTACCGAGGCAGGCAACAATGAAACTGCGCTTTGCACTTTATTTTGCGTTTGTACCTGGGCGGTGTCCGGGTCGGTACCCGGCTCAAACGTCAGATTAATCGACATGCTGCCGCTTTGGCTGCTTGACGAGAAATAACGCAGGTTATCGATACCATTCAGATTCTGCTCGATAACCTGGGTAACGGAGTTTTCAACACTTTTGGCCGATGCGCCAGGATACGCGGCACTGATAGCTACCGACGGCGGCGCCACTTTGGGATATTGCTCTACCGGCAAACTGAAAATCGCCAGCACACCGGCCAGCATCGTGATAATTGCCAACACCCAGGCAAATACGGGTCGATCAATAAAAAAACGTGCCATAGATCATTGTTCCTGCCAGAGTTAGAAATCAGCCGCCCTGCTGGCTTTGCGGTTGTGGGGTTACTGTCGCGCCAGGTTTAACCTTCTGATAGCCAGCGATGATAATTTTGTCGCCTTCGCTGACACCGCTGGCAGCCAGATAATTACTTTCATAGCTTCTGGGTACATCAATAGTTCTGGCTTCAACCTGATTCTGCTGATTGACCACGTAAACCACCAAAGATCCATCGGGTTGCCGCATGGTGGCCCGTTTGGGCACCAGTAACCCCTGATCTTCTGATTTAATAATATGTGCCTTAACGAACAATCCGGGCATCAGTACGCTGTCTGGATTAGGAACCACCGCACGCAGCGTCACGCTGCCTGTTGTCTCATCAACAGTCACTTCAGAAAACTTCAGCTCACCGCGCTGCTCATAAGTGGCATTACTGTTTTCATCCAATACCACTTCAACTGGCATCGCCCGCTCGCCTTGCATAGAGCGACGCAGTTCAATAATCGCCTTACCCGAGTTCTGCATATCAATAAAGACAGGGTCTAACTTCGTGATGGTCGCCAGTTCCTGAGCCTGATTGGCAGTCACCAGTGCCCCCTCGGTGACATACGAGCGACTGATTTGGCCGCTGATTGGTGCATACACTTTGGTGTATTCAACATTAACTTCAGCCAGGTCGATAGCTGCCTGTGCAACGCCGATTTGCGCTTGTGCCTGATCGGCCTGAGCGACCACATCATCATATTCCTGCTCACTGATGGAGTTACCTTTCAGCAAGTTCTTATAGCGTGCCGCTTTAGCCTCCAGCGTTTTTAAGTTGGCTTCAGCACTTTTTAAATCTGCCTTGGCGCTGGCTAGCTCGGCTTTAAACCGCGCGTCATCAATCTGATAAAGCTGCTGGCCTTTTTCAACCACCGCACCTTCTTCGAACAAGCGTTCGGTAATGACGCCAGCGACCTGGGGCCGTACCTGCGATTGTCGATAGGCTGATACTCGTCCAGGCAGCGCAAGAATATCCGGTACCGTAGTACGTTGAACCGTCATTACCGTGACAGCGGTGGGTGGTGCTTCAGCAGATTGGCCCTGTTGCGGGCCTGATTGCTCTGAACAACCAGCCAGAGCGAGCAGCAAAAAAGCCACGGCACTTAAAATGAAATGTCGCTTCATATCGATAGTAATCCTGAGTGTACGCTGGACAAAATATGTTTAAACCTATACCTTTTTAAAGATACGTTCTTGTATGTATGCTGTCAAACTGACCAGGAAATGAAATGAGACGCACTAAAGAAGAAGCGGAACAGACAAAACAAGCTATTCTCGATGCCGCTATTGATGTCTTTACTGACCGTGGCGTCGCCCGTGCCACACTGGAACAGATCGCCCGCAGTGCAGATGTCACAAGGGGTGCAGTCTACTGGCACTTTAAAAACAAGATCGAAATTTTTGATGCCCTGCACGAGAAGATGCATACCCCATTTATTGAGCGCATCATGCAGGGACTTGAAGTTGAACACCCCAATCCTGTCGACCAACTACAGACAATTTGTACGAATTTAATTCTGGATTTGGATGAGGACGCGCAGAAGTGTAAAGCGATCAGACTGTTTATGTTTAAGTGCGACTATTCCGGGGATTTCGAGCAGTGCAAAGCCCGCCATAATGAAAAAAAACGAGAAAAGCTCGCGGCGTTTGAAGCTTATTTCGCGCGTGCTAAAAAACAAATGACGCTACCGGAAGATGCTGATCCTAAAGTTTTGGCGCTGTCTGTCAGTTGTTTTATTCGCGGCGTTGTGGCTGAATATCTTGAATCTCCTGAGACATTCAAAATTCAACAGGATGTGCCAGGTATGATGCAGCTGTTTTTCAACGGCATTCTTACACCAAACGCATCTTCATCGTAAGTTTAGGATATTGCGCTATCTAATTTTCCGCTCGCCCGGTAACCATTAATGTTTTATACGCGGCCGTTAACGACTGAGAAAACGTCAGACTTCCTCCTTTATCCGGATGATTTTGATGCTGTAATGCCCGGTACTGGCGTTTTATTTGCTGGGTGGTGGGTGATGCGTCAGGCGCAAAACCTAGTACTTCCAACGCATTAATCTTTTCTGTTTCACTGACGCTTCCAACCAATGTCTTGCTCATTGCCTGCCAAAAGCTATTCAGCATGTCATCGACATCGTTTTCTGTGGTTCGACTAAAATGAGACCAATCCAGATAATAGGCACGTAATGGATCAGCCACTGATAATGCAGGACCGTGCGAGGTTAGCGGCTCCAACTTTATTTTCATGGCGGATATGGTTAATTCACCAGTCTGGTTTTGTCGCCACTGGTCTCTGAGCAGATATAAGCAATGGAACAGCAAAAAATGCGTCTGAAAAAGATTTCGTGAGTTTCTCAATGCTTCTTTATCAAACAGGCGGTAAGGGTCTGCCTGGAATTTCTCAATAAGCTGATATTCGCTCACTCCCTCTTTGAGTACGTCGACCTCGTTTTGAATCGCTGTTAAAACCTGTTCAACCAGAGGGTGTGTGACTTCATCTTCAGCTGACATAATTTTCCATTTTATTTCAAATCAATCGCTCCTGCTTGGTAAATCACAGATTTCCCTAAGAATCAGGTGCGCCCATCGGCTGTTTATAGTGTAATAACCTTGATTACTAAAACAAATAAAGGATATTACTGTGCGAGCGATAATTGCATTGCTGAGTATTGTCAGCTTTTTAATGGTAGTTTTACCCGGACCAATGTATCAATTTTTAGGAATGGAGCTAGGTCTGGCATTCACCTCTATACGCTACGGCGTGTTCGTTGGAGGCGCTGCGTTAATTCTTATCATTCTTCAGGTGATCATTGCGCGTAAGACTGTGAGCTGGGGAAGCACGCTTTTTTATACCATTCTGGCGCTTGTAGCCGTTGTTATGCCCTTAAGTATGATGGGCAAGGCTTCTACCGTCCCCCCCATACATGATATCACCACCGACGTGACTAATCCGCCAGAATTTGTGGCTATCGCGCCCATGCGGGCAGATGCACCTAATCCTATCGATTACGAAGGTGGTGAAGTTACCCGCCAACAACTTGAAGCCTATCCGGAAATTAAAACTCAGCTGTTCGCAAAACCCATTGATGAAGTTTTTAGTGCCGCTGAACAGACTGTGGATTCCATGGGCTGGGAGCGCGTTGAAGCTAACGCAAAAGAAAATACTATTGAAGCGACGGACACAACGACCTGGTTCGGCTTTAAAGACGATGTCGTGATCCGTTTAACCCAGAAGGGCGATGATACTCTGGTAGACGTACGCAGTAAGTCTCGGGTTGGCCGAAGCGACCTGGGTAAGAATGCAGAAAGAATCAGTACCTTCCTGGATAAGCTACGCCAGCGTACGGACGTTGTCGACGAATAGCCTCTGACGCTTTTTATTACGAAGGCAGGTTTTTCCTGCCTTTTTTATTAACGTCCCTGTCATTTTCATCATTTCAAAAAAGGTTGGTTCACCTTTCACGGTAACAGGTCGACTGACTATATCCCTCATGCATTCCTTTTGTGCTTTCAACGCCACGCTGTCAGGCGGAGCATTGTAACGATACCGCTCGGTTTTCGGTACGCTGTTTCTATCGTATAGATGGAGTCAGACGGGTCCCCTACGAAGTCTATCTGTCGCAAATCATCTTGCCATTCACTACGTTACTGCTTCATCACACTTATGTAGAAAGTAGCAATCTTTTAGTTATTGCTCTCATATTCTCCCGCGCGTAGCTCTATCCATGCTATCGACACACCCGCGGCTTATTCATAACGAATTATAAGTTTTAGTAGCATATGGCGTTTACTTTAAGACACCAACTATTTTCATATGAGGTTATGACTAATCAGGTAATACCGGGATCCCAGAAAGTATTGTGGTTTGCCTGCCCCTTCGTAGCGACGTAATCCTTTTCGTATGGCAAAGTGTCATGGAACCAGCTTGAGCAACTTTTGCTGGCATACTTTTAGTTATTGCTCTTATATTCTCCCGCGCGTAGCTCTATCCACGCTATCGACACACCCGCGGCTTATTCA
>CAZOYR010000140.1:0-7395 GCA_964584105.1 uncultured Alteromonas sp.
TGGCCTTCAGCCACACGGTGCTGTTTACCGCCACTTTGGAAAACCGCGTACATATTCTACTCCGCTCTGCGTCACTTGACGCTTCAATTCAAAAAACAGGGCGCGAATGATACGTGAAACATGCTTTAACCACAACCCCACATCGCATAAAATTTGGTTATTTTTCGCACCGGGGTCATGAAGACGTACAATTCGCAGTTCAGGCGCGCGAATTTAGCACAAAATCAGCGTTTTGTGCACTGCAAAATTAGCTAATCAGCCTCTGTTTATTCGTATCAATCTTTTAAGATCTCCAGATGATCGCACTGCGATCCTGATTTTGACAGTGGCTTACTTCGCAAACAATTTAAAAGACCTGCTCCGCCTGATTTATCAGGCCAGGGCCTGATAATCCGGGATTTTTATAAGCGTTCTGTGCATAGAAAATTGCGAATTCGATTATCGAACAGGTTTTTAAGACAATCTGGTGGCAGTGTCGTGCGATTAAGGTACAATCGGCTGCAAACCCAAATACCTGTCTTTATTTTTTTGCCGATGCATATGGACTTAGAGCAAATCCGGGCGCTGACTGCTGATGATATGAAGGCGGTCAATCAGCTGATTCAACAACAAGTCGACTCTGATGTTTCACTGATTAACCAGCTTGGTTTCTACATTGTAAACAGCGGAGGCAAACGCCTTCGTCCGCTGCTGAGCGTGCTTGCTGCACGCGCTATGAATATACAGAACAACGACCATCATACGCTGGCAGCAATTATCGAATTTATTCACACTGCAACCTTGCTACACGACGATGTTGTCGATGAGTCAACATTGCGTCGGGGCCGCGAAACGGCCAATGCGATTTTTGGCAACCAGGCCAGTGTACTGGTGGGTGACTTTCTATACACCCGGTCATTTCAGATGATGGTCAGTTTAAAGCGTATGCGCGTGATGGAGATCCTGTCTGAAGCCACAAACCAGATCGCCGAAGGGGAAGTGTTGCAGCTGATGAACTGCAATGACCCTGATACCTCAGAAAAGCGTTACTTTGATGTTATTTACGGCAAAACGGCTCGCCTGTTTGAGGCGGCCACGCAGTTATCCGCGATTCTGACCGACCAGTCAGAGGATATGGAGCGTGCCATGCAGGACTATGGCAAGCATCTGGGGACCGCATTTCAGCTTGCTGATGACATACTTGATTATGCTGCAGACGCTGAAGAAATGGGTAAAAACGTGGGTGATGACCTGGCCGAAGGCAAACCTACATTACCTTTGCTGTACGCCATGTGGAATGCACCCAGCGCGCAGGACAGCGAGCTGATTAAAGAAGCTATTGAAAAGGCTAACGGCTTACCTCAGCTGTCTCGCATCCAGCAGATTATGGGGCAAACCGGCGCGCTAACCTACACCCAGGATTGCGCCATGAAAGAAATGCAGCTGGCTATAGACAGTCTCGCCCCGGTGCCGGACTCGCCCTATAAAGAGGCCCTGATTGGCCTGGCGCATCTGTCAGTCGCCCGCACTAAGTAGCAATACATAGGCAAGGTGGTTCACAAACCTTGCCTGCTTTTCCGCTATCTCGTCTACACACATTTTTACCCGGTCAGGCCGCCCCACCTTCGAGCATGTAACCAATCATACCGATTAAAAAGCCAATAATTGCACCTAGCGGTGGCAGCCAGGAGTTTTGCATTCTGACCTGCGGCGCAATGTCCTGAAACACTGAATACAGTATTCCACCAGCGGCAAACAACATAATACCGCCTACCAGCGTGGTAAAATCGGCCAGAAAAAAGTAGCCGATTAACGCCATTACCGGTCCGAGCATGGCAAGCAGGGTAAACTTTAAGATAAGAGATTTGGGTGAGCGGGAACCTGCTTCGCGCATTTCGCGAAACGCATTGAACCCTTCGGGCAGATTCTGAACCGTGATAAGCACGCCAATGAGCAGCGTGCTGCCGCCCAGGGCGGCGGCAGTTCCCAATGCGATGGATTCTGGAATAAAGTCGCTGAGCATAGCAGCCAGTTGACTGGCGGGTGTCTGGTTCGCTGCCAGATAGCGATCCAGCGCCATAAAACTGAGTGCGCCCCCCAGCAAACAGGCAGCGGCGGGAAATGTGGTTAACTCCTTTGTGCCCTCAGGTACCAACACCAGCGCCACCGCAGAGACCAGGGCGCCACCACCAAGGGCCATCACACCATGGCGAAACTCTTCTTCCAGCCAGCGCGGCTGCAGATCTTCAATTTTTGCCAGTAAGGCGCCGGCTGGCATTGCCATCCCCGCCATTGTTGCAATCAGAATCAAAAAGACAACATGTGAGTCGGGTGATGGCAAAGCGAGCGCTCCTTACAAATCAAGATCCCGGGTCATGTTCTCGTTTTTATCCCGGTGCACGATAATATTATCTTCAATACGGATACCGCCATAAGGACGATATAAATCCACCGTATCCCAGTTAATATATTTAGATGCCTCGGTCGCTTTGAGATCAGCCAGCAGACTATCGATAAAGTACAGCCCTGGCTCAATGGTAAAGACCTGGCGTGGCTCTACCATGCGCGTACAACGCAAAAACGGATGGTCATCGGGAGATGGCTTTGGCGTGCCACGATCATCATTAAACTGCCCGCCCACATCGTGTACCTGCAGACCCAGGAAGTGGCCGATACCGTGAGGGAAGAATGTGCGGGTAATGCCTTGCTCCACAATATCCTGAGGTTGCAGATTCACCAGCCCGACGTCATGCAGAATCTGCGCAATGCCATCATGGGCTAGCAGATGAATATCGGTGTAACTCACGTTAGGTTTAAGTGCCTCGCCCAGTGTCACCGTTACTTTATCCACCCGTTCAATCAGCTCAGCAAAGCGATCGTTTTCGCGGCTGTATGTGCGCGTGATATCGGCAGCATATCCATGGAAGTTTGCACCGGCATCAATTAAAAAAGAACGGTTATGAGCCGGCGCGTCTGTATCACACTGCATGTAGTGCAAAATGGCAGCATGCTCATTGAGCGCGACAATGCTGTTGTAGGGGACATCGTTATCGCCCTGACGACTGGCCTGTGCATATGCCAGGTTAATATCAAACTCACTTTTGCCTTCGTGAAACGCTGCGGCAGCTGCCTTATGCCCCGCCACGGCCAGCTTGTTGGCCTCACGCATGCAATCCAGTTCATAATCTGTTTTATAGGCGCGCTGATAGTGCAGATAATGCAGTACGCGATCCGGATTAACATTTTCAAAGCCCAATGCTTTGGCAACCTCGATGTACTCGCCGATGTAAGCAAAACGCGGCTTGTCATACGGTAAGTGTTTTTCAACGGCATCCGCTTGCTGCAACATCACCAGGTCAAAGTGCTCTGTCCAGAAGTCGTTTGGCTCAGGCGGTACTTTATGCCAAAAATCCACCGGGCGATAAAAAATCAGTTTGGGCTTGGATTTACCGTCAACCACCAGCCAGCAGTTGGGATTATCCACCACCGGAACCCATGCTTTAAACTGCGGGTTAACCTTGAACGGATAGTGGTTATCGTCCAGAAACAGTCGCTTTCCCTGACCAGAATGAATCACCAGACCATCTAATCCTTCCCGTTGCAGCGCCTCTGCTGTTCGCTGCTGCAATGTGTCAATGTGTGCCTTGTAGGTGGATTCAAAATTCGCCATAAAACCTCTTTGATGTTGGTCTGAAAAAGGGATGTGTTATGCCTACTGTAACATTCACAGCACGATTACCGCTAGTAATTGGGCATGGGCTGCCTGCAACATACCGGCACCACAACCTTCACCATTAGGCTAATCTTGCCGGTTTATCCATCACATCTTCAGCGCTTTTGACTATAGTTAACACGCAGACCATATTCAGCCACCAGCAATCAGGCAGGAGAGATGATGGAAATACAGGTTTCCTGGGGTAATGATGACAATGTCGACGCATTAATAGATAGTGTTGTTAGCGGATTATCTTCAATCGCCTCCGCCAGCATGGCGGTGGTCTATTTTAACTGCAGGCATGATGCTGCGCATCTCCGCGCAGCGCTAGCTGAACGCCTGCCCTGCCCGATTATGCTGGCATCGTCATCGAACGGTGTGCTTGCCTGTACGCCCAAGGGGGCCACCGCTCGCGCCGACCTTGCTATTATGCTGTTTCACGATGAGGCCGGACATTACGGGTGTGCCAGTTTACCGGTCAGTGAAGATACGCCTCAAGAGGATGCACAACTCGCCTTACAGCATGCGTTATCTGACAGTGGTGCGCAGTACGAGGCTCCATCACTGATTTACTGTATTTTTCCGTCGGGTAAAGAAGAAACCCTGTTACAGGGCCTTGCCGATGAGGTAGGCGATAAAATACCGGTATTCGGTGGCACGATGGCCGACAATGAGGTCGCTGGCGCGTGGTATACCGGTGCCCACCAAGGCGGTTCTGACCATCATATTACTGTGGCAACGATGTCGCCCGGTTCGCCTATCGGGGTTAGCTACAGCTCAGGTTATCGTCCCGGACCACACGTATGCAAAGTGACCAAAGCCACGGGGCGAATTATTGAAACACTGGATAATGAACCCGCGGCTCGGGTCTACAACCGGCTCACCGGCGGGCTGATAGAAACGGCAATGTCCGGCGGGCCTATTCTGTCTATGACTACCCTGCATCCCTTTGGGCGTAAAATCAGTCACAGCGGCGGCATCGCAGAATATCTGCTGAGCCATCCGGATGCAGTAACGCCCGATCAGGGCTTGTCGGTGTTTTCTGATATTGAACCAGGGGCTGAACTGATTGTAATGCAGGGCAGTGAAGACAGCCTGATTGCCCGGGCCGAAAAAGTGATAGAAAACGCGATTTCCCTGCTGCCACAAGATGCGACCCCGGCCGGTGTATTGCTGGTGTATTGCGCAGGCTGTATGTTTACTATCGACGATCAGTTATCCCGCATGCTGGATACGCTTTCCACACGATTTACCCGCATCCCCATCCTTGGCATCTATACATTTGGTGAACAGGGCCACTTTCTGGATGGCTATAACCGGCATGGCAATTTAATGATCTCTGCAGTGGCGTTCAGTCAATGAATGATAAGTATGAAGACGTTGTTGAAAACCTGAATCTGGTGTACCGCCTCAAAGAACAGGCGCAGGCGCTACACAATCAATCAGAACTGATGTTGCGCGGCGTCAGGGCCGTCTTAGATGCTGAGCATCCTGAGGCACTGTATCAGCGTATGTTTGCAAACTTCAGCCAGATTATACCTCACACGACCTGCCTTATTCTTGAGCCGCACAATGCAACGCACCTGCGCTGTAGCTTCTCCACGTTACCCGAAATTGTTGACCAGCAATGGCAGATTGGCGAAATGCTGACGAAGGTCATCGGGGGTAAAACGCTGGCGATGTACAACGTTGCCCGTCACCCATCGTGGCAGGATGTACCGTTGGCCAAAGATACACGCATTAAAAGCCTGCTGATGAGCCCTTTCATCGTAAAAGATGAACTCAGTGTTATTGTGTTTGCCCATGAAGAACTTGGCTTTTATACCGATGAACATGTGCAGATTGCCAAACGCTACCGCGAGTTTACCGAGCAAACCCTGCTTAGCGTTAATGCGCGGCTGCTCGCCATGGCATCTGAGCAGTTAAAAAAAGAAAAAGAACAGGTCGAGCAGTCGCTCATCGCTTCGGAAAAACTCGCCTCGGTAGGGTTACTGGCTGCAGGCGTTGCCCATGAGATTAATAACCCGGTTGGCTTTGTTGCCAGTAACATCGATTATCTAAAATCCTCAGTGCCCACCCTCATCAACTTTTGCAAAACACTGGAAACTGCTTTTGAGAAAGGTTCGCAGGCTGATCTTAACGAGATAAAAGCACGCTATGAACAGCATCAAATCCCGCAGTTACTGGATGACATTTGTGATATTTGTGAGGAATCTGAGGAGGGTCTTATCCGGGTGGCAAATATCACTACCAGCCTGAAAAGTTTTACCCGCACAGATGCCGGTGACCAGGACTATTTTTGTGTAAACCAGGCGATTAAAGACACCTTGCCTCTGGTCAATCCGGAACTGAAGCACCATGTCAGTATTGAACTGGAGCTTGATGAGGTGCCACAGGTGGCAGGCAGTGCCCGAAAGTTAAGTCAGGTACTGATTAATCTGATGATGAACGCCGGTCAGGCAATAAACGGGCAAGGTGTGATTAAAATCAGCACATCGCGCATGACCAGAGCCCTAAGCACGCCGGGCGGTGGCAGCGACCAGGTTATTATTCGTGTTGAGGATAACGGGCCTGGTATGCCAGAGCAGGTGCGTGAGCAGATTTTCCAGCCATTCTATACCACTAAACCGCCTGGCGAAGGTACCGGGCTGGGTTTGTATATATCAATGAATATTATTGAGGCCATGGGCGGCCACATCAGCGTACAGAGTGAAGAAAACAGGGGCACCACATTTACCTTACGACTGCCGGTTGCCCCTGACTGACTATCAATCCGGGGCCAGCTGCATCGCCTGACGACGAGAATCCATTCGCTCGGCAGACGGTATCGCGCTTTCAGCCAGTTGCTGGAACAAGGCGCTGGGCGCGCCCAACTGATGCTCGTAAATGTAGCGATATGCCATGACAGCTTTCACATAGTGCCGGGTTTCTTTGTAGGGAATATTTTCAATCCAGATGTCCGTTTCCATCGCGGTTGTTTCCGGCAGCCATTCCAGCACTTTGCGCCAGCCGGCATTGTACGAAGCAGAAATCAGCACCGGATTATCACCCAGTTTATCCCCCAAATAACGCAAGTACTGCACGCCATATTGCAGGTTATTGGCCGGTTCAAATAAGGCGGTGCGATTCAGCGTTGGGATATTGCTCTGTCGGCGTGCATCCGCATTGCGCTGTGCTAAATAACGTGCGGTACCGGGCATAAGTTGCATTAAGCCTGCTGCGCCTGCCGGCGATACCGCATCAGCCCGGAAGGAGCTTTCACGGCGTGCAATGGCCATGGCAAATGCCGGTTGCACATTGTATGTTTCACCCACGGAGGTAAATTCATTGGCATAGGCCAGGGGGAAACGCTTTTCAATATCGTTAAGATAGCCACTGCGCGAAAAGCTGATAATAGATTGGTCGTACCAACCCCATTCACTGGCCAGCAACGCCGCGTCTTTCACGTTAGCAGTATCGATATGGGTCAACAGATAATACCACTCACGGCGCGCTTCCAGCTGACGCCCCATTTGCAAAAACTCATAAGCACGTTGCGCACTGGGCAGCGTTGCAACCGACTGGATGGCTTTGGCGTCGTGGGGTGCAGGCTTGTGCAGCAATGCCGGTTTCTGGCCAACCTTGGCGCTGGCCAGAAAACCATAATAATGGCGCTGTCCAGCCAGATCGTTATACAACTCATCCGCCTGCTCGTGATAGCC
>CAZOYR010000141.1:0-7374 GCA_964584105.1 uncultured Alteromonas sp.
GAACTGGCTTACAAACTTGGTTTTGCTGAACTTAAAATGGTTGCTGTTCTGGAGAATTCTGAAAAGATGAAGGTTAAGTGTGACGCTTATGCCTTAGGTTACTTTGACGAAATAAAACTTCAGAATAAGTTTCAAAAATGTATCAACGACTATGAAGCTGAAGGCTATGAAGTTATCAGCAGAAGCGAAACATGATCATTAGTTGATTGCGTGGGCATTTTCACGCAATCTTTCGATACCACTTATTAGTAAACTTAAAAAATAAAAAGGACTTTGAATGTTTAAATACGTTTGCGCAGCGTTAGTTGTTCTGAGCACGTTTTACTGCAGTGCCACTCACGCCAGCCAGGAAGCACAGCGATTTGGCACCTGCCTGACCGACTCAATGACCGGTAAAGAAAGAAAAAATCTGGCGAAGTGGATTTTTCTTGGGATCTCCACCCACAGCACAATCAAACCCTATGCGAATGTAACAGAAAGCGATATTGACGACGTGAACAAATATGTTGGCACCTTAATTACACGCCTGGTCACCGAAGATTGCCCGGAGCAAGCGAAAGCGGCAGCAGGCGTAATGGGCTCAGCCGCGTTCGAGCAAGCGTTCAAGATTGTTGGTGAAGTGGCCATGCAGGAGTTGATGACAGAGCCCAGCGTTGGTCAGTCATTTGGTGCTTTTGAAAAGTATCTTGATCAGGAAAAGTTTAATGATGTTTTTCAGTAGCCCAGCTTGTAGTTGCGCTCGAAGGGCTTGCCAAATTGCTTAACCAACTGGAAAGCGCAAATTAAAGACATCCTGCTTTTGGAAAGCCGATGCTTCTCAGATCTTTTACTATGGATGATGCGCCACGCCTGGCGCTGCTGATGAACGACAGGGATATGTCGAAATGGACAGCGCATATTCCTTTTCCATACACGGTAGGAGATGCTGTGGCATGGCTAGCCTCTCACCCTACCTCACCGCGCAAGGCGTTGGCCATCGAACTGGATGGTTTGCTAGCTGGTTGCATTTCCTATTGGCCAACAGATTCAGGCGAAACTGAAATCGGCTACTGGGTCGCGAAAGCCTGGTGGGGACAGGGGGTGGCTACCCAGGCCATAAACGCACTGCTTGATGCTTACTTACCAAACCAGACTGATGTAATCGCTACGGTGGCAGAGCAAAATATTGCGTCGCAGCGTGCGTTAAAGAAGTGTGGATTTACATGTAGTGGCCAGTGTCATATTACGCGTAATGGTGATGCGCTTAACGCCTTATGTTTTGTAAAGTACAAGACCTGATTCGTATCTTCCAGAGGGCTCATTATGATAAAGCAGTTTATCTGGGCGTGCGCCATTTCCTTCATATTACTCTTTGAACATTTGAACCATCTTCTTGTGCTAATTATCTTGACTGATTTCGCACCTGTAGAAGCTATCTCCAAAGCGTTCGCCCATACCTCGATAACATCTGTGCTGTTTATAGGCGCGTTTCGCATTATCCCATTCGTACCGCTTGTGCTTTGCGCGGTGTTCACCAACCTTCTGAGCTCGCTCAAAGGTAAAGTCGCATTGTGGCTGAGTCTGGCGGTGACAATAGTTATTATTTTCACAGGATACTGGGAGATCGTGCGCCCCTTATATACAGATGAGCATGCTTCCTCTACGGCCGCCCTTGGCTATATTTTTGTGCCGGTCGCAGCACTGAGCTGTGCCGTTGCTGCAGGTTTCGGTACGTACTTTACGCTGTATATTGCTGAGTTTATTGTGAAGCGCCATTAGTATTCAGGCGCTTTATCAGGTAAGTTTATTTATTCGCCGCGCCGGCAATTTTTATTGGGTGTCGCAGGTTTGTCTGGCAGATGACGCCGATGTGTCGTAACAGTAAAAAGGACTGTTCCTGTATCGTTCGTATCGAACTTACAAAGGAACATTAAGATGGATATGAAAATAGATTCTAAACTGATCGTTCAATACAGACATCAGCGAGCATGGAGTCAGCAGCACTTGTCCGTTGTCTCTGGTGTCAGTCTGCGAACCATTCAGCGCGTTGAAAATGAGGGTAATGCCTCGTATGAAACGCTTAAAGCTATTGCTGCGGCCTTTGATACTGATGTGACAAGCATTGCTCAAACAACCCCACACCTAAAAACGGTTTACGGCAAGCTTTCTGCCTCTGCGATACTCGTGGTCAGTATCCTGATTAGCCTGTTTATAACTTCATCGACAACCGCCGCCACCGGGGTAGAAATTCAGGCAACCTCTGTTTCGCAATCGCAGGACAGAACCGTTACTCATTTTACCGGCGAAGTCAGCATGACTATTCCGCACCAGGTGCCGTTTAACATAACAACACGTAGCATAGTGCGCTGTCCTCCGGTACACCTTATCAGCTTACTATCACTGCGGATAACGCGACATTTTTAGTTCAGGATGCCAACATTACAATGGCTGAAGAAGGGGTAAAAATTGCAGCAGTGCGCATCACAGCACGAAGCAGTGGCGTGTCAGAGTAATTAGCAACAATGCGTGCTGTTTGTATGTTTATATAGCGCGTGAAAGCAGCGCGCTAATTTTCTGCATAAGCCACAAGGACGGGTAAACACAAGATGGAAAACAAAGAATTATACAGGGGTAAGACCTGGATTGCAGGCGGAGTCTGCGCAGGACTTGCTGATCATTACAATATCAGAAAAGGCGCCATTCAGGCTGTATTTGTTTTAGGTACTGTGGTTTATCTGGTTCCGGTATTTATCTACATCGTGTTGTGGCTTTTAATCCCGAAACGCACCGGCTAACGCCACCCTGCTAACCGGAAGGTACAAAAGTGTGATTATAAAAATTGATGACCTGCGCGGCGAAGAGATCGCATTGCTTTTGGCAGAACATCTGGCAGATATGCATAACACCTCACCGGCAGACAGCGTTCACGCCCTCGATGTGCAGGCATTGAGAGCCTCGGATATAACATTTTTCAGTGGGTGGATAGACGACCAATTAGCCGGGTGTATTGCGATTAAAATGTTGTGTGTCACCAGCGCAGAGCTTAAATCAATGCGTACAGCATATAGATTTCGCGGACAGGGGGTTGCATCAGCCTTGCTGCGACATTGTCTTGATGTTGCAAAAACGCGGGGGGGTCTCGACTGTCTACCTGGAAACCGGCACACAGCCTTATTTTAAAGCAGCCCATCGTCTTTATAAAAAGCACGGCTTTAGGTTTGCGGACCGTTTGGCAATTACATCATCGATGCCAATAGCCGCTTTATGCTATTTGAGTTATAGCCTGCAAGGAGGCTGGATGAAAGCGTCGTTACACGTTGACGCATTCGACGTGGATTTACTCAACGCCAGTTTACACTTGGCAAAGTACACATCGCATACGACAGCGATTAACACCTTCTTCGCCTCTGATGCATCAGCGCGTTAACCGCAGTAACACCTCTTGTGAAAGAGGTACGCGCATCCAATGCAAGGCTGCTTAACCATGTTCACATTCAAATGACTGCCAAAATGCAGCGGCCGGTCACGTTTCGAGTAATAAGTATTAATCTCGTCATTCCACTTTTCTTTTTGCTGTCTGTGCTTATTCATGAGTCCGGGCACGCCATAGCCGGCAAACTCGCGGGACTTGGCGTACCTGTTGTACAGGTATGGCCCGGCGTAGAACTTTCCCCGACTTTTGCCGTAACGCCTTTTTCGGCGTATTGGCCAGCCGATCGTGTGGCATCAGTCGGCTTTGCCCGCCAGTAGCGCGCTGCTGTTCAATTTGAAACTGGCAGGGAATCTCAGTATGCGCTGCCTACACCGTCATTCATTAATAAGCCTTTTTATAGTGATATGAACAGTATGTGGGCCACGTCAGTGGTGGGCGTTATGGGCAGCGGACTGACTTATCTGGTATCGGTTATTTGCCTTTTGAGCCTGTGGCTTTTCAAGCCAGAAGGCACGATGCGGCTATTGCTGTTTGCCGGTGCGCTGCTCTTTTACGATATATTATTTTATGCTGTTTTCCCTACTTTTTTCGGACTGCCTCATGCCATATTGTTTGGCGGTACAGAACCTGAACCTGTGGTTCACCTGGCGCAAATGGGCGTTGAGCCGTGGCTCTCTGCTACAACCATCATCATGCTCAGTGCAATGCACAGTGTTGTTCTGGTCACGCTGCTGAAAGAAACCAGAACGGAAAAAAAAGGATGAAAAATCCATGTTCAGTGTACCGGCATCAAGTGATACTATGGCTAAAGGACGACCACATCAGCAGTAAAAAGGATTATTATGCTCAGACAACTCAGTTACTTCGTTTTTTTCTCAATCACATTGTTTTCAGCGCATGCCGCCGAATTCAGTCAGGGCGATGATTACCTTGTGCTTGATGTAAAGGCCACTTCAGATAAAGAGATTACCGAGTATTTTTCTTTTTACTGCCCCGCCTGTTATCGGCAGGAACCTTTCATGAATGCGTTAAAAGACGCGCTACCGGAAGGCGCTACATTTAAAAAGAATCATGTAGATGGAATGCCAGGCAGAAATCCGAAGTCAGAGCATCTGCTCACAAAAGCACTTATCACGGCACAACATCTACAAGCCGAAGATGAAGTGGTCCCTGCAATATTCAGTTATATTCACGAAAATAACGCTAACATTGATAACGAAAACGATCTTCGAAACCTCTTTATCGTTAACGGCATCGATAAAGAGGCGTTTGATAAAGCCTTCTCCTCTTTCGCTGTTAATACGCAAGCGAAAAAAATGCAAAAAAACACAGCTTTTATTCGTAGTCAGGGGTTTACCGGTGTGCCCACATTAATCGTTAACGGAAAATATAAACCGCTAACTACCAATATAAAAACCATGAAGGATTATCAGGAACTGATACTTTTTCTGTTAAATAAAACAGCCTGATGACATCGCCCTCTTCGAATGTTGCTCTTGGTTATAAAGGAAGTCTATGAACAAGCAACGCGCACTTCTTGATCTTGCAAGAAAGCGTCAGGCCACGCGGTATTATGGCTATACCGCGATAGGTGATTATGATGGTGGTGTGTGGGAATGTGACTATATTTCGCCATTTAGTTTGTCCTCCCACAACGCTGATGCAGACATTCTTATCATATTGCAGGACTGGTGCTCTGAACAAAGCTTCGATTTTCCAGTGTGTCAGGAGACGTTATCGCTTGGCCACACACCCTCGGTGCGCACCAATATGAATTTGAAACGTTTGCTGCAGCAGCATTTTGGTAAAGCGCTTGAAGATGTATACGCGACGAACCTGTTTCCCTTTGTTAAGCCCGGGCCGATGAACGCGCCGATTCGCGCCAGGAATCTTACGCGTGCTGCCACTGAATTTACCCTGCCACTGATTGATATTGTACAGCCCAAAATTGCGGTGTGTTTAGGTATTGCATCGTTCAACGCCCTTCGCAAGGCATGTGACTTACCAAGCGTAGCGAATGTTGAAGAGGCTGTTAATTCGAGCTTTATGCACAACGATACCCGAATATGTTGTCAGGCTCATACCGGCCAGTTGGGCCAGAATAACCGAAACCGCGGCGGTGTAAATCGTGTCGAGCGTGATTGGGCAGCGATGAAGCAACTATTTGAGGGTAAACAGGCGCCCGCCTGATCGCCTGGCTGAAATTGTTATCCCGCTCAAACTTTGAGCTATTTTCATTATTTAAAAAGGAACTTTTATGAAACCTATATCCCTGCTATTACTGGCTATTTTTCTGACTACAATAGCGTGCAATGCCGTTGCCGCACGTCATTATGATGCACTTTTAAAACAGATTGAAAATCTGGCGCAGCAAGCCGACCGGTGTAAAGCGACCAAAGATGCAAATAGTGAAGCTTGTATGCAGTTTGCCACTGCCCTGAATCAGGGGGGTATGAGTAATATTGAATTATTTAAGAATAAAATGTCAGCGATTATTGAACAGGATGCCGATGCGGGGATAGAAGCCAGTAAACACATGCTACGCATAGGCCAGGCCGCGGTAGTACTGACCAAAGGCCGCTAATGCGATGAAACGATTTGGTAAAATCTGGCTGACTCCGGCGCGCTTGCTGAGCCTGCTGCTTATTGTTGTCAGCAGCATCAGCCTGGCGAACGAGCCTTACAAGGTTTTACGAAGTCAGGTCGTAAGACTGATAGAGCCGGATTCCGAGCGCGTTTACCCTCTATATATAAAACTTCCCCGCTCCTATGCAAACCAGCCTGAGAAGCGGTATCCGGTTATTTATCTGTTGGATGCCCCCTACAGTTTTCCTATCGCCTCCGGTGCTACTCGCTATCCAATGAACAGCGGCAACATGCAAGAGGCAATTTTAGTGGGCATAGCCTACGATAAAGGTGCCAGGGGCGCTTCTGGCAGAGTGCGGGACTTTACCCCTGTCCGGGCGTCTGACTGGAAACTACAAACCGGCAACGCTCCTGGCCATGCCGCCTTCATTGAAAATACAATATTCCCGTACATAGAAAGAAATTACCGGACTGACAATAAAACTCGCACCTTTGTTGGCAACTCGTTAGGCGGTCTGTTTGGCGCGTACATTTTGTTTTCTCAGCCCGAAATGTTTACCAGCTATATTCTGGGAAGCCCGTCTGTGTGGTTTAAGGACGAATATCTACTATCGCTTTCGGCCACAGCCACTGATGCGCCTGTGAAGGTATTTATTGGCGTAGGTAGTCTGGAAATCCGCGCTGCCGGTGAGCAGCAGGAAATGGTTATCGGGACTAAACAATTAGTCAATAAAATACGAGAAATACCCGGCGCCAATATGACGGTGAAACTGCACATTATTGAAGGCGCAAGGCATTCAACTGCCTTCCCCACTACCCTGATCCAGGGACTGGACTGGATTTATGGCCAGTCCCGATAATCAGGCATATTGCGTATCATCGCCGCATTCACTGTATTAAAAAGTTATTATGGAAAGTAAGAAAACAAATGAAATCATGGAACGATTTATCACTGCTGCAAAAAGCAATAATCGGCCTGGCTTTGACTGTCGGCGCTGCGTTTCTTCCTGAAATTGCACTGCTGGTCAATTGGGGCGGAATGGAAATCGCCTTTGCGATGATTCTGGCGTCGCTTTCGCCCTTTATCCAAGGGCTGACAACATGGCTTATCCGTCTGCGCGAGGCGATACAACTTGCTGTAAACGCTTATATGCAAAGCGCCTCTGCCCGCCCCAGGGTTTGCATGTTACAGACCGTATTTTTCGGTACAGTTTTTCTCATGACCGGCTCTGCCTTTGCCATCGCCTTCATGCTACCTGGCATGATGTTTAATGCATTGTTGGTGTAGGTGTGGCTATGCAGCGAGTTTTCCAATTTAAGGCCAGAGGCTTCTGGTCAAGTGAAGTAGATATCAACAAGCTTAACGACAAAATCAC
>CAZOYR010000142.1:0-7350 GCA_964584105.1 uncultured Alteromonas sp.
CTGCCAGTCAACGATGACGCCGACCTTGAAGCGGTTGAAGGTATGCTTGTTACCAACCAGTCTGACTGGGTCATAAACAATGTTTATAGCTACAGTCAGTATGGTGAGGTGACGGTATCTTCTGAGCGCTTGTACATCCCGACCCAGCTTTTTGCGCCTGATTCTGACCAGGCCAGTGCACTGGCAGCAGCAAATGCGCGCGATATGCTGATCATTGATGATAATGCCGATGGCAGCGGTAACTCACAGTATCTGCTTGGCGCTGGAGGCATCGACCCCTACAACCCGATTCGCCTGGGCGATAAGGTGTCGCAGGTAATAGGTGTGATGGACTACGGGTTTTCAAATTATCGTGTGCGTCCGCTTGGTTTAGTGGATGTTATAAAAGAAAACCCCCGTACTGATGAGCCAGCACTTATTGAAGGCAACCTGACACTGGCCAGCTTTAATGTACTGAACCTGTTTAATGGTAATGGTCAGGGAGAGGGCTTTCCTACATCTCGCGGTGCCGATACCGAGGCAGAGTATGAGCGTCAGCTGGAGAAAATTGTCAGCGCGATGACAGAGCTGGATGCTGATGCCATTGGCCTGATGGAAATTGAAAACGACGGTTTTGGTCCGCTAAGCATGATTGCACAGCTGACCGATGCGCTGAATCAGCAGATGGGCGAGGACGTCTATGCTTTTGTTGATGCCGGTGTAGACACCATTGGTACCGACGACATCACCACCGGACTGCTTTATCGCAAAGACCGGGTAGCGCCGGTTGGCAGCGCAAAAATTCTGACGCCGCAACACAGCATCAGCGATGAAAACGGCCCGCTGTTTAGCGATAGAAACAGACCGGCACTGACCCAGCGCTTTGCCCATAAAGACACCAACCGTGAATTTGTTATCAGTGTTAATCACCTGAAATCAAAAGGCTCTTCATGTGGCGCCGGTGATGACGATCCGCTTGCTGGGAACTGCGATGAAACGCGTACGCGTGCCGCTATTGCGCTCAATACCTGGCTGGAAGCGGAGTATGCGGGTGTGTCAAAAGTCATTATGGGTGATATGAATGCCTACGCGCAGGAAAACCCAATCACTTACCTGACCAGCTCAGGCTATATCAATACGCTGGAACAGGTAAATGGCAAACAGGTCTACACCTATACCTTCCGTGGCGAGTCCGGCACGCTGGATTATCAGTTAGTGAGCGGGCCTATGAAAGATGCATTAACTGACGCAACAGCATGGCACATTAATGCTGATGAAATGCCGGCAGTAGATTACAACAGTGAGTACAAGCCGGATGCCTGGCTTAATACGTTGCTGTATCGTGCCTCTGACCATGATCCTGTTGTGACCAGTTTTACTCTGACACTGCTGGGCGATATGGACGGCGATAACGATGTCGATACGTCTGACTTCCGTTTGTTCATCAAGGCTGTGCTATTTAAGCAGTCTGTCGACCCGGAACTGGACTTGAATAATGACGGGCGCGTGAACAATAAAGACATACGCTTCTTCCGCGACCTGTGCACCCGTAAAGGCTGTAAGCGTGAAGATCGCGGACGTGGACCTGCAAAGGTCAGTAATTTGCGTTCATTGTTTAACTAAACACGCGTGACCTTTTTAAAAACCAGGCTTCGGCCTGGTTTTTTTATGTCAGACAATCTGTCTGACTATTGCGGTCGTTAAATTATGATCCTCGTATATGTTAACTGCTTAATATTAAAACTGTATTTACGTTGTCTCACTGCTATGCTTTGACAATCACAATGAAGAGGAAAGCTATGCGATATTTCACACTTGCACTGGGTGTACTCGCCTTTACCGCCCATGCCGAAGACATCTCAGTAAAATCGCCGGATGGCGATTTGGTACTGACATTTTCTGATGAAAACGAACTGGCTGAATATTCACTGACGTTTAAAGGCAAAAAGTTAATTGATGCCAGCAAGCTGGGTTTCACCTTTGAACAGGCCCAGCCAATGTATCGTGACTTTTCAGTAAAAGAAGTCAGTCGTGACAAACACAACGACTCCTGGGAACAGCCCTGGGGTGAACAGCGCATTATCGAAAACACGTATAATGAACTGGCTGTTGAGTTTACACATACTGATGATGCGCAGCGCAAGTTTGTGGTTCGCGCCCGTGTTTTTGATGATGGCATCGGCTTTCGTTATGAAGTCCCCGGCAGCGGTCAGCGCAATATCACGCGCGAGCTGACGCAATTCCACCTGACCAATCCGGACGCCGCAACGGCTTACTGGATCCCCGGACAGGGACGTGAGCGCTATGAGTACCTTTACCGTGAAACGCCTTTGCAGGACGTCGATCTGGCGCACACACCCTTCACCGTTAAATATGAAGACGGTACCCATCTGGCTATTCACGAAGCGGCGCTGGTGGATTATGCCGGAATGAGCCTGCAGCGTCAGGATGGTGGACGCTTAGAAGCTAACCTATCCCCACGAGCTGACGGTACGCTGGTCCACAAAGAAGGCAGTTTCACCACACCGTGGCGCACGGTAACGGTGGGTGAGCAGGCTGTTGACCTGATTAACTCCTACATTTCACTTAACCTTAACGAACCCAATAAACTGGGTGAAGTTGATTGGATCAACCCGGGCAAATATGTGGGTATCTGGTGGGGTATGCATATCGG
This sequence comes from uncultured Alteromonas sp., assembly GCA_964584105.1. Lineage (GTDB taxonomy): Bacteria > Pseudomonadota > Gammaproteobacteria > Enterobacterales > Alteromonadaceae > Alteromonas. The sequence continues at coordinate 2,654 of CAZOYR010000142.1, forward strand.
TAAATACACCTGGGGATCAGGTGATAAGCATGGCGCAACCACCGAACGCACTAAACAATACATGGACTTTGCCGCCAAATATGGCTTTGACGGTGTATTGGTGGAAGGCTGGAATAAAGGCTGGGATGGCAACTGGATAGAAAACTCTCAGTTATTCAGCTTTACCGAAAGCTATCCGGATTTCGATGTAAAAGCGGTAACCGATTACGGTAAGAAGAAAGGCGTGAAGCTGATTGGTCACCATGAAACATCCGGCGGCATCACCAATTATGAAGAGCAAATGGAAGATGGCTTCAAGTTGTATCAGGATCATGGTGTTGAGCAGATAAAAACAGGCTATGTAGCATTTGGTCAGAACCTGAAGCGTCAGGATGACAACGGCATCATGCGCTATGAGTTTACTGATAGCCAGCCGGTGGTAAATCACTTTATCAATAACGTCAGCACCGCCGCTAAGTATGAGCTTGCCATCAATACCCATGAGTCAGTGAAGGACACCGGGTTGCGTCGTACCTATCCAAACTGGATTTCGCGGGAAAGTGCCCGGGGTCAGGAATACAACTCGGGTGTGGGCGCGCCTAATCCGGCTAATCATATTCCTACTATGTCATTCACCCGCATGTTGGCCGGGCCCATGGATTTCACACCGGGCATTTTCGACTTCGATTACAAGCGTCCGGAAGTACCTGAAAATGACACCGTTGATTTTGAACGCCGTCCAATGTCGACGTTAACACGTCAGTTGGCGCAGTATGTTGTGTTATACAGCCCGATTCAGATGGCAGCTGATCTGCCTGAGAATTATCTCAAGCATAAACAAGCATTCCAGTTTATTCAGGATGTGCCCACTGACTGGGAAAAAACTGAGGCGCTACAGGGTGAAGTTGGTGACTTTATCGTTATTGCCAGACAAGAGAAAAAGCACCGCGATTATTCAGGCGATGACTGGTATCTGGGAGCCATTACTAATGAGGAGCCGCGTACAGTCACGGTAAAGCTGGACTTTCTTAAGCCGGGCAAAAAGTATGAAGCACAGGTGTATCAGGATAAACAGGACACAGACTGGAAAGATAACCCGTATGCAATGAGTTATGAAACCAAAACGGTGACAGCAAAGGACAGTATGGATCTGTATTTGGCCACTGCTGGTGGAGCCGCTGTTCGCTTTAAGGCATTAAACTAAATAGCATTTAGTGACTGATATAAAAAAAGCCCCGCACGCGCGGGGCTTTTTATTGCCTGCTTTACACCACCAGCTTCAGTTGGTGGGTATCATAATTGGGATTACAGATAATCAAACTCGCTGCCAGAAATTGACAGCACCGACGCTTTGCCTGCTTTCATCGCGACTTTGTGAGCATCACGACGCGGTAAAATACGTGCGATATAAAAGTCACGCGATTTAACTTTAGCGCTGGCGATGGTTTGGTTTTCACTACGTGACGCACTATCCGCCATGCTGTACCAAAGCACACCAATTAACGAATAAGCAGTGTAGGCAAGGTAATCGCACGCGGCACTGGCGACATCAGCCGGGTCCAACGCCAGACAATCGGCAGAGCTTGCCCGCCAGTCATCCAACAATGCCTGCGCCTGTGCTTTGACAGTATCATCCTGAATGTTCGCCACCAGCTTGCCAAACTCGATATAAGTGGTTTCCATCATCTGACCTTTGTCGCGGGTCAGCTTACGACCGATAAGATCCAGTGCCTGAATACCATTGGTGCCTTCATAAAGCTGCGCGATGCGCACGTCACGCATCAGTTGCTCCATGCCCCATTCGCGGATATAACCGTGGCCGCCAAGCACCTGTACGCCCAGGCTGCTTGCTTCCAGCCCCATATCAGTCATAAAGGCTTTGCACACGGGAGTTAAAAACTGCAAAACCTGAGCGGCTGTTGTTTTGTCTTCATCATTGCCAAGACGCTCGATATCCATATATTTTGAATACAGAACGGCTAGCGCCCGGCAGCCTTCAGTTTGCGTTTTCTGGGTTAACAGCATTCGCGCAACATCAGGCTGAAACACGATAGGGTCGGCTTTGCCATCGGGATTTTGAACACCTTGTGGTGCACGTGACTGCACCCGCTCACGGGCATATTCCAAGGCGCCCTGAAAAGACGCTTCAGCTGCGCCCAGACCTTCCAGGCCAACCTGAAAACGCGCATCGTTCATCATCGTGAACATGCATGCCAGGCCTTTGTTTTCCTCGCCAATCAGCCAGCCTTTCGCACCGTCGTAATTCATCACGCAGGTGGGGCTGCCCTTGATGCCCATCTTGTGTTCAATACTGCCTACTGAAACCGCATTGGCTTCGGCTGGCTCATTGTTCTCATCCAGCAGAAACTTAGGGACCAGAAATAAGCTGATGCCTTTAACACCTGCTGGTGCATCAGGCAGACGGGCCAGCACCATGTGAATGATATTGCTGGTCCATTCGTGATCGCCACCGGTAATGAAGATCTTGTTGCCAGTGATTGTGTAACTGCCATCATCCTGCGGCTCAGCTTTGGTGTTAAGCAGCGCCAAATCGGTGCCGGCATGCGGTTCGGTCAGGTTCATTGTGCCGGTCCACTCACCGCTTATCAGCTTAGCCAGATACTGCGACTTAAGTTCTTCGCTAGCATGGCGGGTTACAGCAAGCACGGCGCTTTCAGTGAGCATACTGGTCAGGCGCCAGCTCAGGTTCGCAGAATGCAGCATTTCATGCACCGGCACGGCCATTGAATAAGGCAGCTCCTGACCGTCATAGTCGGCCGAGCCCAACATGCTGTTCCAGCCGTTGGCAATATATTCTTTGTATGCCTCAGCAAAACCGTCAGGGGTGGTTACCTTGCCATTTTCCAGCTTACACCCTTGCTCGTCACCGGTGCGGTTCAATGGCGCTATCACATCTTCGGCAAATTTTGCGCCCTGGGCGATAACTTCATTTGCAAGCTCAAAATCAAAGTCGCTGATACCCAGCTGTTGATAGTGCGTGTCTAATGACAGCCACTCTTTAAGCAGAAACTGATAATCTGCCATTGGGGCCTGATACTGAGGCATAACCCACTCCTATTAATTTAAACGGGTGTTTGAATTTGTAATTATACGCACAATTTATCTACCGCCAAGCACCCTGGGACGATTTGTAAAAAATTTAACGGTCATTGCTGCCAGGTCTGCGGTAGCCTTGTGGTAACTGCATTGGCGACGAACAGCGCAGTATCAAAGACATGCAGATAAAATTGCCAAGTGACCCAGATATTGCTGAGGTAGTCAGATGAATCCCGTGAATCCAGCCAAGCTGTTAAACAGTAAGTGGACCGCCGTTCGCCCGGCGAACAAAGAAAAACACTTTATCGTGACTGATATTGAGTACAGTGAGACCGTAAGCGTTGTTCACTGTGTCCTTGAGGCGGTTCACTCGAACAATGAATATGCGATTGACTGGCGGGCACTGAAAGATGCTGAAACCTGGCGTCAGGGCTGGAAATAACAGCCCGTGATCGGGTTGGGTTCTGCTACTTTGACTCGGGCGTCTTCAAATGATGTTGGATGAACGTCTGCATATCGTCAGCCACAGGCAAGTCATCGGGGTTCGCCCAGCTTAGTGCAGCCACCGTGCCGGTGTGTTCGCCCTTATCATAAATGAAGGTACTGACCTGGCCATCCACCGATTCTATTTTTGCCTTTAGTCGTTTCAGGTTCTGTTCGTGCACCGTCTCATCATTCGATGAATACATCAGCGCGAAAGGTGGCTCACTACCATCAATATAATGACTGACCACCATTTTATCGAACTCGTCCGGCGGCCCGAACATGTCGCGCAGGTCATCTGCTTTGGGCGTGAAATCATAAGGGCCCGCCATCCCTACAAATGCGTCAATACCCGATGGGTCACCGCCGGCTTTTTTCAGATACCTTTCATCGGCGACCACTAGCGCACCAATATGCGCGCCGGAAGAGTGCCCGCTGATAATCAGCTGCTCATTGCCGCTGTACTGATGAATGTTTTTTTGCACCCAGGCCACAGATGCTGCTGCATCTTCAACAAATGTCGGAAATTTTACTTCCGGATACAATCTCGTATTAGGTAATACCGCGACGTAACCCATCGACGCCAGGCGTATGCCGACAAAGTGATACTGGTCCTTAGAGCCGAAGCTCCAGCGGCCACCATGAAAAAATATCACTACCGGCGCTTTCTTATTGTTAAGCCCCTCGGGTACAAAAATATCCAGTTGCTGACGAGGTAACGTGCCGTAAGCAACGTCCTCGGTAATGTCGCCATCAAAGGTAAGTGTGGTGGTGTTAGCCGTGGCAAACATAAGTTTTGCACAGCCGCCGAGTAGCACCGTTGTAAATATAATCAGGAGCAGTTTCATACAGCTTTTTACTGCAGGACAAAAAGAAAGTTCATGCGCAGTGTCGCCAACTGGCTGGTATTACAGGAAATTAATAATGCCGTGCGTTGGCCGCATGTTTAGCCTGCTTCTCATATCAGCAATAAAATATGGATGTAGTTGACGAAAATAGACTTAAGTACAGCGTAAAGATGCCTTGCAGCAATTTACAGTAATATCACCCGCCAGGGTTGCGGCAATGAGGTAACACAGGCTGAATTTTTGGTATGAATAAATTGAGGTGAAATAATTCAATGCTAAAGCGAACCAGTCTCAGACCATCATAATTTAACTTATCTGGCGCCAAACTTC
>CAZOYR010000143.1:0-7319 GCA_964584105.1 uncultured Alteromonas sp.
CCAGTTTAGCGATGAAGAGGAAGGGTGGTGTTCAGTATGAATATCTACGATGTTGCCGCTAGTCATGTTATTACCTGTTGGGCGCGAGCCCGTAAATGCGTTCCGAATTTGCGAGATATAAGCATCATTGCTGTACTGACCGATTGGTGCCGGTGACAGGTTCTATAAAGTTATAGACAAGATTTGTAGTATTGAAAGGAGATTAGTGAAAAAATTTTCACTATCTCAGAAGGCGATTTTTTGACAGTTTCTGAGCGCTATAAATATCAGATGTTTATAATATTGCTGTCAGAATTTTGACGTGAGTAGTATGGTGCGCGACGTTAAATTTTTGCAGTGTAAAGAGCAATTCGGTTAGGCGACTAACCGAATGCTACGATTTTTTCTTCCGGTGTGGCAGGCTGACTCACCGCCTCTGGTAAGATAATATCCAGTTGTATTGGCAGGTGGTCAGACAGAATACGCGTGCGGGCATTTTTTAACTTTCGTACACGCTTCACTTTGATGTCATCGGTAGTCCACAGTCTGTCCAGTGAAAACAGCGGAAACTGGCTGGGAAACGTTGCACCGACGGTATGTTGGTTCAGTGTATGATTAAGCTGTTTAAAGGCTGTTGTAAAAAACTGCCATTCGTTAAAATCGCCGCCCAGCACCAGTGGGGTAGGGTTAGCCTCAAGCCTCGAAGCAATATACTCGTGTAGCATCGCAAATTGGGAAAGACGCTCTTTCTTTTTCAACCCCTTGTGAGTATTTACAACAGTCAGCGGTCCTTGTGGTGTTTCCAGAACGACAGTCTGAATATTGCGTGGTTGGAACCCGCTTTGACTCACATCCAACGTTTCATTGCTGATAACCGGAAAACGGGTTAACACCGCATTGCCGTACCAGCCATAATCTTCAGTCAGCGCCGGAGAGGCAACCAGTTGGTAAATGTTCGAAGCACAAATGTCACGGATATCCTGAGAAACATTCCTTGATGCCGGGCGGGTATCCATTTCCTGCAACAGCACGATATCGGCATCGCGCTCTGCAAGAAAATTCCCTATCCGGCGATAGTCGTGCTTTTTATCTCTGCCAACACCACTGTGAATATTGTAACTGATTACGCGACACATTCTTCCGCTTTAGCCTTATTCTGTTTTCGTTCCTGATACCAGCGGGCAAACTTTTGTGAACCCCAAATCATCAGTCCCCACAAAATGATGCCACCGGCAAGGTAAGAAATAGTCTCAGGTGACGGATTACGGAAAATCTGCGTGATTGAGTCACCCACCAATCCTTTAGCAATCATTGGAGGAAACATTCCTAAGAAGGTTCCCATTAAAAACTGGAACAAGCCTATTGAAGAAATGCCTGCGACCAGATTGACCAGGCTAAACGGTGCTATGGGTAACATCCGGATAGCTGCAACACCAACAACCCCACTACTCTTGAGCTTTTGATCAACTGCATCAACTTTTGGTCCGCCAATCTTTTTCAGCCCTGCATCACCTAATAATTTGCCAACACCAAACATGGTGGCTGAACTGAGCAACGCGCCCAAAATTCCATATATCGGCCCCCAGACCGGGCCGAATACCGCCGCTACGGCAATTGATAAAACGGTAACAGGGAAGAACAAAATACCGCCGACAAGGTAAACCAGCAGTACCGTAGGTAATGCGAAGTAGGTTCCGCGACTTTCTTCCAGAAATGCATTAATACTGTCCGCGCTCAACCAGGGAATTGCCTGACTTGCCCAGAACATCAGGCCACCTAACACGGCAATAACCAATACACCCAGACCAATCATAATTGTGCGACGACGCGGGTTACGTACAGGCATAGAAGAACCGTCCATAGTAGGCATCGCAATGAGTGGCTCTTCCGGGTCTGACAAAGAGCGAAACAGGTTATCAGAAGAAGGGTCAGTAAATATTTCGTCATTGACCTGGGTAAGCACATAACCGTGGGCCAATTGGCCTGTCATCAGTGCTCGCGCCGGATTCTCTTTTTTCATTAATACAGCGGTTGATTCAACATCCCGGCCACTGTGTTCGGCAAGCAAATCATCACGAACCCGTGCGATCTGCGCAGCGTTGTGCTCATCGTTGCCGTAATAAACAGTATCTATTTCAGTATCCAGCGTCATCGAACGGTTACTTAGGTTAGAAGAACCGATAACCAGGTACTTTTCGTCAATGGTCATGACTTTCGAGTGAATACGTTTGTACGCGGAGCGCCCCTGTTCATCAGTAATAGACGAATAGGTCATAATCACCCGGTCAGGGTCGATATCTTTGAACAGGATTTTCTTAAACTCTATACGACTTGCCCAAAATGCCTCGCATTCAAAGCGCCCTTTGGGCTCGTAAGAACTTACAACAATAACATTGAGATCCGGGCAGGTTTTGAGTCGTTTATTGAGCGCCTCGGCGATTTCCTGGCGACTGGTAAACTGGTTTTCAATGTAGATAACGCGTTCTGCCTGATTGATCAGGTCCAGTAACATGTTGCGAACTTCCTGAACCGGCTCTACCTCATCCATAAACGGAATCGTACGCGCCAGTGCACACTCTACATTTTCAAACCAGGGCTCATAATCATCCGGCCAGGCATCCGGAATGCCGTCATCAAGATTTATCCGGGCATCTTCACGAAAATCAATTGGGTTTGATTCGGCCACGCGAAGCCAGCGCCAGCGCACAAGCTCTGCAAACTCTTTAACTAAGGGGCCGGAATAGACAGCCTGCACATCGTGTAGTGGACCATATTCACCATCGGGCCCATCGCGCTCCTGTGACTCTACCGGGTGGTCACGGGTATCCCAGCGATTGGTAGACACGTCCATACCACCAGAAAAAACGACTTCATCATCAATGATGACGATTTTCTGATGCTGACTGCCGCCCATGGGGATGGTGTCATCAAGCACTGTCTCAACATTATCTGGCGTATTCTCATCCCAGACTTCTTTGGCCCACATTTCGCGCTGTGCGAAAAAGGCCAGTGATGAATCCCAGCGCAGCAAATAAATTTTTAAATCAGGATTTTGCTCAGCCTTCCAAGCGAGTAACTCGCTGATAACCGAGGGCGCCTCACTGTTTTCTTCATCTTCACCACGAATCAGACGAATACGACTGTCGATGTCCCAGCCAACAATGAAGATTGAGTGTTTTGCTTTTACAATAGAAGAATGCAGCGCTTTATAATAATTAGCGCAATCGATAAGCGGAGCCGCGTAGCTTGCTTTACTGCTTACCCAGCAATTCTCTCCCTGTTGAAAAATCGACGCTGATGCCGACATGACGCCTCCTGACTCTCTACGTCGCGGTTAAACAAATATAAAATATGCTGTGCAAGAATTGCTCCACGAAAAAGCCCGACTTGTAACTTCATAAGTCACTGTTATTTATTGGTATTTTGTTTCGTTTTTATCAGAGAAAGGCGGGGCTGCACGAGAGGGCGGGTGAAACCGTCAGTCAGATTGTATAATTTACCCAGCCGGGTATCTCATTGAGAGGGCACCCGCAGCCAGACGGGGGGAAAGTGGCTACAGGTGCTAAAATGGTAGCTAAAGAGGAAGTACTTCAAGAACAACGACATAACTACCGCGACGCTCATTGACAGGGGCTTCAGCTTTTGAATCGCTATACTGTGCTTCCAGCCAGTACATGCCGGAATGTTCAAAAGTGATAGTCACGTTGCCACTCGCATCAGTGGTAAATGTCTGAGTCTCATCTGTATCGCGATACTGTTGTCCCCCGCGAACAAGCGTCACCTGTACGCCCTCGGCGCGTTCATTATTAAATGAAAAGCTAAGCCGGTTGGGTTCTTGCGTATATAAATCGTTGGGATGACCCTCAAAAGACAATGTGAGGCCTTCACCATTATCGCTATTGGCAACATCACCCGGCGCACCTAGTGTGACAAACGTTTCAACGCGGCGGGACATATCCACGATATTCAAATTATCTGCATCCATAGGAACGGACTTCAGCAACGCCTCTTTGGTACCGGTTTTGCCGCGACCGGGCCACATTTGTCTGTTTCCCTTTTTATCCTGCCAGAAAGCCATCAGTGAGTGGCTGGTATTGTACACCCGGTAGGTGCCCTCTTGTTGCAAATGCAGATCGAACACACTGCGATACTTCAGGGAAGCGCTGTTTTCTATATCAACCGCCTTCCCGTCTGGTCCAAGGGCAGTCAAACGTTCCAGTGGATAAGCAAAATGGTCAGGGTTGAAAATACCATTAGCAATGGCTGCATCAAAGGTTACCCAGGCTTCATCACCGGAAACAACCGTCGTATTGGGCTTTATCCAGACCCGGTGCGCCAGGGCCTGCGTGCTTAAGAGTGTTATAGCCGTTGCGAAAGTAAAAGTGAAAGCAGCGTGTTTTAATCTCAATGTTTAAGGCTCCATGGTTAGGGTGATACTACCCAGCTCGTGATGACCGCTGCGTGTTACTGTCAGCGGCGCGGTGAAGGGTAGCGTCAGGGGAAGCTTTACCAGTTCCCTGCCACCCAGTTCTCTGGCTGCCTCAACAAAGATGAAATATTCGCCTGATTCAAGCGATGAAATATCCTGCATGCGGTCAGACAGATTAATCGTTAAGGTGCCTGGCGGTCGGGTTGCACCGCTCACGCCATCCACAGGCAGCGCGAGTGACCGTCCACTGCGGCGCCACCATAAGCGCAGATCTTTAAGCCACTTTTCACCTTTATCATTGTCCATGTTGACGTCATACATAACCCTGATATTCATCACCTTTGTATGTCTGGCGTCCGCCAGCCATATCGCAAGGTAGGGACTATGATACTCCGCTACCTGCTGGCGGGGCGTAGTAACAGACAAGGTTGCTGAGGCGGCGTGCGCTGACGTGCTCATCAGCAAAAGCAACGCAGGAATACCAATACCCACTATTACCAGTGGCCAGGTTGAAGCACGCCCCCTGGCATAGCGCTTTAATAGCCACAGCCCGGTCAGACTGAAAATCAACGTCGCAATACTGAAAAAATCTATAAACATTTTCCACCAGAAGCCGGTATTCCGGCCTTTATGTAAATCGTTAAAAAATGCGACCATGCCGCGCGCAGTACTTTCGTAATACATATTTCCGGTTTCCAGATCGACACTAAACCAGCTGTCTTCACCGGGTCCCGCCCGATTGCCATACAGCTCAAAATCGCTCCACTGAAGACTAAACGTGCCGGGGTCAACATTAGTACTGTCCGTCATCCAGCGGCTAAATCCACGGGGCAGGGTATTGCCGTTGCGGGCGCGTTTTACCGTTGTGATCATCGTCTCGGGAAGCGTTTTCTCTACACGGGTGACTACGGGCTCTGACTCAATCTGCGTTGCGTGATTCAAGGTGATACCTGTCACAGCAAACAGCAGCAGGCCGGCCAGACAGATTGCAGAGCTAATCCAGTGCCAGGTGCGCAAGTCCCACCATTTACTGCGGCGTCGTCTAGTCGTCATTGAAACCTCTGGGTGACCGTTGGACTAATGTTGTGTTCGTTTCATCGTAAAGTTGCAGAGGGCCGCAGGCAAAAAAGCGTATTCTCATTACAATTAAATCTTGTTACAAAGCTAAATGATATTTATTCTCATTTATGGTAAGGTTAGCGCGCAAATCGGGCAACGTTAAAATACTTAAAGGTTAAGTAAGGGAAACTTAAAAAATGAACAGTAAGCTGACAAAAGCCTTGCAGGTTCTGGCCAGAACCGTTGAAACTGGAAGCATGAGCCAGGCAGCCCTTCAGCTCAACATGACGGCATCGGCAGTCTCTCAGCAAATAGCAAAACTGGAACAGGATATTGGATTATCGCTGTTCAATCGAAGTACGCGTAAACAAACGCTGACCGAAGCCGGACAAATTTACTACACAACGGCGAAGCAGTTACTGGCGACAGCTGAAGAAGCGCAGCGCCAGTTAGAACGACTTCAAAACACGCCCAGTGGCCAGCTTAAATTAATTGCGCCCATCGGTTTTGGTGGTGGCTTGTTAAGCCGGCCGATAAAGCAGTTAATTGAAGAGTTTGGTGAGATAGAGATTGACCTGACGCTAACTGATGATCCGGTGGATGTTATTGCCACCGGTGCGGACCTTGCCATCTGCATCGGACCGCTTTCTTCGTCAAACCTGATTGCCCGCCACCTGGCAAAATGGGATTTAATCATGTGCGTTGACGCGAAGCATCCTCTGGCGGCAGAAGGGTGTAAGCATCCTGATCAACTGGAGGCGTATAGTTATGTGGGACACAATAATGTCAGTCGCAGATTTACTCAAATTACGCATCTTCCGTCAGGTGCCGGCACTACCCTGCGAGCTCCTCGTGTACGTGTGAATAATATGCAGGCAGTCATTCAGCTTACACTCGACGGATTCGGCTACGCGCTTTTGCCTGAACCGGAAGTCAGACATCATCTTCGCAGTGGCAAGCTGGTTCAGTTGCTGCCTGACTGGCACATGGGAAGTTATGACGTTTATGCAGTCACACCGCAGCGTGACAGTATCGCAGCAAAAACGCAGGCGGCGATCGTCAATCTCAGAAGCTGGTTTGATGATGTGTCATCTAAATCTATTCCTGCATAAAAAAAGGCCCATACAGGGCCTTTTGACAATTTTATACTCTTAAACCGCTTGAGAATCAGAAGCGATATTCGATACCCAGACTGGCCTGCTTCAGGTCAGTGTCAAAATCAGCATCGTCAATATTTTCAGACAATTCGTCAGCATCCAGGTCAGCGTCATACATCGTGTACTCAGCATTTACGCTCAGATTACGGGTAATCGCATAGTTTACACCCGCGCCAATGAACAGACTTTCGTCATCAAAGCTGCCGCCAAATTCGCTAATAGCGTAATCGCTTTCCCACCAAAGTTGCCCGCCTTTTACATATAGTGCAAAGTTCTCACTGATTGGCAACATGCCTTTGATAGCCGCTGTATAGCCATCTGTATCTGCATTTGCGATATTGGTGCCGTAGTCGCCAAAATCGATATAGCTGCCTTCAACGGCAATGTAGCGATTGAAACGGTAACCAACCAGTCCCTGCCAGACATCATTGTCGTCATCAAAGTCATCCTGACCATCTACTTTCAGATAACCATAGTTACCACCTACATAAACACCTTCGTGCTTCTGTAGAGTATTTTCAGTCACTTGCGCCATCGCATTCGCTGAGGTCAGACCGGCTGTTAGAAGTGCCGCTGAAAGTGCTGCAGATAATTTTGTTGAAGTATTCATATGTGTCCTCCTGGCAAAATGTATGCTGAAAATAATCACCACAACCGGTAACTAAATTCATAAAAACAACACCTAAGTTACTATC
>CAZOYR010000144.1:0-7296 GCA_964584105.1 uncultured Alteromonas sp.
CCGCAAATTCACGCCGTATGTAGCCGCATACGAGCGAATTTATCTTCATACGCAATGTATAGTGACGTTTGGTACAGTCAAGCTCGGTGAATTTATCATCGACTTTTCAATTGCTCGTTTTCATTATTTTGAACAGGGATAGTATTTAATGAAACTTTTCTTTGCCCGTTTTCTGGGCTTGCTCCTTTCTATATTCTTTGCGTCAACCAGCCTCGCTGATTCTGTCAATGTATTCAAAGACAGAACATTCACTCGAGGAAAAGGTTCTCCGGTTACTGAGTACGCAAATTTCTCTGCTGCGGGAGGTCAGGGACACTTTCTTCTCACTGTATCAAATGGCGGCCTGAGTCATGACAAAGCCCGGGTTGCTTCCGCTAAAATCTGGGTAAATGATACGTTAGTCATATCAGAGCGCGATTTTAATCAACAGGTCACGACAATTCAGCGAGAAATACCGGTATCTGATATCAATTATCTTGCAGTGCAATTGAAGGGTAAACCAACCAGTAGTTTTACAATCAATATAACAGGAGAAATTGCGAATAGAGCACCAGAAATAACCTCTGCTCCTGTTACGCTAGTTGCCGAAGATAATCAGTATTCATATCAAGCTCTGGCCTCAGATCCCGATGAACTCAATCAACTTACTTACCGCTTATTAAGTCCACCAGAAGGGATGGTTATTGATGCGTCGACGGGGTTAATTACCTGGCTCCCTCTTCAGAGAGATGTAGGAACACATCAAATCACCCTGCAAGTAGTCGATCCTGAAGGGGGGGAAGCTATACAAACATTTTCATTGGTGGTTGAAAATACCAATGATCTTCCCATTATCACATCATCACCACTGACGAGCGTCCTTGAAGATTCCCCGTATAGTTATCAGGTCGTCGCAACTGATGAAGACCCTGACAGTTCGTTAACTTATCGCCTGGTAAATGCTCCGGATGGTATGAGTATCGCAGCGGAAAACGGGCAGATAATCTGGCAACCCTTGAATGAACATGTCGGAATCAGTCAGGTTACTATTGAGGTGACAGACAATGAGAATGCTATTACGCAGCAACGTTTTAGCATTGAAGTTGAAAACGTCAACGACGCACCTGAGATTGTTTCGGCAACGTCAACGACTGTAGCAGCCACTGAATTACTCAGATTCAAAATAGACGCGATTGACGAAGATGGTGATGCTTTATCCTACCACTTAGCGCAGGGGCCAGCAGGGTTATCCGTTGATTCAGCGATGGGATGGGTAACCTGGCAGCCGACAGAAGAGCAGCAAGGTTCGCACATTGCTCAATTTGAAGTGAAGGATGGTACTGTTTCTCTTTCTACCAGTCTTGAAATTAAGGTGACTGAGCCTCCTTATACCGCCCCGGTATTTATTGACGAAACGAACCTGATCGGCCCAGCAGGGGAGATGTTTCGTCACCATATCAAGCTCGAGGGTTCCCAGGATGTCCTGTTTTCTTTAGTGGCTGCACCTGAAGGTGTAAACATTGACGCGGTAACAGGCGAAATAGTGTGGGAAGCCCCTTTGGAAGGTGAGTACGAAATTACGGTAAAAGCCAGCGTCACCGACTCTGTCTTTAGTACCAAAACGTACGTGCTGCGTGTTTTTGACGCAGAGCCCAGTCACGAAGGTTCAGATTTTTGGCTGGCCTTTGGTTCTAACTACCTTTTTGGCGAAGATAAAAATTTAGTTCTGTACATTTCTTCTGCCAGTGATACGACCGGTAACGTAAGTATTCCACTTCAGAATATTGATATTCCGTTTACAGTTGATGCCGGTAGCGTTCAACGCATTGAGCTACCGGATAATGTTGAAACTAATCTTTATTACACCACTGCACAAGATTTTGGTATTCATGTTACCGCTGAAAGTAAAGTCGTGCTATATGCTTTGAGTCAAAAACCACAGACGACAGATGGATTTTTAGTCCACCCCACTTCCAGCTTGGGCAAAAATTACCGCGCGATGACCTACGATGGTGGCCAGATGTATGTTGTGGCGACGGAAGACAATACCCAAGTCAATTTCAAATTCAGTCATGATGTTTATATTCTTTCAGAGCGAAAGGATAGAGCCAAAGGCGAAGAAATCTCAATTGAACTTCAGGCGGGGCAAGCCTACATCATAGAAGCCAATATGGCGTCGGGTGGAACCTTAACCGGTTCAGAGATTTTCAGCGATAAACCTATCGCCGCATTCTCAGGAAACTATTGCGTCAACGTACCTACAGGCCAAAGAGCGTGCGACCATCTGGTAGAGCAATTACCCTCGGTCGATCGGTGGGGGACTGAATATTACACCGTGCCGTTGGCGCACCGCTTTGGTGGAGACATCTTTCGTGTTGTTGCTTTTAAGGACAATACAACCATTGATATTGAAGGTGAACTGAGTGTCACCATTGATGCAGGAGAGTTTATTGAGGACTCTCTGACACAACCTCGAGTAATTCGAGCCAACCATCCTATACAGGTGGCCCAGTTTTCTAAGGGAGCTGACGTTGATTATTTTCAAAATCAGTCTCTCGGCGATCCCTTCATGGTGATGTTGACACCGGCAGAACAGCAACTAAGCCGGTATCAATTTACCACTACCGATCAAAATATTCAGTTCAACGTGGCAAATGTCATTATACAAGAAGACGCCTTGTCTTCTCTAACCCTTGACGGACAACCCATAGATACTAGCCTTTTCAGTCCATTCACTAAGGAAGGTTATTTATATGCACAGCTGCCACTAAGTGAAGGCGCACATGTACTTAAGGGCGATGTTCCATTTACTGCCTATGTTTACGGATTTGGTGAGTATGACTCATATGGTTTTCAGGGCGGATTGCGACTACCTCGGGTGTCTGATGATTCAACCCTTTCTGTTACCGTGTCACACGAAAAAATAAATATCGGGCACGAAGTGTGTCTTCAAGTGAGTCTGGTGAATGGTGAGACACCGATTGCAGGTGCGCGAATTGATGTCACCACGCCCAGTGCGCTGATAAAAACTAATTACATTTATACGGATAACAGTGGCAAGCAGGAGATCTGCTATTTTGGTGTAGAAGCGGGAATGGAAAATATCCTGCTGGAGACGGGCCATGTTTCAGCTACTACAACGGTTGAGTGGTTAAACAGCGGAGTAGAGACAGAGTCAGCCCCTGTTATTGTTTCAAATCCCTCAACCGGTATTCAGGCTGGGAGTCACTATTCCTATCATTTAGCAGCGGTAGATGCTAACCAGGATGAGAACTTAACCTTCCATTTAATTGATGCGCCAGGCGGCATGGTGGTTTCGGATAACACGATAGCGTGGTCCCCAACCCTTGGCGATATTGGCGTGCATGAGATATCAGTAACCGTTACCGACTCAACCTCATTAAGCAGTGCTCAGACATTCAAATTAACCGTGTTTGAGGGCAACCACCCGCCAAGGCTAAAAACTGAAATATCGCAAAAGAAAGCCTATGTCGGCCATTGGTATAAGCAGCGACTGGAAGTAGAAGATCCCGATGGCGATGTCGTTTATTGTGATATTACACACCCAATAAAGGGCAATATTCAGTCAGTATATCCTTGTGGCTTTACGTCGCTATTTACCGTTCCAAGAGAAAAGGACATCGGCATTCACACCATTGGTGTCCGCTTGTATGACAGAGCCGGCGCTGAACACTATTTTGAGTACGATCTTGAGGTGATTCAAAATTACCCTCCAGAGCTGGTGAAATTACCTCAGCGTTATATCAAAGTAGGCTCGCCTTATCGTTCTACCATCGCGGTAGAAGATGATAATGGCGACGTGCTTCGCTACACAATTTATCGCTCGACCCATCAGGAATCTAATACGTGGCTGTCGCCAGACGATTTAGCCATAAATTCTGAGACGGGCGAAATTACCTTCACACCTACTGCAGATAAAATGGGGACGTTTGTGATCCTGGTGAAAGTCAGCGACGTGATCACCTCCCGTACTTTTGCTGTTGAAGTGACCGTATCGCCAGAAGAGCAGCCATTTGCAGCTCAGCTCGACGTACAGCCTCAGTTTATTCGCCCCGAAGACGCGGTAACATTGCAAGCATCAGTGACAGGCGCTGCCAGTGACGTTACTTACGTGATGACCGTAAACGGGCAGCCTGTTGACGTTGACCAGAAAGGTCAGGTTGTTTATACACAAACCAGTGCAGTGGGTCCTTACGATGTTGAGCTGCGAGCAATAGATGCTTCAGGTCAAGAGACAACAGCATTAAGTTATTTTGCTGTCAGTGATGGCACCGATACCACTCCTGCTGTTGCGAAGATTGAAAGCCCTGTCTATAACCACACTGTCACAGCGCCAAAAGACGTGCTTATTACCGCAAGTGACGACAATTTAGCAGGATGGACGCTGTACCTACAATCGGCAACCGCGAACTCAACACCACAAGTTATCGCTGCTGGGCGTGATTCAATGGCCAATTCCATTGCGCACACATTAGATCCGTCCATGCTAACCAATGGCCTTTATCATATCCTGCTGGAAGTAAAAGATGTCTCAGGTAATAAATCCTTAGACTCGCAACCTATCCTTGTCGAAGGCAACCTCAAAGTAGGTAATTTCACCTATACCGTTGATGAGTTTACTGTGCCATTAGCGGGTTTACCTATTAATGTTTCCCGAACCTACGATAGCCGACGTAAACATGAGTTAGGGGATTTTGGCTATGGCTGGGAGCTGGATGTCAATCTGGTGAAAGCCCAGAAAAGTCGACCGCTGGGCATGGCCTGGAAACTGATCGATTATAAATCAGGGCCTCTCGGTGTATTGCGAACCTATTGCGTGGTGTCGCAAGGTGATATTTTGGTTACCGTTACTCTGCCGGATGACAGCGTAGAAAAGTTTAAGGCTAAAGCCAATCGAGAATGTAACGAAGGGACCCCTATTCTTGATGTTCAAATTGAGTTCGAGGCCATCGGCGATACACAGTCGACCCTCGCTCTGCAAACCTCCAGCCTGGTTAGGTTAGTAGATAACAACTTACAGGTGTTGGGTGACACAACCACCTTTGATGCAGATGCATTCATCCTGACTACGCGAGCGGGTTATCAGTACACGTTTGTCGAAGGCGTCGGTACCGAGCTGATAGTCGACCCGAATGGGAATACGCTAACATTTGATGAGTCAGGCATAACCCATAGCAGCGGTAAAAAAGTAACGTTTAACCGCAATGCAGATGGCATGGTCACATCAATAAAAACGCCCCAAAATTATGGGTATAGCTATACTTACAACGTAAAAAACGACCTCAAACGCGCTTCAGTTCCTGCTTATCAGGAATACGAAGACTACACGTATAATAACAACCATGGGCTTATCGATATCATCGATTCTGCCGGGCGTGTTAAGGTCAAAAATATCTACGACGCCAGTGGTCGTTTAATTGCCCAGGAAGATACTGATGGCAACCGCACCGAGTATGGGCACGATCTGGCGGGTCGTCAGTCAGCTATTACCGATCGCAATGGCAACGTCACCTTCTATTACTACGATGATCGCGGCAATGTGACCGGCCAAGTCGATGCGCTGGGTGAAATCACCACTTACACCTACGACGAGCGGGACAATCAATTAATTGAAACTGACCCGCTGGGAAACACGACGGTTCGCACGTATAACGAGAATAACGATTTACTTACAGTAACCGACGCCGAAGGACATGTAACAAGTTACACCTACAACGAACGTGGGCAAGCGTTAACCATAACTGACGCAAAGGGAAACACATTTACTAATACCTACGACACGGTGGGGAACCTGCTAACAGTACAAGATCCCCTAAACAACCTGGCGGGCAATAACATCAACGCCAAAGGGTTAGTCACACTGACGCAAAATGCACTGGGCCATCAGACGCAGTTTGAATACGATGAGTACGGCAATAAAACCAAAGAAACCCGCGCCGATGGCAGTGTGACCGAGTATACCTATGACGCAAGTGGTCAGGTGTTGACCGAAAGCCTGTCCCGCACACGGGCAGATGGCAGTGTCACTACTGATACCTCCACCTATTCGTATAACGCCAAGGGACGCATTACCCAAACGCAGGACGCAGCGGGCTTAGTTGAAAGAATAACGTATGACTCTCAGGGCAATAAGCAGTCAACTTATGATGGTAAAAAATACACTTACTATAGCTATGACGTTTACAACCGCCTAACTGAAACCCGTTATGCAGATGGGTCGACAGAAACAATAAAATATGACGCTGAAGGGAACAGAATAGAAGAAACAGACCGCAATGGTAACCTGACAATTCACACCTATGATGCGCTTAATCGCTTAGTAAAAACCACCTATGCAGATAGCAGTTTTATTGAATTGGAATACGATGCCGCAGGTCGTTTGGTTGCCCAAGTTGATGAAAATGGCAATAAAACGCAGTATGCGTATGACAAAGCAGACCGCCGCATCAAAGTAATTGATGCCTTGGGTAATGAAACGCGTTTTACTTACGATGCGAATGGCAACCTACTGACCGAAACCGATGCCCTTGGTCGGGCAACTCAATACGAGTACGACGAATTAGACAGGCGCATAAAAGTTACCTTCAATGATGCCACCACCACAGCAGACAGTTTTGATGCGCTGGGCAGAAATACATCAAGAAAAGATCAGCTTAGCACCGAAACACGTTATGCCTATGATGCAATGGGACGCCTGGTTACGGTTACCGACGCCCTGGGGCAAGTGACAGAATATCAATATGATGAAGCGGGCAATAAAGTGGCACAAATCGATGCACTGGGCCGCACGACTCGGTGGGAATATGATGGGCGCGGGCGCGTTACCGCACGTATATTACCGCTGGGGCAGCGCGAAAGCTTTGTTTATGATGCGTCAGACAATGTCACCTCACATACTGACTTTAACGGCAAGTCTTTGTCCTATTACTATGATTTCTCTGGCACCCGTATCCAGCAACACAACGGGTCCACCTTTTACTATGATAAAAACGGCAATAAAACGTTTGCTAAAAACCAGTCAGGTAATTATTCCTATGCCTATGACAGCCGTAATCGCTTAATTGAAGAAACCCAGCCCAACGGCAGTACTTTGTCATACACCTACGATAACGCAGGCAACAAAACCAGCTTCACAGTAAGTTATGCCAATGGCGATAGTCGCACCGAAACCTATGCTTACGATGCGTTAAATCGCCTCATTACGGTTACCGATAACAGCGATAACACCACAAGCTTTGCCTATGATGCGGTGGGGAACCAAACCCATATTTACTACCCTAACGGGCTTACCAGCAT
>CAZOYR010000145.1:0-7266 GCA_964584105.1 uncultured Alteromonas sp.
GGTACAGTTTCTTACTGTTATCAAATTCAGCAAGATAACCGCAAAAAAAAGCCACGCAGTAGAGCGTGGCTTTTGTGGCTTAATTGATTATAAACAGACTAAACGTCTAGGTTTTCAACCTTCAGGGCATTGGCCTCAATAAACTCACGGCGAGGTTCAACTTGATCGCCCATCAATGTTGTAAACAGCTGATCGCAACCGATTGCATCTTCGATGGTTACCTGTAGCATCCGGCGACTCTCCGGATCCATCGTAGTTTCCCACAACTGATCCGGGTTCATCTCACCCAGCCCTTTATAACGCTGAATGTACTGACCTTTTTTCGCCTCGTTCATCAGCCACTCTATTGCTGATTTAAACGAGTCGATGGGCTGTTTGCGTTCGCCACGTTGGATGTAAGCTGTATCACCCATCATGCCGTTTATAGACTCGTTCAGGGCTTTAATGCGACCATACTCACTGGACTCAATAAAGTCATGACCAATTTTATATTCGTAATCAATACCATGCATGCGCATGATTATTGCAATATAGAATTCGCTTAATTCCTCGTCACGTCTGATCTCATAACGATAGGTTGCACCGTCATTTTCCTTGTCATTCATGCTTTGAATGAATTTATCAGCAACACTGTTGAGGGTAGATTCGTCTTTTAAATCTTCCAGATTCAGCGTTGGAGAGTAAATCAGACGATATAAAATGGCCGGCGGCATCAGGCGGTACAAGCGCTCAATCATCTTCTCAACGCCCTGGTATTGTTTAACCAACGTTTCAAGACCCGCCCCGGTAATTCCTGGTGCATCTTCGCTGGTATACAGCGACGTACCCGTTAATGCGATATTTGTCAGGTAATTTACCAGCGCATCATCATCTTTAAGATACTGCTCTTGCTTACCCTTTTTCACTTTATAAAGTGGCGGCTGAGCAATATAAACGTATCCACGCTCAATAATTTCTGGCATTTGACGGTAGAAGAATGTCAGTAGCAATGTACGAATATGCGAACCATCGACGTCCGCATCGGTCATGATAATGATGCTGTGATAACGCAATTTATCCGGGTTATATTCATCTCTACCGATACCACATCCTAACGCAGTGATAAGCGTAGCGACTTCCTGGGACGATAACATCTTATCAAAGCGCGCTTTTTCAACGTTCAGGATTTTACCTTTCAGCGGAAGAATTGCCTGATTTTTACGGTTACGCCCTTGTTTAGCAGAACCACCCGCCGAGTCACCCTCCACTATGTATAGTTCGCTTAGCGCAGGATCTTTTTCCTGGCAATCGGCCAATTTACCCGGCAAACCAGCCAGGTCCAATGCGCCTTTACGGCGAGTCATGTCACGTGCTTTACGCGCAGCTTCTCGAGCCCGGGCTGCGTCAAGAATCTTACCGGCAATGATTTTACTTTCGGTTGGATTCTCAAGTAGGAAATCGGCCAGCTTTTCATTCATCGACGACTCTACCGCAGGGCGCACTTCTGAAGATACTAGTTTATCTTTTGTCTGAGAAGAGAACTTCGGATCAGGCACCTTTACCGAGATAACCGCCGTTAAGCCTTCACGCGCGTCGTCACCCGTCGCATTCATCTTGGCCTTTTTATTCAGCCCTTCCTGCTCCATGTAGTTATTAAGTGTGCGCGTCAATGCACCCCGAAAACCAGCAAGGTGAGTTCCCCCATCACGCTGAGGAATGTTATTAGTAAAACAGAAAATATTTTCCTGGAAACTGTCGTTCCATTGCATCGCAACTTCTACCGATATTCCGTCTTCACGCTCGGTTGAGAAGTGAAACACTTTGTCATGCATTGGTGTCTTTTTCTGATTCAGATATTCAACAAATGCACGAATACCACCATCATATTTGAAATGGTCTTCTTTACCGTCGCGCTCATCGCTCAGTTTGATAGAGACACCAGAGTTCAGGAATGATAATTCACGAAGTCTTTTTGCAAGGATGTCGTAGTGAAACTCCAGGTTTGTAAACGTCTGGTCACTGGGCCAGAAGCGCACTGCTGTACCTGACTTATCTGTCTCGCCTTTTACTTCCAGTGGCGCCTGAGGCACACCGTGCTGGTATTCTTGTTCATGCGTCTTTCCGCCACGCCTAATACGAAGCTTAAGCTTGCTTGAAAGCGCGTTAACAACTGAAACACCTACACCATGAAGACCACCGGACACTTTGTAGGAGTTGTCATCAAATTTACCGCCAGCGTGAAGCACCGTCATGATAACTTCCGCTGCAGAAACACCCTCTTCCGGATGCATTTCAGTAGGGATACCACGGCCATCATCAGATACTGATACCGAGCCATCAACATGAATTTGAACATTGATTTCTGAACAGTGCCCTGCCAGGGCTTCATCGATGGAGTTATCTACCACCTCGAAAACCATGTGGTGTAAGCCGGTGCCGTCATCAGTGTCACCGATATACATGCCGGGACGTTTTCTCACAGCATCAAGTCCTTTAAGAACTTTGATACTGGACGAATCGTAATTGTTCTGCTCTGACATAATTAGCTTTTACTCCTCTTTCACGCGACCATGTTCCACGTGAAACATCTTTTTATCATTGTATTTATCTACAAATTCAAGTTGCTGCTTTTCTATCGCGGTTACAAATATCTGCGTATCCATAGTTAGCAGCCCATCAATAAAACGCTCTCGTTTGTCGAGGTCCAACTCAGCTCCCACATCATCCAACAGGAAAATGCTTTTACGCGATGTTTGTTCGGAAAAAAGTGCGGTTTGTGAAAGCTGCAGTGCTGCCACTGCCATCCTCAATTGCCCGCGGGACAGTATTTCCTGAGCGCTTATTCCATTAACTTTAAATCGTACATCCGCCTTATGGGGACCGACAGAGGTATGACCGACCTTACTGTCATATTCTATTTTTTTCATCAGAGACTCAGATAAAGAGGCCTCTTTTTCCCATCCCTTATAATACGAGATTTCTAAAGAAAACTCAGGTAAAAAATCACTACAAATGCGATTAAATATCGGTTTTAACGCACTTATATAGCTCTCTCGCATTAAATTCAGCTTCTCCCCAGTAGCTACCAATTGTTGCTGCCAATATGCGTGCTCTGGCGCGTTGAGATTTGAATTTTGTTTTAACAGTGCATTGCGCTGACGAAGCAGTTTTGAATAGCTCTGAAAGAGTGAATTGAATGAATGTTCCACGTGAAACAATCCCCAGTCACAAAATCGTCGTCGTTCTGACGGTGACCCTAATATCAAGTCAGTACTTTGTGGTGTAAACAATTGTACCGGCAGCAGGCTAACCAAATCAGATAAGCGATGAGAATGCTCACCATTAACTGAACATCTGAAATTATCTTCACGGGTGCGCTCTAATCCAAGTTTGAACACATGCCCCTGTTCGTCTTCGCCAGATGCAAAAACATTAAATGAAACTGTTTCGTGTTGTATTACTGAATGATGCTTCTTGGTTCGAAAAGACCGTCCAAACCCAAGATAGTAAATTGCTTCGAGAAGCGATGATTTACCACTGCCATTTTTCCCCGTAATAACGGTAAGTTGATGCGAAGGTGAAAGTTGAGCAGCATTAATATTGCGAAACTGTGTGAGCTGCAGATTGCTCAGTTTCATAAATAGATAAACTCTGACATTGGAAGGAAAAAGCGGGAAGCAGCGCAGACCAATGATTCACTGGTCTGCGCGGATGAACAACTAAAGGCGCATCGGCATGATGACATAAAGTGCAGCGTCGTCCTCCGAATCTTCAATAAGCGCACTGGAATTTGAATCTGACAACGTAATTTTAACCTTATCTTTTGGAAGCGCGTTAAGCACATCAATTAAGTAAGCCACGTTGAATCCAATTTCCAGATCATCGCCCTGATAGTCGACATCAACAATCTCTTCAGCTTCTTCCTGCTCTGGATTGTTTGCCGTAATTTTCAGCTCCCCGCTGGACAAATTAAGACGTACGCCGCGAAACTTCTCATTTGATAAGATAGCCGCGCGCGAGAACGCTTCTTTTAGCGTACTCTTTTCTGCAATGATAGTTTTATCACCATCGCGAGGTAGTACACGCCGATAATCGGGGAATCGACCATCAACCAGCTTACTGGTAAATATAAATGCACTGGCATGCAGGCGAATGTGGTTAGCACCAATTTGTACTTTGATCAGGCTGTCGTCATCACCAATAAGACGTGAAATTTCCATAACACCTTTGCGAGGAATGATAACCTGACGCGCTGGTAAAGACGCATTGTCATACGGCTGACGACAAAGTGCCAAGCGGTGGCCGTCAGTGGCAACCGTTCTCACCAGATTTTCTTCCGTCTCCAACGACATACCATTGAGGTAATAGCGCACATCTTGCTGTGCCATCGAAAAATTCGTGCTATCGATCAAACGTTTTATATCTAAACACGATAAATCGAGCTCAACCTCAGATTCCCAGTCTTCCAGGTTTGGATAGTCATTAGCAGACAAGGTTGATAATGTGTATCGCCCTCTTCCCGCGCGAATCAAGGCTTTGTTATCATCAACCGAAAAATGAATTTGTGTACCGTCGGTTAAGCCCCGAATAATATCGAAAAGCTTTTTAGCGGGCACAGTGATTTCCCCTTCGGTGTAATCACCATCCAGTGCAGCGCTGGAGACTAATTCAACCTCCAGGTCTGTACCGGTTAACCACAGTGCTCCATCCGTAACTTTAATAAGCACGTTGGAAAGAATGGGAAGCGTATGACGGCGTTCAACTGCTCCAGATACCATTTGTAATGGTTGTAGAAAGTTTTCTCGGCTGATAGTAAATTTCATCGATTTATTCTTCTCGCGTCGTGATGCTGTCCGGTTAAGAAGACAATGTCCGTATTAGATTTTTATAGTCTTCCTTTATATCATGACTTTCTTCTCTAAGCTGCTCTATTTTTCGACAGGCATGAAGAACGGTTGTATGGTCTCGTCCACCAAATGCATTGCCTAATTCAGGTAAGCTATGGTTGGTAAGCTCCTTTGCCAGGGCCATTGCAACCTGACGAGGACGCGCAACACTGCGGCTTCTGCGCTTAGATAAAATATCAGACACTTTTATCTTGTAATAATCTGCGACGGTTTTTTGAATATTATCTACCGTTACCAGCTTTTCCTGCAGGGCCAGAAGATCCCTTAATGCTTCTCGCACAAAATCAATCGTAATGGGTCTGCCGGTGAAATTCGCATTGGCAATCACCCGGTTAAGCGCCCCTTCCAGTTCACGAACATTGGAACGTAAGCGCTTGGCAATAAAAAACGCAACTTCGTTAGGCAAATGAATACGATTTTCCGCCGCCTTACGCATGAGAATCGCAACCCGCGTTTCAAGCTCCGGGGGTTCAATGGCAATTGTCAGGCCCCAGCCAAAGCGAGACTTTAACCTGTCTTCCACACCATCAATCTCTTTAGGATAGCGGTCAGATGTCAGAATGATTTGCTGGTTACCTTCCAGTAACGCATTAAAGGTATGAAAGAACTCTTCCTGAGAACGCTCTTTATTGGCAAAAAACTGAATATCATCAATCAGCAAGGCATCGACGGAACGATAAAACTTCTTAAAGTCTTCGATGGCGTTATTCTGCAACGCCTTCACCATGTCCTGCACAAAACGCTCTGAATGCATATAAACAATTTTGGCGTTTTCGCGATTTGCCACAATACCATTGCCCACTGCGTGAAGAAGGTGAGTTTTACCCAAACCTGTTCCACCATAAATAAACAATGGGTTATAAGAGCCTCCCGGATTATTGGCAACCTGGGTAGCGGCAGCACGCGCCAGCTGGTTAGATTTACCCTCTACGAAATTATCAAACTGATAGTTCGGATTAATATTGCTTTTATGTTTCATTCCTTCGGGAATAGGAATGACGTTGGGTGAACGGGATGGCGCCGGCCGGGATGTCCTCTGCAAGGCAGACGCGTCATCCTGAGACTGCCCGTCCCTGCCCGCGGTACGCTCTTCGTTTACACTATAATTGATGGATGCTGTCTGAGCACTCGTTTGCTGATTCGATGAATACACAGGCTGCGACACCGGCGGCATACCCGTATTTTGACCTTCTGCAGGCTGGCTTGCCGGCGTGGGCTGCGAAGTGACTCTGTCAGCAGAGGCGGGACGTTGAGTTTGCGCGGGCCGTGCATCTCTGGATACCACTTCAAGACGCAATTGTGGCGCTTCAGGTCCACAAAACTCAGCAAACAGTTGAGTGATTTTATCGCGGTATTTATCTCTTACCCAATCCAGCACGAACCGGTTCGGCGCGTAAAGTGTGACAGCTTCTACCTCTTCATGGGCGCTAAGTGGCCTTATCCACATGCTGAATTGCTGCGTCGGCAATTCCTGACGCAAACGGTCAAGACAATGATTCCATAAGGACATGTATAGTTAGCTCCGATAGTCGCTACGACACCAACAATGCAATCTATGTCGCAGAAAAAAGCCCAGGGGAGACAATCAGGCGAGAATCGACATAATCATTAGATGATGAGCAGGAAAATTTATTATTTGATCTTATCGCTGTGGATTATCTGATCTTACTAACAGAAAGTAAACGATCATCGAAAAAGATCTTCATGATCACATCGTTAAGTATCTGTTACATATCATCTATTTTATTTATCTATAGGGATGGCGATCGCGATAACGAGAACCCCTGTACAGGCGATCAGCAACGATCATCGTGCCTGATATACATTATTTTACCCGCTTTTGTCACAGAGAACTGTGGATAAAATCAAGCTAAAATTTATTTTATTCACAGAATTACAGTATGAAATTTACCCTTCAATCGCGGCTTAGAGAAAATTGAACAAAAAATAGCTAAATCTATATGGGTAATCGTCCATTATGCATTGACAGAAGGCCGCGAGATCTCTAGAATTCGGCATCCTTTTGGGTAGGCAGTGTTCGTTACCTAACAGCATCAATAAAGTTGGTCGTAAAACTTTTGAGAATGCGTTATTTCAATACCGCCTGTGTTTAACTAGATAAGTGAGACTTTGGTCATGAAAAGAACATTTCAACCGAGCAACTTAAAGCGCAAGCGTTCACACGGTTTTCGTGCTCGTATGGCGACTAAAAATGGTCGTAAAGTACTAGCAGCTCGCCGTGCTAAGGTCGCGCTCGCCTTTCTGCTTAATTAAAGTAGTAATCTCCAAAGTGGGTGAAAATCAATTTTCCAGGGAGTTACGCCTGTTAACTCCCTCCCACTTTACCTATGTGTTTAACGACGCTACACCAGCTGTATCC
>CAZOYR010000146.1:0-6953 GCA_964584105.1 uncultured Alteromonas sp.
CCTGTGTTGGTATGCGTGGATCGCGTGTTCAGGCAGTTTCAGGCGAATTAGGCGGCGAGCGTGTTGACATCGTATTGTGGGATGAAAATCCGGCGCAATTCGTTATCAACGCTATGGCGCCAGCCGAGGTAGCATCAATTGTTGTTGATGAAGACAGCAACACCATGGATGTGGCCGTTGAGGCTGATAACCTGGCGCAGGCCATCGGCCGTAATGGTCAGAACGTGCGTCTTGCCAGTCAGCTAACGGGCTGGGAGTTGAACGTCATGACCATTGATGATCTGAATGCGAAGCATGAAGAAGAAAACTCCAAAGTACTGACGCTGTTCACTGATTATCTGGATATCGATGAAGATTTTGCATTGGTATTGATCGATGAAGGCTTTAGCACGCTGGAAGAAATTGCCTACGTACCTGCCAGCGAATTACTTGCCATTGACGGTATGGAAGAAGAAATGGTCGAAGAGCTGCGTAATCGCGCTCGGGCTATTTTAACTACACGTGCGCTGGCATCTGAAGAAACAGCTGAGGGCAAAGCACCCACAGAAGCATTGCTCAACCTGGATGGGATGACGCAGGACATTGCTAATCAGCTGGCTGCCCGCGGTATTTCCGATTTGGAAGAGCTGGCAGAGCAGGGTACCGATGATATTAACGACATTGAAGAGCTGAACGATGAAACGGCCGGTGCGCTTATCATGGCGGCTCGTAATATTGTCTGGTTTAACGAAGAATAAGGTCAACAAGGGGATAAACACGTAATGGCAGAAGTATCTGTAGAAAAACTCGCCAGTGACATCGGAACAACCGTTGACCGTCTGGTAAGTCAGTTTAAAGATGCCGGTTTGAGTAAAAATGCCGGTGACCAGGTGACTGAAGACGAAAAACGACAACTGCTTGATCATCTGAGCAAGCAGCATGGTAATACCGCGAGTACCGGCGAGCCACAACGAATGACACTGAAACGTAAGACGACCAGCACATTAAATGTGGGTAAGTCTAAGTCAGTGAAGGTTGAAGTGCGCAAGAAGCGTACTTACGTAAAGCGTAGTGACGTTGAAGAGCAAAAGCGCAAGGAAGAGGAAGAAGCGCGTCTGAAGCAGGAAGCGGAAGAAAGAGCCGCAGCCGAGGCAGAAGCGAAGCGTATCGCTGAAGAAAAAGCGAAGAAAGCCGCAGATGCGAAGAAAGCCGCTGAGGAAGCCCGCAAAGCTGAAGAAGCCAAAGCCAAAGAAGCCGCTGCTAAACGCGCCGAAGAAGGTTCAGATGACGAATCTGAAATGACGGAAGAGGAAAAAGCAGCAGCAGAAGCGGCACGTCAGGAAGAAGAGCGCTTACGTAAAGCACAGGAAGCTGAAGCGCAGAAGAAATATGAAGAAGAAGCCAAACGTGCTGCAGATGAAGCGCGCAAACTGGCTGAAGAAAATGAAAGACGTTGGAAAGAAGAAGAAGAGCGTCGTAAGCGTGAAGAGGCCGAAGAGGTGCACCTTCACTCTAACCGCTACGCACAGGAAGCAGAAGACGAAGAAGATTTGCAGGTAGAGCGCTCTTCCCGACGTCGTAAAAAGTCGAAGAAAAACGCAGGAGAACATTTGAAGCAAAGCTTTAATAAACCTGCCCAGCCAGTAGAGCGTGTCGTTAAGTTAGGCGCAACCATTACTGTGGGCGAGCTGGCCAGTAAGCTGGCTATTAAATCGAATGCTGTTATCAAAGCCATGATGAAAATGGGTGAGATGGCAACTATTAATCAGGTGCTTGACCAGGATACCGCTGTTCTTGTGGTTGAGGAACTTGGCCACAAATATGAGCTGGTCAACGATAACGCGCTTGAAGAAGAATTGTTGGCAGAAGGTACCGAAGACGGCGAAAAAGTCTCCCGTGCTCCTGTTGTGACCATCATGGGTCACGTTGACCACGGTAAAACGTCGTTACTGGATTATATCCGTCGCGCGAAAGTGGCTGACGGCGAAGCCGGTGGTATTACTCAGCACATCGGTGCATACAAAGTGCAGGGCGAAACGGGTGATGTAACGTTCTTGGATACGCCCGGACACGCCGCGTTTACAGCGATGCGTGCACGTGGTGCAAATGCTACAGATATCGTTGTATTGGTGGTTGCTGCAGATGACGGTGTGATGCCGCAAACCAAAGAGGCGATCCAACACAGTCGTGCAGCCGGTGTGCCGTTAATCGTTGCGGTTAACAAGATGGATAAAGAAACCGCTGACCCGGATCGTGTTAAAACCGAGCTTTCTCAGCTGGAAGTTATCTCAGAAGAGTGGGGCGGCGAGCACCAGTTTGTCAACGTATCTGCTAAAACAGGTATGGGTGTCGATGATCTGCTTGAAGCCATCAATCTGCAGGCTGAAGTGCTTGATTTACTGGCAGTAGAAAAAGGGCCTGGTCGCGGTATCGTCATTGAGTCACGCCTTGATAAAGGCCGTGGTCCGGTTGCATCGGTACTGATTCAGGAAGGTGAACTTAAAGCCGGTGATATTCTGCTTTGTGGTGAAGAGTACGGCCGCGTTCGGGCGATGCGCGATGAGCATGGTCAGGAAATCAAAGTAGCGGGTCCGTCTACACCTGTGGAAGTATTAGGTCTGTCTGGTGTACCGGTTGCCGGTGAAGACGCTGCGGTCGTCAGAGACGAGCGTAAAGCGCGTGAAGTTGCTTCTAAGCGTCATCAGAAAAAACGTGAGCTTAAACTGGCCCGCCAGCAAAAAGCTAAGCTGGAAAACATGTTTGCGAACATGGAAACTGGTGAAGTCAGTGAACTTAACATCGTACTTAAAGCCGATGTACAGGGCTCTGTTGAGGCGATTGCTGAATCACTGGCGAAGCTGTCAACGGCAGAAGTTAAAGTTAACATTGTCGGTAGCGGTGTAGGTGGTATCACAGAAACGGATGCGTCTCTGGCTGCTGCTTCTGGCGCTATCGTGCTGGGCTTTAACGTACGTGCTGATGCGTCTGCGCGTCGTATGCTTGAAGCCGAGGAAATCGATCTTCGCTATTACAGTGTTATCTATAACCTGATTGATGAAGTGAAAGCCGCAATGAGCGGTATGCTGGCACCAGAATTCAAGCAGGAAATCATTGGACTGGCAGAAGTGCGTGATGTCTTTAAGTCGCCAAAACTGGGTGCGATTGCCGGTTGTATGGTGACGGAAGGGATTATCAAGCGTAGCGCACCGATCCGTGTACTGCGTGAAAACGTTGTAATCTACGAAGGCGAACTTGAGTCGCTGCGTCGTTATAAAGATGATGTCCAGGAAGTACGTAATGGTATGGAATGTGGTATCGGCGTTAAGAACTATAACGATGTAAAAGTGGGTGACCAAATCGAAGTATTCGAAACGGTTGAGGTTGCTCGCCAGATTTAATCAGCGTCAGGCATAAGTTAAGCGGGGGCGATACGCCCCCGTTTTTGTCTGTATAGCATAGACAGGGGTAAGTTATGGCACGGGAATTTTCTCGCACAGACCGCGTAGGTCAGCAAGTTCATAAAGAAGTTGCCAGTATCATACAAAATGAATACAAACACCGGGTGGGCGACCTGCCGTTGATCACGGTATCAGATGTCGAGGTGTCGCGCGATCTCGCGCATGCGAAAGTGTTTGTTACGATTTATGGTGAAGATGTCGACGACAAGGCGCAGATTAAACAGCTTAACGAATATATGGGATTTATTCGGGGGTTGTTGGCTAAGCGTTTGCGGATGCGTTCTGTTCCTCACCTTCACTTTTTCCAGGATACCTCCATCACAGAAGGTATGCGTATCTCCAGTCTGGTTTCAGAAGTTGTTGCGAATGACAAGGCCAGACAACAGGGTGACGAGGACGAGCAAAACTAAATGGCAAGAAGACGTAAGGGCCGCGCGGTCAACGGTATCGTGCTATTGAATAAACCGGTTGGCGGCTCCTCTAATCAATTGCTGCAAAAAGTGCGCTGGCTGTTTCAGGCGCAAAAGGCGGGGCACACGGGGGCTCTGGACCCGTTAGCATCGGGCATGTTGCCGGTGTGTTTAGGGGAAGCCACTAAGTTTTCTCAGTTTCTGCTGGACGCTGAGAAAACGTATGAGGTGACCGCACAGCTTGGTGTGCGTACCACAACATCTGATGCAGATGGTGAGGTGGTTGAGGAACGACCTGTAACGGTAAGCGACACCGACGTTGTGGCTGCTTGTCTGAGTTTTAAAGGTAAGAGTCAGCAGGTGCCCTCAATGTTTTCGGCATTAAAACATCAGGGTAAACCTTTGTATTTTTATGCCCGGCAGGGCATAGAAATAGACCGGCCGCCCCGGGATATTGAAATTTACGCGCTTGAGGTGACCGAGATAGCATTACCGTATGTCTCAATGCGCGTGAAATGCAGCAAGGGCACTTATATTCGTAGCCTGGTTGATGATTTGGGCCAGAAGCTGGGGTGTGGCGCGTATGTTACGGCCTTACATCGTACAGAAGTGGCTGATTACCCCTCTGATAAAATGGTCACCATTGAGCAGCTCGAGTCATTGAAGCAGGCTATCCACAACGATGACTATTCGCAGATGGACAGTTTATTGTTGCCTATGGATAGCGCCGTTGCCCGCTTATCTGCGGTCACGCTGAATGACAGCGAGAAAAAACGCTTTGAAAATGGTCAGAGTGTCAGACCCGATCAAAAAGCGCTATACGTGGCAGGTCAGCATTACCGGGTTTATCACCAGCTGTCTGATGAGTCTGTTTTTTTGGGTGTCGGCGAGGGTGTTACACAGCCTAAGGACCAGCCAGCAGCTTTATCAGACACGGTTTATGTTAATCCTAAACGGCGCGTTGTGTATGAATGATAAAGATTTATTTAATCCGGACTTGCACCACAGCATAAGCCCATTATAATACGCGCTCTTATTAAGCTGGCTGAATTAGTGATCGGCCAGCTTTCACTCTCAATCAGGAGAATATTATGTCACTAACTAAAGAAGAAACCGCGAACATCATCGCTGAATACGGCGTTAAAGAAGGTGATACTGGTTCACCAGAAGTGCAAATTGCACTGCTAACGCACAATATCGGCAAGCTTCAGTCGCATTTTGCCAGCCATAAGCAAGATCACCATTCTCGCCGTGGTCTGCTTCGCATGGTTAGCCAGCGTCGTAAGCTTCTTGATTACCTGAAAGGCAAAAACGCACAGCGTTATCTTGACCTTATTAAGCGTCTTGGTATCCGTCGTTAAGATTGGTTTCAAGAGAAAAGCGCCTTTACGGCGCTTTTTTTTCGTCTGTTAAATATGCGGTGCATCGGTTGACTTTATGTTGTGTTAATCGCATGTTAGTAACAGATGATAAAGGAGGCTTTATGAAAAGGAATTTTACCCCGGTCTGCGTCTCACTTGCAGGCCTGTTATTCAGTGCTCTAGCCGTCGGACAAAAAACTGCAGATGCTTCAACGGTTGAGTTTGTTAGTCATTTTCCAGCCTGTGATTATGAGGTGCTGGATACTGTCACCTTGTCGGGCCACCTTCCTAGTCGGGCTGTAACGGCAGAGATTGAGCAAGAAACCAGTAAACTTTTAAAGCGATTTGAAAATAAAGCGAAAGAACACGGCGCTGACGTAATAGCACTCATTGACAGAAAGGTAGACCTGTCCAAAAGAAATAACCGTCTATGGCTGACCGCTGAGCTCATTCTTTCCTGTGAAGACAAACAGGGCGTTTCCCGCAAATTGACGCCAATAGCGCCTAATGGCGCAGTTCAGATAAGTTTGGGTACTGTAGAAACCCAGGTAGGCAAAGCGCTCACGATTGAGTTGGAAAATACAAAGCAGCAACCGGAAGTTGAAAGCCGACAAATAGATCTTAATGACGGGGTTTATGGGATTAATCCTGGCGCTAATCTGCAAACAGTACTCGACAAGTTTGGTGCCCCTTCATTTACTTTTTCACCATCAGAAGGTTGGACAGTAATCAGCTATGGCCGTAGTCATTGGTTAACTTTTCACTTTGGCGAGCTCAAGAAAATAAGTACTGAGTCTGCTTTTTTCCGCTATCGACTGCTCAACGAAATTCCATTCGACGACCGTTTTGATGAAAGAAAATGGACGTTGTTTAACAGCTATCAAAAAGGGCAAACGCTTGATCAAACGGAGTATCAGGCGCTCATTGATGAACAGAAAAAAGGGGAGCGACAAATAACCGTACTGGCGGAGCAGTATCTGTCCAATCATCAAAAAAATCGTACTGTCACCCTGAATGGTTTTGAATTGAGCTATGAGGATTTTTCATACCCCGACAATGTTCTTACCCCGGTGCTTGATGCTAATAATCAGTTTTTAACCTATTTTGCTTCGTTATTAGAAACTAATACTGCGCGGGAAAGTTCGAAAATTTCCTCTATCCCACTTAAACCGTACGGGGAGTCTATTGAGAAGCGCGGCAAGCGTATGTTTCTGTACGACGCGCATACTGTTGTAAGTGCAATAGGCAACACAATCAGTAAGGTGCTTGTAGAGCCAGAATTAATACAGTTTGATGACGCGCCGGCCCAGTCCTGGAAGTTTATGTCATTTTACTATGATCAACCGCTTGATGATGCGCTGAATTTCGCTGGCCCTGACGCGGTTTATCAGCGCGACTACATCGAAATCGACAGGGGCGAATATATGATCACGCTTTTTCTGCATGAGGCGCAAGGCGCGCAGAAGGTGTACGCCATGGAGCTGGATATTTACTTTTAATTATTTGCGGTAAATCAATATAAGGTCAAAGCCTGGTGCGATGATGGGTTTAGTCTGACAGTCAGTCCGCAGTTTTAGTCTGTTGGGCTATGCTTATAAAAATCACCGAGGAATGAGCCATGAAAATTATTCCGATATTAGGCGTATTGTGTGTGTTGGTCGCGGGCTGCTCAGATAACGCTAACTCTCCCCGCGGCTTCAGCTTACCTGAGGGAGATATCGCCAATGGCAAGCAGGTATTACTTA
>CAZOYR010000147.1:0-3421 GCA_964584105.1 uncultured Alteromonas sp.
AACTGCGGCATAACGGCGACATAACCGACGGTAACGGGCCGAATCAGATAATTATCCAGATACTCCCAGTTAAAGGTCCAGGTCAGCCTGTTAACGCTTTCCAGTGGATCCCGTGGATCTGAAATATTGGCGGGATCAGCTTCCTGAGCCTGTTCGCTGGCGCCATTTGATGCGCAACCAGATATAATGCCGGAGACCATAAGAAGGCCGATAACCATGGCATGTTTAATTGTTCTCACTACAATTCCTTATCAATTGTTAATGTGTGTTGGACGGACTGTCCTTGTCTAAGCGAAATCTGAATACTTCCCTGCCACTCGCCAGGGGCTATTGCGACATCCTCGTCAGCAGAAATGCGGGCGACTACACGGGCTTCTGACAAGGTGTTAAGTGAATAACCCGCGACCATCGCATCACTCTCGGACAACGTGACCGTGACCGGGAATGACGGTAAAGGCAGTTTTACGACCGCAGCCGGCATTCGGTTTTCATTATCGGTACTCTGCGCGAATACAACCAGATACCCCTGTGAAGGAAATGTCTTCACATCAATTTTATCATCGACACCAATGGTAAGTTCAACTTGTGTCGCTTGCTTTGCTGATTCATCTGCGCCGGATTTACCAGCCCCTCGCATCTGCGTGATTCTGGACTGTAAATCCTGCTTAAGCGGGTTGTCAGCAGGCAGTAGATTATCTACCTTCGAAAACGCACGCTCGGTCGCAGCCAGATCACCCAGTTGCGCAGAGGCCACAGCCATCATCAGCGCATAATTGGTGTTTTCGGGAGAATCTGCAATCAACGCGGAGAGCACCGTTTGTGCTTGCGCGATACGCGGGCGCTCACCGGTAGCTAACAACCCCTGAATGTAGCTGGTTGCTATCTGTGGATCCTGACTGATAGAGAACGCTTTCTCAAGCGCATTCAACGCTTCATCCTGTTTACCGAGCGACATATTCAACCTGCCCAGGAACATCCACCCCTGCGCATCCTCGGGCTCGCTGCGTAATCGCTGCCGGATAGCAATTGATAACGTTTGTACGTCCTCGGTGCTGAAGTTTGCAGCGCTCGTACTGGTTAGCTTCTCGGACAGCACGGGAAGGGCTGCCACCGCTTCCTGTTGACGTTTCAATCCGGCTAGTTGATTCACATTACTGTAGACATAAAATCCGATAGCCAATGCGCTCACCGCTATTAATGCAGTAACAGAGTAGCGTAATGCAGAACTCTGTTTTTCCTCAGCATCATGCTCTTCCACCAGCGCAAGCTTAAGCTCATCACTCGCCTGACGCATATCGTGCTCTGTAATCAGTCCCTGCTCCGCTTCTACTGATAATTCGCTGAGCCGCTGGCGGATGAGGGCCACATTAGTGGTATGTCTTTGTCGTTTAGCTGCTCGCTGCCACCATATGGGTAATACCACCAGGGTAATTAAAAAGGTAATCATTGCAGCAACAAAAAGATGAAATACAGACCAGGTCATGACTTGTCCTGCTTCAGTATTTCATTCGCTTTGGCCAGCTTTTCCGCCATATCTGCCGACACCTGAGGTTTGCGTCGTTTCACCACTATAATGGTGGCGCAGGTAATAAAAATTACCGGTATGAGCCACAACCAGATGGTGCCAATCGTCACAGGCGGCTCGTAGTAAACAAAATCACCATAGCGGGCCTTCATGTACGCGATCACCTGTTCCTCTGTTTTGCCGTCCTGCAGTAACTGATGCACTTTACGGCGCATGTCATGCGCAATCATAGCATCGGAATCAGCAATGTTCTGGTTCTGGCACATGGGGCATCGCAACACAGCCGTCAATCTGTTGAATGACTCTCGTTGCGCATCACTGTCAAATTCATAACTGCTTTGTGCTGCCCAGCCCAGAGAGGACACGAACAAAAACATAAATAACCAGGCTCTGATCACCGTCCGGCTCCTTCTGCGCTACGGGCATTTTCGGTATCCTGGTCAACGAGCCGCTGGTACATTGGCCCGACTTTATTTCTCCAGACTCTTTCATTGATATCGCCTACATGATGCATCCGCACTATACCCTCACGGTCAATAACAAAGTGCTCGGGGGCACCTGTTACACCGAGATCCAGTGAGGTGTCGCGATAAACATCGAAAATATTAAAGGCATAAGGGTTTCCGTAACGACTGAGTAGATCGGTAACTTCCTGCTGAACACGATTCAGGGTTTTAGTGCCATTATCAGGGTCCAGGTCCTGATCAAAATACAGACCGACGAAGCGAACACCCTCGGTTTCTTTTAAGTGTGTGAGATACGGCATTTCTACAGCGCAGGTAACACACCACACGCCCCAGACATTGACAATGGTAACCTGTCCTTTAAACGATGTTTGCGTATAAGTTTTATCCGGCACCATCAAGTCAGGAAGTGAAAATTCCGGAAATGGTTGCCCGGCGATTTGCGAGTCAAGTTGACGCGGGTCCGAAGACAGGCCGCTGTATAAAAAAGCGGCTACCAGAATAAAGAGCATGACAGGGATAATAACAAGCCAAGACTTTTTCATGCGTGTTCCTCCATCACCTCAGCATTCGCTGGCTTTTTTCTGAATCTGGCCAGCGCCGACATCCGATAACGCTTATCGCTCATTGCGCAGATGCCACCCAGCGCCATAATCGCGCCCCCGCCCCAAATCCAGACAACAAAGGGTTTGATATACACTCTGACCGCCCATGCACCATCATCCAACGGCTCGCCCAGCGCGATAAAGAGATCCCGGGTAAGCGTAGAATGAATAGCCGCTTCTGTCATCGGCATGCGCTGAACGGTATAGATGCGCTTCTCCGGCTCAAGTTGTGTCAGCATCTGACCATTTTCATAAACGATGAATTGTCCGGCATCTGCCTCATAGTTCGGCCCCTGCCGCTTTTCAATACCTTTGAATGCGAACGTGTAATCGCCAATTGTTAATTGTTCGCCAGGAAGCATGCGCACATCACGTTCCTGTTCATAATTAGACACCAGCGTAATACCGATCAGCGTAACCGCAAATCCCACATGGCCTAAAATCATTCCCCAGTGACTGCGGGTAAGCAACCTGAGCCGTGTAAACAGACTTGTCGATGAATCCATCGCGCTGAGTCGCTGGGTGACTTCCATCACTGATGCGATCAGGATCCAGAAAGACAGTGTTAATCCCAGCACCGCCATGTAGGCCTGTTGTGAGTATGAAAAGAATATGAGCAATGCAGCGGTGAAACTTATCCCAAGCGCAATTACTATCTGACGGTATAAGGCAGAAACCGGCTGATTTTTCCAACGGGACAGTGGTCCGATACTCAGCAAAAGTACAAACGGAACGATCAGGTAAACAAACATTTTATTAAAAAATGGCGCGCCGATAGAAATGGAGCCTAAACCCAATTCTTTGTGAACCAGCGGTAGTAGCGTGCC
>CAZOYR010000147.1:3521-6919 GCA_964584105.1 uncultured Alteromonas sp.
ATCATGCCAAAATCCTGTAAAAGCGGATTCAGGTCTCGCCCATCTACGGGCATGAAGGGGAGCATGCTGGTGAAGGGGTTAGAGGTTAACAGCATGAACAAATAAAATCCCACAGCCACCATACCAAGTACAGATAGTACCCGGGCAACCACCTGCTGAGGAATACTGCCACTAAAGGCAGCCACTGCAACCGTCCACAATGACAGCATTAACACCCACAGCAGAAACGAGCCCTCGTGTCCCCCCCATACAGCAGTAAGCTTATAATGGATAGGCAACCGTGAATTAGAGTGCTGTGCAACATAGCTCAGTGAAAAATCGTCAGTCGCGAATGCGTAAGACAAACAGAAAAAAGCGATTACGGTAAATGTAAACATGCCAAAGGCGAGCGGCCGGGCCGTGGCGATCAGGGCTGACTGGTTGGTCTGAGCACCCCACAGCGGGTATACCGCCAGGAGTATAGCACTCACCAGCGCCAGCGTTAGCGCAATATTACCCAGCTCTGGTATCACTGTGCGCCTCCCGAATCAGGCTTCACATGCCTGATGCCTTTCATTTTTTCAGCAAGCTCAGGGGGCATATACTCTTCATCGTGTTTCGCCAGTACCTCGTGCGCTTCTATGGTAGAAGGGTCAACCAGCGTCCCGGTGGCCACAATCCCCTGCCCCTCTCGAAATAAGTCCGGCAAAATGCCATTGTACAACACCGTGACGGCGGGACCGGTATCGACGAGCTCAAAGGCAACCTGCAGCGTCTGACTGTTTCTGTCTACGGTACCCGGTACAACCATGCCACCAATGCGCAGTCGCTGGCCTACCTGAGGCGTCTGTCCGTTCTTCCCTTCGATAATCTCAGAGGGTGTATAAAATAAATCTATATTGTCATTGAGTGCATAGAGCATCAGCGATACCGCCGCGCCTATCAGCACAACAATCCCGCTTATCACCATGAGTCGTTGCTTTCTTCGGGGGGTCATAAAGTGTTTCCGTATTTATACTGGCGCAGTGCGTTTTGCTTGTTTTGCATTGCGCATTCTTTCTTTGCGCGCAGCTTCTTTTCTGATGACCTTCAGCAAATGGCGCTTCTCCATTTTGCTGACTACCACAAGTAATAGCATGCTAGCAAAACAAACCCCGATGGATAACCAGACATAAAACCCGTATCCCCCCATCGCCAGAAAGTCGCTGAAAGAATTAAACTGCATGTGAACTCCCAGATTCGCCGCTGATGACAGATGTCACCCAAGGCCGGCCGCATTCTCTTCTAAGAATTTCGTTTTTCAGTCTTAACGAAGTCACCCACGCGATAAAACACACAAACCCCAGAATATTTATCAGTAGTGGCCAGAGCATTTCTGTCGCCATTGACGGCTTATCAAATTTGGTAATTGTGGCGCCCTGATGCAGGGTGTTCCACCATTCAACGGAAAAGTGAATAATCGGCACATTCACCACGCCCACCAGCGCCATAACGCCCGCCGCTTTGCCTGCCTGCTGTTTATCATCAAACGCGTTGTAGAGGGCTATCACGCCGCAATACAAAAACAACAGTATGAGCTCTGATGTCAGTCTGGCGTCCCATACCCACCATGCCCCCCACATCGGCTTACCCCAGGCAGCACCGGTAAACAGGGCGATGAATGTCATGGCAGCGCCCACGGGAGCCATCGCTATCATTGCCATAAATGCGGTGCGCCACTGCCAGACAATTCCGACCAGTGCCGCTATTGCCATCGCAACATAGGTACTCATAGAGAGCATGGCAGCAGGTACGTGAAAATAAATGATTCTGAAAGAGTCGCCCTGTTGATAATCGGCAGGCGCATAGAGCAAGCCCCATACACTGCCTGCAAGTAAAAGCACGATGGCTGAAATCGCAAACCAGGGCTGCAGTGTGCTGCATAAGGCATACACTCTCTCTGTCTTTGCATAAGGGTGTAACCACTTCCACATCAGTGCTGACTCACTTTTAAGGCATACGAGATGGCAAACGGTGCACTGGCCAGGGCCAGGCATGTCATTGCAGATATGATAGCCACCTGGGGGCCAAATGATAACTGCATAGCTGCTGACTCTACCGCAGAGGTGGCAAAAATCAACAGCGGTATAAATACTGGCAGTAGTAGCAGTGACACCAACAAATTACCTCGCTGGAGGCCAACGGTCAGGGCTGTCGCTATGGCACCGATGAGCGAAAGAAGCGGTGTTCCTAATAATAATGTAATAATCAGCGCCTGATACATAGGTAGCGACATATGTAGAAACATCGCCAGAACAGGTGATAAACAGATAATGGGCAAAAAGCTCACCAACCAGTGAGCGAACACTTTAGACAGGGCGATGCCGGAAAGAGGAAGTCCGCTAAGCATCATCTGCTCGAGCGTGCCATCGTTGAAGTCATCTTTAAAAAGCCGCTCCATCCCCAGCAATCCTGACAAAATTGCGGCTATCCAGACGACGCCGGGACTGATTCGCTGCAGGATCTCAGGGGCAGGTCCCACGCCTATGGGAAAAAGACATACAACGATAAGCAGAAACATAAGAGGCTGAAGTAGCTCTCCTTTTTGCCGAAAAGCCAGGGACAGATCGCGCTTAAACACACCGGTATACAAGGCGTTCATGAATGCACCTCGAGCTCGATAACGCTGACCGGCATATCTTTCATGCTCAGTGGCTGATGCGAAGTGACGATCACTGCCCCGCCCTGCCGGACAAATGACTCGCAACGCGCCTGGATAAGTGCCACACCATCAGTATCCAGAGCGGTAAATGGCTCATCAAGAATCCACACATCTGAACATTTAAGCCACAACCTGGCCAGCGCAACGCGTCGCTGCTGCCCGGCCGATAACAAACGCACGGGAATCTCTTCAAGCCCCACCAGCCCAAGCAATTCCAATACGTCGAAAAGTGCCGTTTGAGAAACCGCGACATGATGCTGCGCACACCAAAATGTCAGATTATCTATTGCACTTAAGCCTGCGCTTAATCCCGCTTTATGTCCCAGGTACACCATGCGGCTTCTGAATTCGCCGTCAACTGCGCGGTTATTCCATGTAACCGTACCCGAATCAGGCTGACTCAGGCCTGCCAGTATTCTCAGTAAGCTGGTCTTCCCCGCCCCGTTGGGCCCACGAAGATGCACCAGCTGCCCCGGTGATAACAACAAAGACAGCGATTCAAATAATACTTTATCGCGTTTCGTGCAGGACAGCTGCGATGCGACCAACTCTGCCAAAGAAATGTTCCGTTTTCGGTACTCAGCTAACGATAAAAGTCAGTCTACCATAACCGAACCATCTGAAAACGTTTAAAATCCGCTCTTTATACTGAGAAATGTCACTAAATATTCACACATTTATCCTGACTGCCGATAACCTCAGTATGATTTCCGGTACT
>CAZOYR010000148.1:0-6888 GCA_964584105.1 uncultured Alteromonas sp.
TCTTCGCTAATTTATGACAAGACTTTCAGCTGCTATTAAGGAAACGATATGGTAGTGACGGACTCATTCGTATTGATTAACTACCCCAAAACCGGTAGCACCTTTGCCAGAGCTGTTCTAAGAGAGATTTACGCGCTCCAGTTAGCAGACCGAAGTTTACTCAGAAAGATAACCGATGGCGTGCATGTTACATCAAAACCTTTCTTTGAAGAATTGATGTTGCCAAATATCAAGGTAAAGCACGTTAAACGCCCTAGAGATCAACATGGTTGCTTTTGTCAGATACCAGACAAGTATCGGGACAAAAAGATTACCACGATTATCAGAAACCCCTATTCTCGCTTCATGTCAGCATATACCTATAAATGGTGGCAGAAGTACCCCCCGTTACAAGCTGAGTTATTAGAAAAGAACTTCCCGAATTTCCCCGATCTTTCCTTAGATGAATATGTGGATTTGATGCAAATGGCCATGATCCATGGCAGGTTAGAAGGAAAAAACATCGAGGGAGTAGGCGATCAGACCGTTCAGTTCATTCAGATGTTTTTCAAACAGCCTGAGTCGGTTTTATCTTCCCTTTCCCAGGCGTATATCAACAGTGAAAAGCCATTTGATGATATTGCGGATATTCATTTTATACAGCAGGAAAATTTGAACAATCAGCTTGCTGAGTTGCTCACAGAGCATGGTTATGCAAAAAAATATAGCGACTACGCCAGATCTAAAGAGCGCGTGAATGTAACTGAATCCTCCCAGGATCGCGCAAAAATGTGGACGCCCAAAGCACTGAACTATATAGAGAAAAATGAGAAACTGATTTTTCGAATTTACGAAAGGGCGGGGATTCACTATTCAAAGCCAGAGCTTTGAATAGTGCAAAATGTGAATGAACTTTGGCAATTAATATCGTTATGACAAAAGATTGCTATCCGGCAGCGCTTCAATGTTTTCAAGGCTGTATCCGAAGCGCTGGAATCGCTGTTCGAGTTTAGCGGAAACGGGAAAGCTGACTTTATTCCAAAGCGATTTTCTCTCTTCTCGCCACATATCAAAATATTTTTCATTCACGTTTTGTCTGACATCATGCGTTACAGTAACGGGCGTCATCTCCAGAAATGCAAAAATTTTATCAATGGTAGCTTGAGGCGAGCAAACAAAATCCTCATATCGCAATACGTAAACAGAATCCAAATGACGGACATCTTCTGCAAAGATTTCGTAGCCACGTAATGTATGCTCAATGAGTGATTTTGTAGATGTCTTGCTCCACTTCTGTGTTGCATAACTCACTGCCACGGGATGCCGTAAAATAACAACAAATTTGCTGTTCGGAAATAACGCCTGAAGAAACCGGGACCGAATCAAATTTGGTGGGCTTTTCTCAATAAAGTGAGATGATTCCGTTTAAAAGTATCGTGACCAGTCATTCCAGATTTGCTGCGCAGAGCTGCTGGATACCAGTGGATGAGTCTCATCCATATAAGACTCAGTTTCATAAATGTACTTACCGGGGCCGCCAAAGTGCTTCGCACTTTTGAACACGCTTTGTACATGTTGACCCTCATCTTCAGGTACATCTGTGTTAGTCAGGCCAGTAATATCGTCGTGGTTTCTGATAATTTCATGTAACAATGATGTGCCACTGCGATGATGACCTGCTAAAAAAATAAAGTTTTTATCTACCACGTTTTAATCCTTCACCAGATCGAGGTTTTGACGCTGCTCGTTTTTCTCGTAATACGCTGAAAGCTCTTCCTCACTTGCATGTTGGAAATATAAATAGCTGTCACTAAACTCTATAGGTCTGGCACGCCCATAACCAATAGGTAGATCCTCATAACCGCGTAATCGAGCAACGAGAAACCTAATCAATGGACGTAGCTTTTTGCGCGTCCAACTTTTTTTAGTATTAGGCATGAACAGGGTGCGCGGAAGCGCACGCAGCTTAGGACTTGCGGCGAGCGCAAACTTTGTTTCAGGCGGCATTTGATTGTCGGCAAGTTCAATATTATTAAGATATTTCAGAAAATCTTCGAACCCATCTCTGCGAATGATGATCATACTTTGTTGCAGTAACTGCGGCACGCCAGTCGCATCACCAAACATATACGGTTTTTCCATCTGTTCAATACAGTGTTCAATGATTCCCTCACCCTGTAACAGAGCATCCTGTTCAACATAGACCCAATAATCGCAGTCGCACAAAGATGCGTAGGTGAGCCCCATTATCACTGAGCGCATATAGCCACAGTACTTCCCCGTGTGTGCCGTGCTGTGTCCCGCATTTTCTGACAACGAAACAAATTCAACATCGTTAAGGTCTTCTGCATCAGGTTTGGTCGGCGAGTTGCTGTCAACGATAAGAATTTTTTGCGGCTGTGTGTTTTCCAGCACGGACTTTTTCCACTTGCGGAAAAAAGAAACCGACCGGATTTCTTCGCTTCCGTAACGAACTCGCTTTTCATTCGGGTCATCGCCACACCACCACCCGGAGGTAATAACGTACTTATACTTCAGGTTTTTATCGCTCATTAAAACGAGTATCCTTTATAACATTTGCCAGCTAAAAGAGATTTGACAGCTTGGCTTTAAACTTCAGCGGTGTATCGCTGATATCATTATGTACCCCGATACGCAGGAGCTTGTGCGCATCAAAGTCACGGGCGCTGTTGATACCACGCATAGTGGTAACAGCGGCCTGATAATGTGATTGAACAAGCTGGTGCGCAGCTTGTGAAAAATCACCATTAGGAAAACAAAACGTGGTGACGGGCGCACCGGTCATGTCCTGCAAAATATGCTTGGCATCAACAATTTCTTCATGCAGCAGCGTTTCACTCAGCCCGTCTTTAAGCCGGTAATGCCTGCGGGTGTGGCTGCCAACTTCAACGCCCATCGTGTCTTTTGCATCAAGCAGTTGCTCAGTAGAAATCATTTCAACAGGGCTATCCTGGGTTACCGGAATGGCCGCCAGCGCGTTATAAATTTCATGATCTGAATGGCTTTTAAGATGATCAATAACCTGGGCGGCTTCCTCCCTGTTTAAGGGCAGCGAAATGCGTTTGTCGATAAGCCGCAATAGCGGCCCCCAGTCATCCGTAGGCTGCACATCCTCAGCTAACAATAACTGTAGGACTTTATTGGGCCAGAAAGGCGCAGGCTTGCCTAAAAAGTCGGTCACCACATACAGGGTA
Organism: uncultured Alteromonas sp.; assembly: GCA_964584105.1. Lineage (GTDB taxonomy): Bacteria > Pseudomonadota > Gammaproteobacteria > Enterobacterales > Alteromonadaceae > Alteromonas. The sequence goes on from CAZOYR010000148.1 coordinate 3,195, forward strand.
GATCGAAAGCCAAATTGCTTTAATACCGGGAACGCGAACTCGTAGTTATCCAGCCAGCCATCATCAAAGGTAATGGCGACAGTTAGCGGGGCGCGGGTGGCTTCAGGTTGCGAAAGCCAGTCAGAAACGGTCATCACCGGCACTTTTTCGTTGTGCAGGGTTTGCATATGCATGGCAAAGGTTTTATCCGACACCACCATGCCAGGCTCTTCGCGCTGATAGCGAGGATCATTTACCGGCAATACGCGGTGATACATCAAAATTATCAGCTTTTTATTGCCACGCCTGACCATCGACCAGCCAAGCGAACCGGCAGCAAACGCCAGCGTGTTTTTTACCAGTTGCTTAATCATAATAATTACAGATAATGCTTAAGTTCATACCAGAACGGGCCCATGTCATCCATACGGTTGATCTCGTGACGACGGTTACCGAACTTTGGTGTTAAAAAGGTGCCTACTGCACGAAGTTTTTCGCTGGTGCCAAGTGTTTTATCTTTCAGCTGTAGGTAAAGATTATCCACATCGCCTAATAGCCAGCGAAGCTGCACGCCTTCTTTAAATCCACGTTGGCGCTCCAGCGTTTTGTACTCGCCATCAAACAACAGTTCCGGAAAGCTGACGCCGGCATCAATGGCCAGTTGCAATGACCCCCACAAACGGGTATTGATTTCCATCAGATACGGCGTGCCGTCTGCTGCCACACGAAATTCCACCATTGCCACACCGTGCCAGTTCACCGCGTCAAGCAGTGCTCTGGCGTGCTTTTCCATATCCGGGTTAATGGGCGCACTAGCGCTTAATACACTTACACCACCAGAAGGCGGCTTCTCGCGTAGCCGTTTATGGGCAAAAAAGGCCTTTGCCTCGCCTTTCTGGTAATAGCAAAACACGCCGGCACCATGACCATCAATGTATTGCTGCACCATAAAGGGGTGGTTATTGAAATAAACCTTGTCTTCGGTTAACTGCCGTAACTGCGCGTCGCTGTGTACAATATGTACCTGAGTTTCCAGCCACTGGTTGTCCACCAATACTTTAGACAGCGCCGGCTTTAGCACACAGGGAAAACGGATGGCATTGTGGTCGATATCTGACGCGCGCTGACAGTACTGGGAGGCGGGCACCGGTACGCCAAGGGATTCTGCCAGATGGTTCAGTGCAGACTTATCACTTAAAGACAGCAACGTATCGATATCCGCGAAGGGGAGTTTGCATGGAGGCAGCGCATCCCGATGCTGCACCAACGTACGACTGGTCACTTCAGTAACGGGCAATAAAAAGTCAATCTCATACTTTATTACGGTGTCATTAACCCAGTTGAGGAACTTCTGCGTATCATCAGAAGGATTTGGGCACGTCAGGTATTGATGACTGTAGCGAGAGCATCCCGCCAGGGCCTGTTCGTGACTGTCAGTGGTGAAAACCTGAATGTCAGAACGCTTCCCCAATGCGCGGGTAGTGGCCAGTGCACTTCGTTGTGCTGCGTCAAAAATTAATACTGCGGTTTTTTCCATGGCGTTACAACAATGTCCAGTATGCAGCAAGGATTTTGCTTGTTATCCTTGTCTTTAGTAGTAAAAAATAGGAAGTTTTTCGGCTAACGCCTTACACCTCATTATGACCTATAAAATTATGCACTTGATTGACACAACCGGCCCGGGAGGGGCTGAAGATGTGTTCATCACATTAGCCGATAAAATACGAGGCCTCAATACCGATTCTGTCGCCGTTATTCGTGGCGAGGGATATGTGGCAAAGCAATTACGCGCCAAAGGTATAGAACCGATCATAATTGACTCAAAAGGCAGCTTTAACGTTGGCTTCATTAAGTCCTTGTGTCAGTTAATAAAACAACACAATATAGGCCTTATTCAGTCTCACCTTCTGGGCTCCAACGTGTATGCCAGTATCGTCGGGTTAATTACCCGAACGCCCGTTGTGGCAACTTACCACGGCATGGTGGATGTGTCGCCCAATGAACGTTTTAAACGCCTGAAACTGTGGTTTATGCGAAATGGCATCGCGCGGTTTGTGGCAGTGAGCCATTCGCTCCAGCAAAAGATTCAGGAGCATAACCTGTTAGTACCTGAACGTACCAGTGTCATTTATAATGGTATTGATACCAGCATGTACAGTACAACTCGTGTTACCCGGTTAAAAAGCGAACTGGCTATCAGTGATGATACTTTTTTACTGGGGGCGCTGGGCAACGTAAGAAAATCAAAACGCTATGATATTCTGGTTGATACCGTACACCGCTTGAATCAGCGCGGCCTACGTGTAGCGGTGGTCATTGCCGGCGACCCGAAAGCGTCGATTAAAGAAAAGCTGGACGCACAAATGCAGTCACTGGGCGTAACCAATGTCCATTTTATTGGCTTTATTGACGATACGGCAGAATATTTGCAAAACCTAGATGGCTTTGTATTAAGCTCAGACGCTGAAGGATTTTCTATCAGTACTATCGAAGCGATGGCTACAGGCTTGCCGGTTATAGCAACTAAATGTGGCGGACCGCAGGAAATTATTCAAAATGAAGCGCAGGGCACGCTGGTGGACATCAATGCAGACGCATTAGCGGATGCCATTGAGAACAGCGTAAGCACCTGGCAGGAACGTAAAGTGAACCAGCAAGCAATTGAGCGTGTACAAGAGGCGTTCTCTCAACCGGCTATGGTAAATGCCTACGCGCAGCTCTATGCCGCTGTAGATACGTCTTTTCCTTCGCAGGCAGTCAGTGTGGAGCCAATCTCTTGAGTTATAGTCAGTATATTGCCGATACCTACGGCTCCAAGCGCGGCCTTGCCCGTTACATAAAGTTCAACATCAAAAAGCATTTAGGCGCGTATAAAAGCGCCAATGGCAACAAGATTAAAGATACGCAGCGCCTAATCTATGTGTGCAGTGGCAATATATGCCGCAGCCCCTTTGGAGAGGCCGTCAGTCTTAAAGCTGGCTTTCCGGCTATCTCGTTTGGTTTGCACTGCCGTGGTGGCGATCCGGCTTTTGATAAAACGCTGGACTATGCCAGGCGCCATGGTTACAACCTTGAGCGACACCGCTCCACTAAAATGATGGACTACACACCCCTTGACGGTGATTTGCTCATTGTGATGGAGCCCGCCCATCTGGATGAACTAGACGCACTGTACCCGAACGTAAATAAAGTGCTAATAGGGCAATTTGCATCAAATAAAACGGTGTATCTGCACGATCCGTTCAATACAAATCAGGCCTTTTTTGATAAATGTATGCAACAGATTGAAGAAGCCACACTGTCGTTGATAACTACAATAAAGAAGTAGAATTTTATGAGAACACAGGCACAGAGTTTTAAGGATTCGGACTTTTTATTTCTGAGAGTAAAAAACTTATGGGCTTATTTTAAATCCGAGTCACTTGCCTTTAAAAGCATTTGTGCCTACATGTTCGTGGAAATGTTTCGCCCCCAGTCTATTTTTACTTTTCTGGACTTCATGCCCTGGGCGCAGTTTTTTCTATTACTCAGTTTTGTAGGTATCTTTTCGGATAGTAAAGCAAAGTTCCGGTTTACGGGTATGCACGCTTTGTTATTAGCTATGACACTCGTAATTCATCTTTCGATGACAACCGCTTTCAGTATTACATGGTCTATAAGGTATTACATTGATTTTATGCAATGGGTTGTAATTTTCTTTTTGATTACAACTATT
>CAZOYR010000149.1:0-6847 GCA_964584105.1 uncultured Alteromonas sp.
TGTGAAAAGTGCAACACAAGGCAGCAAGGGCAGTGTGCAGATCCTCAGCGATGGCAGGATACAGTACACCCCGGCGAAGAACTTTAAAAATGGCGATAGTTTTAGCTATACCATCAGTGATGGCAATCTACAGTCTTCAGCAACCGTGACGATCAGTCTGGATGGCGCAGGTGGTGGCAACGGCGGTGGCGGCAACAAGGGGAAGGGAAAAAACTAGTCCATATCTGAAGATCTATTCATTCTATTGGCGGTTGATAAAAAAAACCGGGGCATTATTGCCCCGGCTTTATCATCTACACTATTAAGACTTTCCCTTGTCCTGTGACTATTCCACTGTCAGAACCTGAATTGATACGTCGTTAGACGACGCGTCACCTTCATCATCTTCAACGGTAGCAACTACGTCTTCCAGGAAGTTGATTGGGTCGGTGTTTTCTAAACCAGGGATAAACTCAATGGTAAAGGCACAGGCGTATGTATCGCTGGGCCCGCCATTATAAGACAGTTCTTCACCCTGGTTACATGACGGATAGGACGCACCATCATAGACACCACCGGTGTTGTACAACCTGAATCCTGGAGTTGTGTCTTCAGTGAATACACTAGGACCAGCAATACCTAAAGTAAGTGCAGTCAGCGTGACATTTTCGATACCGGCATTTTGCAGTTCAATTACAACCAGCATGCTGGCGGCAAATTTCATGTCTGCTGCGGGATCGCCGGGAAGGAAGGTCACAGTGGCATCATCTACTGCCTGTACGGCCTGACCATCTTCATCGGTACCGTCGATTGTAGCAACGTTGACATGGATATCGCCGGCATTACCAGTCAGATCCTGCGTAATTGTACAACTGGCGCTTTCACCGGGATAAAGTATGAAGCCTGCAAGCGATTCCTGCGGGATCGGTTGAGGGCCCACGGTACCATTACCATCATCACCGTCATCAAACATATCTACCATACATGCCCCGGTAAGGTTACCGAAGACATCATCGGTTAGCGTAGCAAACGTCACGCTATCCACCCCTGTATCATCAACGCTAAATTCAAAGGTAAAGTCGACAGCACGAACCTGGCTGGGATCATCACCTGTTTCAAGCACTTCGGTGGGGTTGGCAGTTTTTACCAGTGTGATAGCAGATGGAATATCATTAATCAGTACTGTTTCAGACTCTGACGCCATGGCTTCATCCAACTCGTTATCCGTCGCTTTCGCAGTAACGGTGTTGGTATGCGAACCGGCACCTGTACCACTGATAAACTGCGTAAAGGTACAGCTGTAGGTGCCGCCCAACGCAATCGTGCCGCCGATACTACACGTGCCCTGACCATCCAGGTTACCGAACTGGTCATCCATCAGTTCAGTTAACAGAACAGGAGAATCCCATGCATCTGACGTATTGGTAACATCAATGGTGTAGGTAACATCAGCACCTGCCTCTGATACCTGCGTGGGACTGGCCGTTTTCAACACGCTGATAGTAGGGGGCAGGTTAGTTACATTGACCTGCTCAACGTTACTGCAATGTTCACCATCAATACCGCCAACCGCAGCACAGCTGGTGCCGTCGATGACAGGTGAGCCATTTTTGTCTTCCAGGGCCAGTTTGATCAAGTCGTCGTATAGTTCAGGGCTTTGATCATCCGGCAAGTCGGAATCAACAATTTGTACCGTGAACTGACAGCTATACGTCGCACTGGGGGCTATCTCACCAATACCGTTGCCAACATTGGGTGGCTGGCTACAGTTGCTGGCGGTCAGATAAATACCATCGGCAGACCCTGCAGCGCCTGTGGGGCCCCAAAGATCTAGCGTGGTCTCATAACTGCCGTCTGCACTGGTGTCTACCAGATCTTCCAAAGAGGTAATGAATAACGCGCTTTCAGCATTAGGGTTGGTCAGACTAAGGTCAAAAGTATAGGTACCACCTGGCTCCGTGCGGGTGTTGGTAGTGACCAGATCTTTTTCTACAGTTGGTGGATCAGGTTTGATAAATACATCGATATCAAAGGCATCACAACGGCATTTAGACGGTGTTCCCGGTGCCGCAGGATCCAGCTCGGAACAGTCGGCACCATCTTTGTTATGCCAGGCCGCACAATAATTAAACTCGGCCTGTCCCGAATTATCGTCATCACGACAGAACATAGTAATGGTTTCACCAGTATACAAGTGTGTAGGACTAAAGCCCGCGGCCTTACTGATATCGGCGCACGCATCCTGGCCGTCCTCCAGGTCAACACCAGGGCCATCTGTACGCCCGATCAGGACAGAGCATGTATTGTCGGTATTAAAGTCCTGTGCGCTCCAGGAGCCTTCGGGCAAATATACCGAATAGTCATAACGCTCGTTAGCGGTCGTGGTGATAGTCACATCAGCCTTAAAAGTGAACAGTTCACCCAGCACACATTCCACTGGCGTACTACCATCGGTATTAGTGACATTATCGACCTTACTGACCCTGACATCATTGGCCGTACAATTAAGGCCAAAGCCCGCTTGTTCGGCCATACAGGCAGAATTATTCTGTTGCGGGAAAAAACTGGCGTAGGCGGGTGTGGTGCTGGTGGCATATATGCCGGCTGTGCTTACCAGAGCGACACCCATGGCTCTGACAAGCTGCTTACAGTTAAAAAGTTTCATAATCGTCCTCTGTCAATCGCTTATTTTGATTTAACATCAGGTAAATTCAGCACTTTTAACCGCGGAAGAAGTCATCATTTTCAAAAAGTGAGTACCTTGCTTTGCAGCAGACCCCGGCATGTACGCCGTGTTCAGATACTGTGGATGGCCGGTCGCTCCCTGATGGTGTCCATCGCGCAGAACCTTATCCGGCTTAATAAGGGGCAATGACCGTACCAGTTGTTTATGTGTATGTTTTTAAATAATTTTTTTGGAAGTGAAGGGCGTGACTGAATCCGAGTGTTACATCTATGTAACACTTTAAGCGCATAGTTTAAGAGCCATAGCGCATCAGATTTTTGGTTTTTTTATCTTATTATCAATTGCTTAAAAGAAGCTTAGGTGTAATTGCCTATGATGTGAACAACCTGAACACTTAATAACACATTGAGTAGGCTGCAGTTTGTAGATTAAGGAATAGGAAGGTATAGCGCAACGCAGCGACAAAATACTGCGTCACGCCGGGTAAAAACGCAATTATTCCCCCGCCTCCTGAGCAGGAGCACTGGCAAGTTCGTTCAACAACGCAGCGAGTGTTTCATAGCTTTGGGCGCCAACTAACAATTTGGGGGTCACCAGATCATTGCCTTCTACTTTTCCAATAAGAAAGCTTGGGGTACCACGAATGCCCAGAGATGTGCCGTATTCAATATCCTGTTCAACCTTGGCAAGTACTGACTGATCTTCCAGACATTCCGAAAATTTGGTCATGTCCAGCGAAAGCTGTTGTGCACTGGTTTGATACAGTTCATCGCCAAGCTTTTCCATATTACTGAACAGCTGTTTGCGCATTGGCCAGTAAGCATCCTGTTGTAAACTACAATTGGCAGCAACCGCCGCACCTTTCGCCTTTTTATGGAAGCTTAAGGGGAAATCCCGGGTGATGTATATGACCTTTCCTTTGTCGATAAAATCGTTTTTAAGCCTGGAGAAGGTGGTATCGACAAAGTGCTTGCAGTAAGGACACTGATAATCAGAAAACTCAACAATAGCAAGCTGGGCCGTTGTATCGCCCAGCTGTGCCAGATTGCCGTTGCCTGCAAAGTCCTCCTGGGTAGATACCGTTCTGTAGTTTGGGCGTTGCGATTCGATGGCAATATTGTGAATATCCTGAACCTGACTGGCGATGGTGGCAAGCTGCTCTTTTAGCGCGGAAACTTCCTGTCTGAGTCCGCTGAGCTCCTCTTCAAGGTTGCCATCGTTGCTAGTTTGCGCGTGCGCTTTGCCGCAGACCATCAATAAGGCAAAAAGTAAAATCGTTAGTTTTGTGGGGTGGGTTAACATTGTGGTGTCCTCAGGGTTGTAACTTCGGGTTAGTTACAGCTTTATCTTGCACTTCTTAATCAAACGATAAAATGTGGTTCTTGAAACATTTAGCTCCCTTGCTGCTGCTGAAATGTTGTAGTTATTTTTTTTGATTGCTGCGAGGATAACTTCAGTGTCGACTTCTGCACGATGTTTAACCAAGTCAATCACGTCAGAATCCGGCAATGAGGATTTTGGCGGTGTAATAGCCAGGTCGGTTTCGGTAATTACATCGCTGTCACTCATAATAATGGCACGTTGGATGCGGTTTTTGAGCTCGCGTACATTGCCGGGCCATGAGTATTGCTCCATTGCCAGTAACGCTGACTTACTAAAACGGTACTGATGGCCTGCAGGCGTCAGTTTTTGTAAGCAATCGTTGGCAAGTATCGGAATATCACTGATATGATTTCGTAAACTGGGTAGTTCAAGTTGAATGATGTTGATGCGGTAATATAAGTCTTCTCTGAAAAGGCCTTCATCAACCGCATTTTCCAGGTTTACATGCGTGGCAAAAATGATTCGGCAATCTACCTCGGTGGGCTGGTTGCCTCCCAGACGATCAATATAGCTTTCTTCAAGAAAGTGCAGCAGATTAATCTGTAACTCCAGTGACAGGTCACCAATTTCGTCAAGAAATAGCGTGCCCTTGTGAGCACGTTCTATGCGTCCGATATACTGCTTGCTAGCCCCGGTAAATGCGCCTTTCTCGTGACCAAACAGCTCTGCATGTATGAGTGTTGGGGGAAGGGCACCACAATTGACCGTTATGAAGGGGCCGTCTTTTCTGGGCGATAGTGAGTGTATGTACTGGGCACATAAGCCTTTGCCCGTGCCGGTTTCTCCACCTATCAATAAAGTTTCGTCGGTACAGGCTACTTTATCTAAATCCTCTTTGAGGCGTTGCATCTGTTCAGACTCGCCGAAGCAAAAGCCGTTGGCTTTTACAGAGGAAGATTCATGCATCGTACGACGTTTTAACTGAGCCATGCCGTAGATATGGCCCAGTGTATGATCAAGCCTTGCCCAGTCGACGGGGAGGTGGTGGTAATCAAGAAAGTAATCGTTGAAACAATAGCTGATATTATCGAGCAGGCTGTCGCCATCACGAAAAAGGGCAAGCCAGAGCAGCGCCCCCTGGCTTGCCGACAGCTGTTTGACAGCTTTCAATACAGATTGCTGTTCACTTTGGCCCAGCAGCGCAACAGCGACAAGACAGTTGTGTTTTTTCAGAATTTTATAAGCACAACAAACACTGCTGGCATGAATGAAATGCCAATCTGATAGATCTACCGGTGAATTGTTAAAGCATGTATCGTTAGCAAAATTTAATACTAATACATCACGTTCCATAATGGCTCTTATGTATTGTATTAACGTTACTCACTCCATGTCCTATGCGATGAATAATGTTATTAAGAATTTATTAATATAAAGTCTAGAAGAGGACAGCGTATTCGCAAGCACGTATTCTATTTAGCATTAGCCAGGCGCCAGAGGTGTCGTATGCAACAGGAGATAAACATTATAAAGAAGGGCTTATTTCCTGAAGGCTAAACAAGTATCGACCAATAAATATTGTTGTGGATTATCCCGACACCAATGTGCGGGTAGGCGCTCACTGAAAAATTAATTCGTCTATCATCCGCATTGTTTCCGTTTGCTGACCGGACTGGACCATGGCAGCGCGTACTTTGTGTAAGGCTTTGTTGACCAGCCTGGAGGAACGGTGGTTACAGGCATTTTTTGAATGCCATTTAGTAACACCACACTTTTTGCTTTGGTCCTGCTGTTACATGCAGTGTGACAATTACCTCAAATACTCTGCAGTAGTGGGCTATGCTGTTGAATGCGGAATACCAAACTCGCAACTTAATAATATCTGAGGCGTTTGACGGAACTAGCGAGTCTGATCTTACGGCAGGCCGTGGACGTTAGCTACATCGAGCCTGCGGCGGTAGATGCTCCTGACGTTTTTTATCCTTTTTGGCAGCAGTATACAAAGGGGCGAACGAACCATTAAGTGAAATGCTCAAGAAATTCGAAGGTCATTGACTCATCGCTTTACTGTCGATTACTGCAAAGTCTCATGCGAGACCAGATTTGATGGCCCTGTTCGCAAATGACGATTAATACCTCTTATAGAAGGCGTCACTTATAAGAGGTATCAATTACTAAAAAGTTATCTTGATTTGCGTTTGTCTATTGCATATTGAACAGCCATGCGAGCAAGTCCGGCACCGATGCCTGACACCACCGCCCACGTTACTGCCTCTTTAAGGCCTGTATTTTCACTGACCTTGTCTTTAGGGGCTGGCTCATTGGTAACCTTTTCCCACGATTTTTGTAACGATTTCCTTGCTAACATGCCTGCAGAGGCAGCGGCAAGTCCAACACCTACGGTCGTAATAAGCTGTTTGTTACTCATTTTGTTCTCCATTGGTTACTAATGGGCGAGTTGTCCTTTTGTTACGCTCAGGACTCGCAGAGGTATACAGTAATTACACAGCAATTTATGTACCGATAGTAAGCATGCCGACTTGGAATAGGCGTTTACTAGTTAACTTAATTGCGCATAACCCCCATGATTTGCCGGGCATCTTGTTAGTGCAAAGAGCAGGGTAGTGGCTGCTTGATTGAACTGGATTAAATTCGCTTCGAACGTCAAACTCGAGTCATAAAAAAGGTCAGTCTTCTGGCAAGTTTATATATGCGGTGAGCTCGCGGGATTATCCTTCAGACCAACTATGGCTATGCACATTAGGGCGCATGCGGCGGTGCAAAAGCTTCCAGACGTTTTGTGAACCCGCTACGCGGTCACAAAGTCAGCAATTTCAAGACACAAAAAACCACGCTAAT
>CAZOYR010000150.1:0-6789 GCA_964584105.1 uncultured Alteromonas sp.
AGATAAAAAAACCGCCGGGAGGCGGTTTTTTTTTGTATCAGCTATTATTGTGGAGACCTGAAATGAAACACCTGACATTTTGTTTTCATATCGGGTTGCTGGGCAATGTTTGTACCATCGGCCAGGCCACAGTCCGACACACCCATTACCTGATTATTATAGCGGTTGAGTAACATCACTCCCCCGCCCTCAGCAGGTCGGATTTTCCATTGCGCAGTCGCGACGTCACACTGAACCATAGACAGATTGGCACCGGGTACTACCGCATTATTATCGGTTCCTACACAGAGGTTACCCTGCGCATCCGTTTTCAAACTGACATAGCCAGTATCTGTGGGTACCACGTTCCATTGCTGGTTGTCTTTATAGTCGAAAGCCTGCTGCTCAACATTGCTACCGTCCTGCGCCACGCTTACTGCTTTACCACTTTGCTGGCTAAGAATGACTACTTCTCCGACGGGGCGAAGTTGCCATTGCGTACAGGCGCTGTCACTGTTTTGCTGCAACACCGCCTGATTGGTCGCGGCCGAGCACCCGGCAATTGCCAGTGGTTTTTCTGAGTAGCGGTTTGCAATAGTGATATTACCGTCGGTGCCACTTTCCAGCTTCCATTGTTGGCAAAAGTTATTGCGCCACGCAGCAGTCTGTACACGCGCGTTATCGGCGGTGGCACAGTCCGCCACACCCAGGAATTTACTGTCTTCGCGATTTGCCAGTCTGACAAAGCCATCAGTTGTAGGATCCAGCACCCACTGCCCGTTGGTCGCCGAACACTGGCGCTGTATTGCGCGGTTGTCCTGCGGATCGGGGGAAATATCAAGGCACAGCTCACTGGTTGCATTAACCAGGTGATAGCGCTGTCCCTGCACGCGTGTTACCAACGGGCCGTTTTCACCTGATGGCGGCGGTACTATAACACCCGGCGTCAATGGCTTGCCGAAATCGGGCGTGCCATCATCGTTCCACTCAAACTTTTGAGCGCGTAGCGAGCGGGTTGCGGAGCAGCCGTGCTCAACAGAATCATTGCCATGGTAGACCAACCAGTCTTCACTGCCATCTGGTGAGGTGAAAAAGCCGTTGTGACCGGGCCCGAAAACCTCTTCTGTGCGCTCGAATACGGGTTCATCAAACTTTTTCCAGGCGCTGGCTTTCATAGGGTCATCCCCCACCAGCTCCAGCAAACCCAGTTTGTAATCCGGCGTATTACAGAAACTCGCCGAATATGTCATAAAGGTGCGACCATTATGCTGCAGAATTTCGGCGCCTTCTGTGACCTTGCGCCCACTGATCTCCCAGTCAAGCTCCGGACGGGTAATAACGGTGTGGTCCTGATCCTTTTTCAGTGTCCACGGGTTCTCCATCTCAGCGATAATATTAAGCTGTTGATCGCCCTGCCACTGGGAGTAAATGACATACAATTTCCCATCATGCTCAAGATAGTTACCGTCGATATTCCACACATCAGGCATTAATGCGCCCTTGTACTGATATGGCCCCATAGGGTCATCGCCGGCACTTTCCAGTACATTAAGATGCTGGTTGTCCAGCGTACCGTCTTTACCAGCGGTATACATCATATACCAGCGATAGCCGTTGGGCCCTTTCAGGCGGTGAAACTCAAACGCCCAGAAATTGCAGCAGCGATCAGGGTCGGTAGAAGACCATACATTGACCGGTGTTGCATCAGCCAACCCTGCCAGGGTAGGCGCTTTGCGCATCACCAATTCTGAAGTCCAGGTGGTGGTGGTCAGATAATAATTACCGTCCCAATACTCCAGCCATGGATCGGCCCCATTGGGAAATAACGGGTTGGTAAACGTCCCGCTTTTACGGATATCCGATTGTGCGGTGCTTTGAGCTGTGTCGTTTTCTGTTATTTTTCCGTTTGAAGCTGACTGGCACGCACTCAGGCCAGATAGTAACAACAGAACTGAGATAGCCTGAACAACGTTTGTTTTCATAAGTATTTCTCTGTCTTAACAAATCTTGTCTGTCGATATCGGCAGACAAGATATTGAGTGATGCTGACTAGCGGGTGCCGAAAGCGTAAACGATACGGGTAGAATACACCTCGCCCGGGTTAAGTGTTGTGCTGGCAAAATCCGGCTGGTTAGGTGAGTCCGGGTTGTGCTGAGGTTCCAGACAAAATGCACTACGTTTGTTGTGAACCATGCCGCTTTGTTGAGTACTGCCGTCCAGAAAGTTACCGGAATAAAACTGTACAGCCGGCTCTTCTGTCAGTACGGTCAGTGTGCGCCCTGTATCCGGCTCGTAAACATTCGCAGCTTCCACCAACTTGCTATCCGGCGAATCTTTAATGACAAAGTTATGGTCATAGCCCTGTCCACGTGAAAGTTGCGTGTTGTCTGTTTCAATATCTTTGCCCATTGCCTTTGGCCGGGTAAAGTCAAACGGCGTACCTTTCACAGATTTGACGTCGCCGGTGGGTATTAACCCTTCATCAACCGGTGTGTATGTATCACCGTTGATTTGCAGAACATGGTCAAGGATGCTCCCCTCGCCCTGCAGGTTGAAGTAGGTATGTTGTGTCAGGTTCACGATCGTCGGCTTATCTGTGGTAGCCATAAACGCCATATCCAGCTTATTGTCGCTGGTCAGTGTATAAGTCACCTGGGTATTCAGAGTGCCCGGGTATCCCTGATCACCATCCGGACTGATAAGAGTAAGCGTCACGCCTGCAGATGTTTTGGTAACGAAGGGCTCCATTTGCCAGACTTTTTTGTCAAACCCTTGCACACCACCGTGCAAATGGTTATCTCCGTCATTCGTAGCAAGCTGATACTCAGTGCCATTTAAGGTGAATTTGCCGTTTGCGATGCGGTTTCCGTAACGGCCAATAATGGCGCCGAAATAGGGATTCGCGTCGACATAATCCTGCAGATTGTCCATTCCCAGCACAATATTTCCGGACTTACCGTTTGCATCCGGTGTCTCCAGACGAGTAATGATACCGCCATAGCTGATGACATCGGCTTCAATACCCTGTCCGTTTTTTAACGTGACTTTATAAACCGGTGTGCTGTCAGGCATATCACCGTAATGGGTCATTTGTGCTGAAGGCTGATTATTCATTGTATCGGCTCCGTGAGCATAACTCTGGCTGGAATAGAAGGTCAGTGTCAATGTCGCAGCAATGATGCCGCCGACTATACGATGAGAGGTTAAAGACTGAGGCCGCTGGGGCGCGAGGGCAGATAACACCATGACTTACAGTTCCCTAATAAAATTTATACTTTTATATTACAAAATGAAGGTGTATTGCAAGTCCAGTCAGATTTATCGTTTAACTTTTCCGTCAACGACCAGAAAACACGCCATTCCGGCACGCTCTGCAGCCTGTCGACCAATGTCGGTATCCTCAAATACCACACACTCTTCAGGTTTAACATTCATGAGCCTGGCTGCTGTTAAGAAAGTTTCAGGATGCGGTTTGCCGTGAGTAACATCAGAGGCGGTAACCATGGCATCAAGTTTGTTCAACAAATCGTGATGATTTAGCAAATGCTCTGCGTGAGCACGCTCCGAACCGGTACCAATCGCCACCTGCATCTTGGGGCGGTAGTGGTGAAAAATTTCAGTGGTTTCAGCAATAAGGGAGGGAATTAAATCCATGGTCTCCCACACCTCCCGCTTGCGCAGTGCGACATCTTCGGGGCTGTGATCACTACCATGTTTTTCATTAAGGATTTCTACGGTTTTACGGGTAGGCACGCCACCTAAACCGTACATGTAATCGCGGTCGAACGGTATACCAAAGCTTTCACAGGTCTGCTTCCACGCTTCCATGTGCGCCCCCATCGAATCAATCAGGGTGCCGTCCATATCAAAAATAATGGCTTTATATGCGCTCAGGTCAATCAGATTCGTTGTCATCTTTTCCCACCATCAGGCGATTATTGCCTGAAAATTGTATTGTATTAGAAACAACAAAACTGACCACCAGGGCCAGTTCTGTTAACTATGACAAGTCAGAACCATCAGCAGTAGTGATGACCGCAGTGACTTACACCCCTTGTCTGAGCATATAATATGCCGCGTTGTTGCGCAGTTCTGATTTTAACCCACGGATTGTTGTATCCTGGTCTATCACTACTGTTTCAACGCCAGCCATCTCTGCATAGTCCACAATCATATCGGTGGTAACCGCCTGACTGTACGCTGTATGGTGCGCGCCGCCAGCGTGAATCCACGCAGCTGCTGCAACAGACAGATTAGGTTTAGGCTCCCATAATGCAGACGCCACCGGCAGGTGCGGTAATTCTGCAGGCGGTGCAACCGTATCTACCTCATTAATCAGGATGCGGAAACGATTCCCCATATCAATGGGCGAAACGTTAATAGCAGGTCCTGGTGTTGCAGTGAATAGCAGTCGGCCTACATCACACTTTACACCGATTGTATGGTGATGGACCTCCAGTCTGGGTTTGGCTGACGAAATACTGGGACAAATTTCCAACATGTGTGCACCCAGTACCTGGTCAGGGTCGCCCAGGTTATAGGTGTAGTCTTCCATGAATGAACAACCACCTTTGCGTCCTTCGCCCATGGCTTTCATAATGCGAACCATAGCAGCCGTCTTCCAGTCACCCTCGCCGCCATAGCCATAACCTTTCGACATCAGACGCTGGGTAGCCAGTCCCGGCAGACCTGACAGCCCCGCCAGGTTTTCAAAGCAATTGGTAAATGCCCTGAAGTTGCCGTCATCTAAAAAGCGCTGCATGCCCAGTTCCAGACGTGCTTCGTTTTCAATCATCGCCTTGTGATGACTATCTTTCCAGGTGTCATTACTGATGATGTAATCATTATGATATTCATCTAACTGCGCAGACACATCTGCCTCGGAAACCGCATCAACGCGTTCAGCAAGTTCAGCCGTACCAAAGGCGTGCACTTCGTAGCCGAACTGAATCTGTGCTGCCACTTTGTCACCCTCGGTAACCGCAACCTGACGCATATTGTCGCCAAAGCGTGCAACTTTCAGCGTCTGACTTTCATGCCAGCCAATTGCAGCGCGACACCAGTCATCAATTTGAGCCAGCACATCAGAGCGCTCCCAATGACCGACAACAACCTTACGCTCTTTACGCATACGCGTGCCGATAAAACCAAACTCTCGGTCGCCGTGGGCACTCTGGTGCGTGTTCATGTAATTCATGTTAATTGAATCCCATGGCAGCGCAGCGTTAAATTGTGTATGCAGGTGCATCCACGGCTTTTTAAGTTCATTCAGTCCGGCTATCCACATTTTGGCCGGAGAAAATGTGTGCATCCAAAGAATCAGACCGACACAGTTTTTGTCAGTATTTGCCTGCTGGCAGACAGCATGAATCTCCTCGGGCGATTTAACGACAGGCTTAAAAATAAGGTTCACCGGCAGCTTGCTGGTACCGTTCAGACCTTTAACAATGCCTTCACTGTCACTGGCTACATTTTCCAATACCTTTGGGCCGTACAGGTGCTGTGAGCCTGTGACAAACCAAACTTCTTTCGTCATCGTCGTCATAAGTAAATCCTCTTCAATTCTGCACGGTGCTTAGCTTTGGCCGTAATAGGCATCTTTACCGTGTTTACGTAAATAATGTTTGTCCATCACAGCTTGCTTGAGCACAGCTGCGTGCGGGTCCAACGTTCTTGTCAGGTACGCCATCCGGGCAATTTCTTCCAGTAATGCTGCGTGGTAAACCGATTGCGCAGCATCGTTACCCCATGTGAAAGGCGCATGGCCGGCTACGATGACCATGGGAGCGGCTTTTGGATCACGCTCTGCGTAGGCATCGGTTATCTGCACACCGGTTTCTTCTTCGTAATCCCCGTTTACCTGCTCGTCCGTTAAATCGCGCGTGCAGGTGATTTCGCCGTGAACATAATCGGCGTGGGTAGTACCCAAACAGGGAATGCTCTGACGTGCCTGCGCCCATGCGGTAGCATAAGTGCTGTGGGTATGGGTAACACCGCCAATGCTGTCAAAGGCGCGATACAAATGCGTATGGGTTTTGGTATCAGAAGACGGGCGCATCGTGCCTTCCACCACTGTGTTTTCCAGATCGACAACCACAATGTCTTCCGGCTTCATGTCTTCGTAGGCAACGCCACTTGGCTTTATTGCCACCACGCCCTTGTCGCGGTCTATCTGCGATACATTGCCAAAGGTATAAATCACCAGGTTTCTGCGCTGAAGCTCCATATTGGCTTCAAATACCTCACGCTTTAATTCCTTGTAACTCATGGATTACCTCCATCGACGAATTGTCCCAGTTGCGTGTACTTGTGATAAAGCACATCGTAGACAGCTGCGCGCTCTGCATTCGGCATGTACTGTTTGGCCACAGGCGATGCCATTACCTGTTGAGCCGCTTCCACCGTATCGAACTCCCCGGCGGCAACTGCAGCCATAATTGCAGCGCCCAAAGCACAACTTTGCTCGCTTTCAAGCACATCAATGGGACAATTCCAGACATCCGCGCAGGTTTGCATGACATAGTCTGACTTTTTGGAAATACCACCAATGGTTACCACAGATTCGATGGGCACACCCTGTTGCTCAAACCGTTCGGTAATCGCGCGGGCACCAAATGCGGTGGCTTCCACCAGCGCTTTAAACAGCTGAGGTGCGTCGGCGCCCATCTTTATTCCGGCCATTGCCATAGCAACACTCTGATCAGCATCAGGTGTGCGACGTCCATTGACCCAGTCAAGTGCAACGATGTCGCTTTCTTTAACCGGCAACAACGATGCTGCATCAGACAATCGGACCAGGGCAGACTCTTC
>CAZOYR010000151.1:0-6558 GCA_964584105.1 uncultured Alteromonas sp.
GATATAGCGCCACCTGCTGTATCCACATCAATATTGTACTGTTCAGGCAGGGTAATAGCGTAGCGCACACGCAGAGAGCCGCCATACCATTCTCCTTCGCGCTCGCCGTCAATGGATACACCGTCATCGTCCTGTTCGAAATTAACGGTAAAATCACCGTCATTACGCTGGTCGATATCGACATCCACCTCAATGGTATCAGCTGAATGCGTGTTTATTTCAATGGAACCTGCATCTGTGCGCAAAGTGAGGGTGCCGTCTGGTGATACGGTGAAAGATTTTGTGATTTGTTCAGCCAGGACCTGTGTGCTAAGTAAAGAAAGTCCCAGGGCAGTACAGAAAGATAAGCGTTTTAACATAGTGTTTTTCCGGTTTTGGGTTGGATAAACACTATGTCGCAAAAAGAAACGAAAAGGTTTAAAAAATTTATCTTACCTGGTTGGGCTGATAGCGCGCTGTTGAGGCACTTGATGGTTCTGCTTCTTCAGCTGCTAAGCCTTTACGCCGGCTGGGACCTGAAAACCTAACCCGATAGGTATCGTATTCGCGAATACTTTCAAAGCAATAGCGCCCGATAGCATGCTCCAGCTCAGCCAGATTATGATTGGTGATAAGAATGCAGTTTTTCTTGTTGACCAAACGCTGTCGAAGCAGGTTACCCAACCAGCTTTGTGTATTCTTTTTCAATACAGTCTCGTTAACACACACTTCGTCCAGAATCAGCAAATCAACATCCAGTAGCTCCTGATGCGCTTCACGGAATTTTTGCCCAATATTATCTTTGGCGCTGTAATCGTAAGAAAAATAGCGCATCTCCAGGAGCGTTGATAACTGGCGGTAGAGTACGCTTATCTCATATTGTTCAATAAGCTGATGGGCCATGGCACCGGCGATGTGTGATTTTCCACGTCCATAGTCACCGTAAAATAACATCATGTGTGAACCTGATTCACGCCATGAGGGATCATCATGCGCAGCAATGAAAGACTGGGCAATGCTGACAGCTTCAATCACATCATCACTGTCTTCGACCAGATTGGCGAATGTCCAGTTGGGATTCAGATCAGAACGGCCGTGGATAGCAGCAATCCGATCTTTTTTCGATCGCATCTGTAGCTGTCTGATTTCATCATTGGCTTGCTGTTCGTACTGCTTTCGCAGCGTTTTGTAATCAACATACTCACTTTCCCGCACATCGGGCTTACCCATTGCGCGAGCGAGATTGTTAATACGATCTTTTATCGATTCCATAATCAGGACTTCTTGTGGGCGTGATATTTTTCAACCAGTTTACGGGCATTATCGTCTGCTTCAATGCCCGCTGCAACCGGCACCTGTTGATTACCGACGCGACTTTTTGGTGTACCACCAGCAGCCAGTCTTTTATAGCGCATCGCATAGGCAAATTTTTGCGTCCATTGAAAATGACTGAACACAGCGGACGGGCGGCCCAGCCAATAGGCAATAAACTCACCGACATCATCAGCATCAAAGGACTTATCAATCAGCCCTAACAAACTTGCCATCTGCTCAAACAGCGCCTTGTCAGGTTGCCATGAGGGCTTCATGGGCTGATGCTGGCGGTGAAGATGCGCGAAGTCGTCCTGAGCTTCATTACATAGCGGTAACAACACGGTCTGGCCATTTAAGGTCTGGTCAAAAGTTAAATGCTGGGGCAGGGCAATGAGACCGGCCTGCTCAAGCTGACGCAGCAAACTGTTTATCTGTCTGCCACGGGTGAACGGTTTCTCATCGTGCTGATCAGCATTTAGCAATGCAAGTAAGAACTTGTAATTAAGAGGATCACTGGTGGTCGTCGCCAGATTCGCGGTAGGCCTTACACCCAGACAATACAGCACGCGGGCGTCGTTACTTAGCCCGTTGCAAAGTGCATGATACTCTGCCTGTGTGAACATGGATTACTGGTCCGCCAGAACGTCTTCAAACCATTCTACCGCCTTATCCTCAGGGATAGGGTGGTTGAGAACATCAATGTGCAGTGGTGGATGGATTAGCGATGCACCAGATTGCAAAAGAATTTTTTCCATTTCAATTGCGCCGTAACAATAGGTGTCATAGCTGCTGTCACCCAGACCGATAATATAGGTTTGCACCTGATCAAGCTCGGCCTCTTTTAACTGATTGGCAAATGGCTGAATATTATCTGGCAGATCGCCGGCGCCATGGGTCGATGTACAGACAAGCCAAGTGCTATCGACTAAAAGCTCGTCTAAATCCGGCTCAAGATGAATACTTGTCGTGTACCCGGCGCGTTTGGCAACCTCATCAAGTGCATCCGCGACATACTCTGCTGCACCCAACATGGAGCCTACTATGATAGAAAGATGTTTAGACATACACGAATTTACTCATACATAAATTAGAAAGGGGGCTGATAGCGTGCGTTTTGGCACGTTACTCCGGTGACAAACTATCACGAACGCTGGTCGCTGCAAAAACGAATTACTGATAAACGATGCCCGTGTCAGCTGGCTATTTACCGATACAGAAAGATGAAAATATCTTCCCTAATAAATCGTCCGAAGTAAATTCCCCGGTAATCTCAGTCAGGGCCTGGTGAGCAAGACGCAGCTCCTCGGCCAGTAGTTCGCCAGCCATGTTTTCTTCTAACTGATAGTGACCGTTATCAACGTGTTGCTGTGCTTTATCAAGCGCATCAAGGTGCCGGCGTCGCGCGATAAACTGCCCCTCTGTGGTAGTGTCCAGTCCCATTGTCTGGGCCAGATGTTCGCGCAGCAGTGTAATACCTTCGCCGGTTTGTGCAGATAAGCCGATCACGGTGATATCACCATGCGCCGTTGTGACACTTTTGGTGCCAATGTGTTCCTCGGATAAGTCAGCTTTATTGCGAATCACTGTGGTGGGAATACCCGCGGGCAGGCGCGCCATAAAATCCGGCCAAATTTCATAGGGATCAATCACGGCTGTACGGGTGCTATCGACAACAAAAAGTACCCGGTCAGCCTGCTCAATAGCTTGCCATGCCCGGTCGATACCAATTTGCTCAACTTTATCGGTACTTTCTCTTAAACCTGCCGTGTCAATTATATGTACCGGCATACCATCAATATGAATATGTTCTTTGAGAATATCTCGGGTAGTGCCGGCCACATCGGTAACGATAGCACTGTCGCGCCCGGCCAGTGAATTTAGCAAACTGGACTTACCGGCATTGGGGCGACCTGCAATGACCACTTGCATGCCTTCACGAAGCAGTGACCCCTGACGGGCGTCCGCTTTTACCCTGGCCAATGATGCGATAATAGCAGCAAGGTCGCCGGCGACTTTACCATCTGATAAAAAGTCGATTTCTTCATCAGGAAAGTCAATGGCAGCCTCAACATACATGCGCAGATGAATAACCTGATCAGATAATTGTGTAATAGCGGCAGAAAACTCGCCTTGCAGGGAACGCAGCGCTCCGCGGGCAGCCTGTTTGGAACTGGCATCAATCAAGTCAGCAATTGCCTCGGCCTGGGCCAAATCCAGCTTATCATTCATGAATGCCTGTTCACTGAACTCGCCCGGCCGCGCCAGACGGGTGCCTTCGACTTTAAGCACTGCGTCTATCAGCATATCCATGACAACCTGACCACCATGGCCCTGAAGCTCCAATACATCTTCACCGGTAAACGAGTTAGGCCCGCGAAACAGGATAGCGATACCCTGATCAATCACCTCACCTTTTTCATCATTGAAGGTGGTGTAAGTAGCTGTGCGTGGCGTAAGGGCTGAAGGTACCATCAACTTAGCCACGTCTTCTGCTTTTGGGCCAGAAACGCGAACGATACCCACACCGCCACGCCCGGCCGCTGTGGCCTGGGCTACGATAGTTTCAGTATTGGATGGACTGTGTGCTGATTGCATAATTAATCGCGAAAATTATTAAACTGAAAAGGTTGCCCGAAATCTTCGGCTTTAATCAATGCCATCGCCTGCTGCAGGTCATCCCGTTTTTTACCTGTGACACGCAACTGGTCACCCTGAATGGCTGCCTGCACTTTGATTTTAGAATCTTTGATGACCTTGACAATTTTCTTAGCTACTGGCTGCTCTATGCCCTGTTTGAAAGCAATGGTCTGACGGCAGGTTTTGCCATGCTGGTCCATAGGTTTAACATCCATCGCCGAGGTATCAATATTGCGTTTGGCACACGCTCCACGAAACATTGATTCCATCTGCTGGAGTTGAAATTCGGCCTGAGCGACCATCAGAACAGTTTTATCTTTATATTCGAAGCTCGCCTCGACACCACGAAAATCAAAACGGGTGGAAAGTTCCCGGTTAGCATTTTCAGTGGCATTACGCACCTCTTCCATATTGATTTCTGAAACAACATCAAATGACGGCACAATAAAGTCTCCTTAATGACAAATCAGCCCGCATGAGGCGGGCTGATAGAATGTTTAACGGGTTTTAATGCCTCTTTTTTCCATTGAAGCGTAAATCAGCTTCGCCTGGATAAGCGTGATTACGTTACTGATAAACCAGTATAGTACCAGACCCGCCGGGAACCAGAGGAAGAACACACTCATTGCTACCGGCATAAACTGCATAATCTTCTGTTGCATAGGGTCGGTAACCGTAGTGGGTTGCAGCTTTTGCAATAACCACATGCTGGCACCAGTAAGTATAGGCAGTACGAAGTACGGGTCTTTAACTGACAAATCAGTAATCCACAGGAAGAAGTCAGCATGACGTAACTCAACACTTTCCAGCAGTACCCAGTACAGGGCTAGGAAAATAGGCATCTGCAATAACAGCGGCAGACAGCCACCCATTGGGTTAACCTTTTCCTTCTTATAAAGCTCCATCATAGCCTGAGACATTTTTTGTCTGTCTTCACCATAACGGTCTTTTAACTGCTGCATCTTAGGCGCCAGATTACGCAGACGCGCCATGGATTCGTACTGTTTCTTCGTCAGTGGATACATGATCCCCTTAACAATGACAGTAATCAGAATAATCGCGACACCCCAGTTACCAACCAGACTGTGTAGCAACTTAAGCAGGCCGAACAACGGTTGAGAAATCCACCACAAAAAGCCGTAGTCAACAGTCAGATCCAGGCCCTTCGCTAAGTCCAGCAGTGTTTCCTGGTCTTTAGGACCCATATACAACTTGGCGCTGATGGTTGCGCTGTCCCCGGCGTTGACCGATACAGGCTGGCCTTTGAAGCCGATAATGGCGTATTGGTTAGCAGATAGCTTTGAATAAAGTGCAATATTATCGTCCTGCTCAGGCACCCAGGCAGATACAAAGTAGTGTTCAAGCATGCCAACCCAACCACCTTTGCTGGTCAGATTCAGATTTTCATCTTCGATATCATCAAAGTCGTACTTTTCGTAGCGGTCTTCTTCAGAGCCGTAAGCAGCGCCTCGATACGTCGGCATAAACATGTTGCCGCCCTCAGGGGCCTGCGTCGTTTGTTTCAACTGCGCGAACTGTTGCAGGCTAACTGCATCACCTGACTGATTGTTGATAGTGTAATTAACATCAACCGTGTGCGAATTCTGAGTGAAAACGAACGTTTTGGTGACAGCAACACCATCTTTGCTTTGCCATGTCAGTGGAATTTCGAGTGTTTCAGACTCCATCACATAATCAGACTGTGGGGCGGTATAGCGGGGACGCCCGTCGCGGCTGCTGTCTGGACCGTTGCGACCGACCAGGCCACTTTGTGCAATATAAAGACCGTTTGAAGCGCGCAGCAGACTGTAGGGTTCGTCTGAGCCTTGCTTTACCGGAAAGTCCGGAAGGTCTGCCGAGATAACATCACCGCCGCGCAAATCGATTTTTACATCCAAAGCGTCGGTACGTACCCGAATAACACGTTCGCTATTGCTATTATCCTGAGCTACAGCGCCAGGTACATCGGCATCACTTGAAGGCATATCATCAAGTTGTGCATTTTGCGCCGACGGCACACCATTATCCTGCTTTTGCGAGGATTGTTCAGACTGAACTGGCTCCACAGGCTTTGGACCATATTCTTCCTGCCATTGTTGCCACAGCAGAAAACTGACCAAAGCCAGGCCAATTAACAGAAAACTACGTTGCGATTCCATATAGGTCTCTTTATTTTGAGTGTTTAGTATCGTGTTTACTGGGTACTGGATCGTATCCACCCGGATGCAAAGGGTGGCATTTTATAATGCGTTTAATCGATAACCAACCACCAATTAATAAACCATGCGTTTTTAATGCTTCAATGGCATAAAAAGAACAAGTTGGATGAAATCGACAGCGTTGTCCCAACATCGGCGAGATACACCACTGATAAAACTTTATCAGTAGCAGGGGAAGCAAAATACTTACTTTGCGCAGCGCTTTATTAATTTTTTCCATTGCTTGTCTAACATGGCAAACACTTCTTCATTTGTCAGCTTATCAGCGCCTGACTTTCCCACAATGACAATATCAATGTCCGGAAGCGTGCCAGTGCGATGACGAAAACTTTCGCGAATAAGTCTTTTTAACCGATTTCGGTCATGGGCTTTACGAATACGTTTTTTAGCTAACGTGATACCCAGGCGC
>CAZOYR010000152.1:0-6518 GCA_964584105.1 uncultured Alteromonas sp.
TAATCGTGACGACGTTAAATGGGAAAAGCTGGCGCTGCACGGCAGAACGGGCAGCGCGATAAGAAGCCTCATCAGCGCCGGTGCAACGCTCGCTCAAAAGGTATCTGAGCGACCGACACTTCGCTATCCCCTGTACTTTTTTTCCACCGGAACATTTGAAGTCACCGTCGATATTTCGCCCACGCAGTCATTTTTCCCTGATCACCAATTAGCGTTCTGGATGGCACTTGATAACGCTGAGCCGGAACAAATTAAGGGGCTCGGGGAAAAGGATAACTGGGCAAAAGAAGTGCTCAACAATGTTCGTCAGTTGCAAACCACTATTACCGTGAATAAGCCCGGCGTTCATACCCTGTCTTTCTACCCTGAAGATACGGGCGTAGTGCTGCAAAAAATTGTAATTGATACCGGCGGGTTAAAACCATCCTATCTGGGGCCGCCCGAGTCACCGTTTATGAAGTAATAGCATCACCCAGCGTAAGTATCAGCAGATCTACATGGATGTAAATTTTATGTAATTACACAGGCTGGTAGCGTTATCTTGTTTTGCAAAGTTTTAACATTGCTGAAAGTGCTGCTTCACTGCAAAATGCAAGATAACCTGAGATTACATAAACATAAGGGGAACGTTGTGGCATCAGGATCTTTCAAAGTGAAAGCACTTTCACTGGCCGTATCTGCCGTTATTCTCTGTGCCTGCCAGCCTTCACAAGACGCTGAGCAGCCTGCTGATACAGAAACGCAAAAAAAGCAGTTTGATACAGCGCAGACATCAAAGGATACTGCCGATAGTTCTCAGCAAGACAAATCGGCGGGCTATGCTGAGCCGCTGGTTACCGACATCTATACCGCTGATCCTTCAGCGCATGTTTTTGAGGGAAAGTTGTATATCTACCCTTCCCACGACAGAGAGTCGGGTATCCCACAAAATGATAACGGCGATCACTTCGATATGCGTGATTACCATATTCTGTCGATGGATGAAGTCGGCGGAGAAGTTACCGATCACGGTGTAGCGCTGTCTGTTGATGACATTCCATGGGCCGGACGTCAGTTGTGGGCACCTGACGCGGCAGAAAAGAATGGCACGTACTATTTATACTTCCCGCTCAAAGATAAACAGGACGTATTCAGAATCGGCGTAGCGACCAGTGATAATCCGGCCGGTCCGTTTGAGCCCCAGCCAGAGCCAATGGAAAACAGTTTCAGTATCGATCCTGCCGTATTTAAGGATGATAACGGTGAATACTATATGTATTTGGGTGGTATCTGGGGCGGACAGTTGCAGCGCTATCAGGAAGAGGAATATAACCCTGAAGATGAATATCCGGCGGATGATGAAGCTGCTGTTAAGCCGCGTATTGCTAAGCTAAGTGACGATATGCTGTCATTTGCCGAACCGCTTCAAGAGATTGACATTGTAGATAAAAACGGTGAGTTGATTACAGCCGGTGACAACGACCGTCGTTTCTTTGAAGCTGCCTGGGTTCACAAGTATGACGGTAAATATTACTTTTCCTATTCAACCGGCGATACCCATAAAATTGTCTATGCAACCGGCGATAATCCTTACGGACCATTTACCTATCAGGGCGTTATTCTGGACCCGGTAGAAGGATGGACCAATCATCATTCCATCGCCAAATATCAGGGAAAGTGGTATCTGTTTTACCATGACAGCTCGTTATCCGGAGGTAAAACCTGGCTACGTAGTGTGAAAATGACCGAGCTGACGCATCGCCCTGATGGCAGTATCGTGACCGTTGCACCCTATAAAAAGCAAGGTGAGTAGTCATGGAAAATACACTTAGCGGGCAGGCGGTTACGCCGGCTGATGATTCTATGAACAATACTGCTTTTATTGTTTTCATCAGTATTGTGGCCACTATTGGTGGTTTTTTGTTTGGGTTTGATAGCGGGGTTATCAACGGCACCGTTGATGGGCTGCAACAGGCATTTAATTCTGAAAGTGTAGGGACAGGATTCAATGTTTCGAGCATGTTATTAGGGTGTGCGGTCGGGGCTTTTTTTGCCGGTCGTCTGGCTGACCGGTTCGGTCGTCGCTCACTCCTGATGACGGCCGCTGTCTTTTTTATTATCAGCGCCTGGGGCTCAGGCGTTGCCACAGGCTCCGGTGAGTTTATTATTTATCGGATCCTGGGTGGGTTGGCTGTGGGCGCTGCATCAGTTATGGCACCAGCTTATATCTCGGAAGTCGCGCCAGCGCGCTTCAGAGGGATGCTGACCTCTATACAACAAATTGCGATTATTAGCGGTTTGTTTGCGGCGTTTTTAAGTAACTATCTTCTGGCGGATGCTGCCGCAGGCTCTACCAGCGAACTATGGATGGGTTATAACGCATGGCGGTGGATGTTCTGGATGGAACTGATTCCAGCATTTTTGTTTTTCATCATGTTGTTTTTTATCCCTGAAAGCCCGCGTTTTTTAATGGTTAAAAAACGTAAGGAAGAAGCAAGAACAGTACTCACCCGACTCTACGGCAGTGTCGCCGCCGACAAGAAAGTGGCGGAAATTGACAGTTCACTGGCCAACGACCACACACCTAAATTGTCTGATTTGAAGCAAAAAGGGACCGGCAAAGTTCGTCCTATCGTTTGGGTAGGTATCGGACTGGCAGCATTTCAGCAGCTGGTTGGTATTAACGTCGTGTTTTATTATGGCGCGGTGTTGTGGCAGGCGGTGGGCTTCTCCGAATCCGATTCTCTGCTCATTAACGTCATTAGCGGTGCAATTAGTATTGCAGCCTGCATTATTACTTTAATGGTTATCGATAAAATTGGCCGCAAGCCATTGCTTAAATGGGGCTCTGTGGGAATGACAATCACACTAGGGCTGATGGTATATGCATTTGTTAATGCTGATCAGGATCCGTCAGGTCGCTTAATTCTTGGTGACTATGGCACCCTGGCACTGGTTGCGGCCAATGCCTATGTTTTCTTTTTCAACATGTCCTGGGGACCGGTGATGTGGGTCATGCTGGGTGAGATGTTCCCTAACCAGATTCGCGGCTCTGGCCTGGCTGTCAGTGGTCTGGTGCAGTGGGGGACCAACTTCGCAATTACCTGGTCGTTCCCTATTCTCTTAGCTGGCGTTGGTTTGGCCGGTGCATACGGTTTATACGCGATTTGTGCACTTATCTCAGTGATATTTGTCACTAAACTGGTTCAGGAAACAAAAGGTCGGGAGCTGGAGGATATGCAGGGATAGTGTATTGAACCAGTTACCTGCTGTTCTGAGAAAAGAGGCCATTGGCCTCTTTTTTATGCCAGACTGGTGCGGTTTAAACGTTGGTTGCTGATGAATAGCAGATAATACAACCGAGAAATGGGAAATCATAATTTTATGCTTCTTAGCGTTCGATAACATGAAATTAACAAATAAGATGGAGTGTTATTGTGCGAAAGTCGATGATTGGTATGGCCCTGGCCAGTGCATTATCAATGGTTCCAATGGTGGTCGGTGCGGCAAATCCAGAACTAAATGAAAAAGAGTACTTTAGTCAGCCCAGTCTGGATGTGGTCGTATTCAGCAATTGGTATAACGGTCTGTTCGGGGATTCAAAAATCAGCGGTGTGGAGTTGATTCATTTTGGTGAGCGTACGGCTACCAACGGCGACGTACGATTAAGCGCCACGCCTGAACAATGGGATCCTATTCCTACTTTTGTAAAGCGTGAGGTCGATGAAAAAGCCAGTCGCATCAGCGCGACGTTGTCTTATCCACAACACAATTTTACCTACACAATCAGCGCTGTGCCTATCGATAACGGCGTAGAGATCACGCTGTCTACGTCAAAGCCCGTGCCGGCTTCGTTAGTAGGAAAAGCCGGTTTTAATATGGAATTCCTACCTGCGACCTACATGGAAACCGCCTATCTGGCAGATGGGCAGGCTGGTGCCTTTCCTATTTATCCAACGGGCGTGAAAGAGATTATCGGTGAACATGCGCCTGAAGCGTTGGCCACAGGAAAGCGCATAGTGCTTGCCCCAGAGTCAGCGCAAAAGCGGATTTCCATAGAATCTGAGAATACAGAACTGCAACTTTATGATGGCCGTTCTAAAGCACAAAACGGATGGTTTGTGGTCAGAGGAATGCTGCCAGCGGATAAAACCGGCGATATTCTCACGTGGCGCCTTACGGCAGCAACGGATGAAGGCTGGTTGCGAGCGCCGGTTATTGGTCACTCTCAGGTTGGATATTTACCTCAGCAAACCAAACAGGCTGTTATAGAACTGGATATTAACGATAATACCGAGCATCAGGCGCGGCTTGTCAAAGTTAATCCGGATGGCTCTTCAACAGTTGTTAAACAGGGGAAACCTGAGTCAAAAGGTCAGTACACCAGATATCAGTACGCCAGTTTCGACTTCAGCGATGTTACTTCACCTGGCCTTTATCAGCTTAGCTACGGGCAAACTACAACGGCAGCATTTGCCATTGCCGAAGATGTTCTGGATAAGGCCTGGCATCCTACTCTGGACCATTATTTCCCGGTGCAGATGGATCATGTTCTGGTCAACGAGGCGTATCGCGTCTGGCACGGTGCCTCTCACCTTGATGATGCCCTGCAGGCGCCGGTCAATCACGAACATTTCGATTTGTACGCACAGGGACCTACTACAGATACTCAATATGAGCCCGGCGAGCATATACCAGGTCTGAATGAGGGCGGCTGGTATGACGCTGGCGACTACGATATTCGCACACAAACTCAGTATCGAACGGTAAGGACCCTGGTTCAGGCGTGGGAGGAGTTTAAGCTTAACCGCGATACGACACTGGTAGATTATGACCGCAAGTTTGTGGATATACACGTACCCGATGGTACATCCGACATTCTGCAACAAATCGAGCACGGTACGCTGGCATTACTGGCTCAGTACAAAGCGGTAGGTCATGCCATCCCGGGGATTATTGTTCCTGATATTAGCCAGTATACGCATCTTGGGGACGGTCTGACGATGACCGATAACCTGATTTATGATGCGGCGATGAAAGAAACGCAATCCGACGGTACCCGAAGTGGCGTCTTTGACGATCGCTGGGCGTTTACCTCCAAATCGACGCCGCTGAATTATGGCGCAATGGCGGCCCTGGCGGCAGCCAGCAGAGCGCTTCAGGATTACAAGCCAGCGCTGGCCCGGGAAAGTCGTGAAACTGCAATAAACGCCTGGGCGCAGGAGGCAGATAAAGAGCAGCCGGATATGTTTCAGGTAGGCAACACGACAGGTGGTGGGTTGGAAGAGGAAAAACTTAAAGCCGCCGTTGAATTACTTATCACCACCAAAGATAAAAAGTACCAACAAGCGGTGAAGGGACTGCTGACGTACATCGAGTCTGACTTTGGACGTAATGCGGTGCTGGCGATCCGTGCTATGCCGCACATGGATAAAACCTATGGTAAGCGCGTCCGCGCTGCAGCCAAACGCTACCAGTCGGTATTGCAAAAAGCGACCTCGCAAAACCCTTATGGTGTGGTGATTACTGAGCACGGCTGGGCAGGAAACGGCACAATACTAGAGATGGCGGTAACGCAGTATTACCTGCATAGCGCTTTTCCTGAATTATTTGATACTCAGCTAATTTATCGCTCTTTAGATTATCTGTACGGAACGCATCCAGATTCAGATATCTCATTTGTATCTAACGTGGGGACTGAATCTAAAAAAGTGGCTTACGGTATGAACCGGGCAGATTACTCGTTTATCAGCGGTGCTATTGTACCGGGGGTTTTAATTTTAAAGCCAGACCTGCCAGAGAACAAAGAAAACTGGCCGTTTTTATGGGGTGAAAACGAGTACGTGATCAACCTTGGGGGAACGTATATTTTCGCCGTAAACGCCGCGTTGAAACTGGCAGGGCGTTAGTTATTGCCGAGCATTTTATTAGACCGCGCACCTGCGCGGTTTTTTTATGGCAAACCTCGCTGCCACTATTAAGCTTTTTCTACTTTCCGTCCCTGTGAACAGTTTTCATCATTGAGCAGCCCGATAAACTGGCTGCTTTCTCACCATCGCTAATCATTGCTATGAGTCGCCTTATTCAATGGACAATTATCGGGCTGATGCTGCTTGTGCCGGCTCACGGGGCTGGTCAACATGAGGTCACATACCCGTTGCAACTGGCGCAGCCGCTTAAAGAACCGGTGGAGATAAGTGAGTATTTCATCAGCGAAAAACTTGACGGTATTCGCGCTCGCTGGACGGGTGAAAAGCTGGTTACAAGAAATGGAAACAGGATTGTCGCACCTGGCTGGTTTACCGAAGGCTGGCCGGATACGGTGATGGATGGCGAGCTGTGGACAGCGCGCGGCCAGTTTGAACTAATTGCCTCTGTAGTGCTCTCTGAAACGCCGGATAACCGATGGCGCGATATGCGTCTGATGCTATTCGACCTGCCTGCGTTGCGTAAGCCTTTTTATCAACGTGTGAAAGCGATGACCCGGCTTGTTACACAAACAAACAGCCCGTATCTGTCTATGATCCCACAGCGCACCC
>CAZOYR010000153.1:0-6292 GCA_964584105.1 uncultured Alteromonas sp.
AAAGACGCGGTAAACAATTTTTTCATTATTTTTATTCCTTTAATAAATTAGCATTCTCAATCAGCAACTTACGGGCCAGGTGCTCTATGCCTCTAAATATAGGGCGTGCGTGCTGACGCAAGGTGATTAGCATTTAATTTTTGACTAAAAAATAGTGATATAGCCACTTTTCCGCCTATCTTTGCCATTGTCGTACTTACGCATACAAATGCATCACGAGTGCTTTTTCAGTCGGCTACGGATAAGAACGTCGCAAGATGTTTCACGCATTCGCCCTATTGCTCTGTAGGTGGCATGAGTAGCGCAAGAACAGAATATAAAAGAATACCCAGTCCCCCTGTGACAATAGCGGTAATTAAAAAGAAGCTTCTTACTGTGAATTTGCTAATGCCCTGGTACTCCGCAATGCCAGCGGCAACACCTGCCAGAAAGTGGCTTTTTTGCTTCGGCACGTTTTTAAAGTCCATTTTAATCCTTTTTTAGCGCTGAGCTTTTGAGTGTCCGAGTCATTTAAAATACGAAACCCGGAGGCATTCGTCTATCTATAAATGCCTGGTTTTCAATCGCTGCAAATCACATCGTGTTTGTTAACTTGTATCTGAACGCGTTTATGAATTTCATTGTTCATTACCGACCCGCATCGGCCTGTTCGTATAGCGCCATTCGAGTCAACAACACGATATTGATAATCGCCGTTACTTTGGTGCAGGGCATAGTGAATGGTATTTTGCTGCTGACGGTTGATGCTTCCAAAATTCAACGTTGAATCAGGCAGGGTGACATGTACCGACTGGATAGTTGCGTCGCTATCGTTACTCACGGTTATGCTGGGCATTATTAGAAAACTGCCATAGTATAGGGCTGCCAGAATAAGCACCGCAGCGCCGATGATTTTACCTGCTAACTTCATATCAGTCCGGGTAACGTTCTCATTAATATGTTAAGGCCTGCTGAGTAACTGCGTTTTGCCCGCTGGCATCATTAACCTGACAACAGTCATCGTAACCCGCGTCAGCTTTCAGGTAGCGCGTTTAACGACGTGTCGATGCTCATGCTGTAGTGATAGCCATTGTTTTGGAAGCTGAACGACTTTCGTTCACCAATAATAAAGTCTTCGGCATTCGCGCCAATATTATAGGGTTTGCCGGTGGAAATATCCTTTAATGAGAAGAATATATTTACCGTCCCGTCTTCCTGTTTTCTATCCATTATATGCAAGTTGTACAGCTTGGCGATATCGACGGTGTTCGCGCTGTTAAACGCTGCTAAAAAACCTGTGTTATAGCGTTGTACTACGTTGCTGTCTGCCTTTTGCTTTGCAAAAAACAAACGGGTGAACAGGCCATCTTTCGCTTGTACTGAAGTTGTAGTGAGCAGCGCAAATAATATAATTAAAAACCTCATCAAATGTCCTTTTTGTTTTATTTTCGCGGCGCTGTTGGTGAGCCATTTTTTTGCGACTTGTGGAAAGCATCAGCGTTTATTCACAGTTTTCAGAAATAAACGCATAGACCTTTTCAACATCCGGCTTTGAGAATAACGCATAGCTGAGGAAAACATTATTTCCAAGAGAATCCACAATAAGCAGCCCCTTTTTATCCCAGACCAACTTCTCATAATCAATGTGATCAAGCTTTACTTCAATTTCTCCGCCGTATGAGGTGATATAAGAGATGTTGTCCTTACAAATGCTTACCTGCGACAAGAAGGGTTCAAACAGAGCCAGTAGCGAAGATAGCGCTGCTAACAGTATCAGGGTAAGTAACGTTCCATAAAAAAAGGCGTCGCTCACACCAATAAAATAGGTAAAGCCGGCAAGTGCAATCGCGCCTGCAAAGATGGGCAAAAGCCGGTTTAAGGTCACCAGATGTAGTTGAGGTTTTATTTTAAACATTCTTTCGTTCCTGATTGCGCTCGCTTGGCCAAAGGCATTTAGATTTTGCTCGCGTCATGTAATGAACGTTGCTGATTGATAACCGCAGACCACTGCTCAGCTGTTTTTATTCGCGAGCCAGCTTCGATGAGAATACCCTTATCATTAACCCTTATGATGTGGGGAAGGGAGCCTGAGAAGTTGGCAAACAGTCGTTGTTGAAGTGGGGATTCTGCAGCATCCCATTTCCACACTTCACCGGTAAAACCTGTTTTATTTAACATGCGATCAAGGTTTTCCCACTCTTCATCCAGGGAAATTGCAACAACCCTGAAGGTGGGCGGTGTATCTTCAATAGCCTGATGTAAGTTGGTCAATGCGCCATAGCATGGCGAGCACCAGGACGCGAAAAAGTAGGCCACAACAGGCTCACCTTTAAAATCTTCAAAAGAAACCGGTTTTTTATCGAGGGTGTAAAAGGTATGTGTCTGGACCGGCTGCCCAACAAGGGCTCTGGATTTGGCCACTTTATCTGCGTAAGTCTGACTCAAGGCATTATTTGCAAAGAGTAGGGCGAGCAGTAAAAATAACTTTTTCATTGTGACTTCCTGTCTGTTTAAACTGTATTTCCTAAAAGCGGGAAAGCTGTGCTTAGCAAACGCACGTTAAAGCAGCTTAAATAGCCGCATTGTATGCAACTCCAGCATATAAAGAATCCGTTGAACTTGCTATACAATCCTGAAAAATCGCATGTTCTTTCACTTTATCTGCTGTTGTTAAGTATCTTTGGAGCATTCTCTAACGTGATAACAAGCTATGAAAAAGCCTGCGCGGTGGCAGGCTTTCATATGAGCAATTAAACGAAGTGCTTTATTGGCACTTTTTACCGCGACAGGGCTTATTACTGCCACCGTCACCACTGGTAGCCGAGGTTACAACGACCTCGCCCCATGGTGTCCAGGCTGAAGCGCCGCTGCTGTTAGTTGCCCGAATGCAATAGCGGAACGTTCCCTCGCCACTGGTATCCTTATATTGTTGGGTGTTTTCACTTAACGTGGCAACAAGCTGCATAGCATGCCAGCGCCCGTTTTTGTGTAATTGTTCACGCTGTATCTCAAATGCAGTTTCGTAGTCACTTACATCATTCCAGGCCACTAACGCGCTTCCATCACTGCTATCAGTTAACGTCAGGCCGGTAGGTGCTTCAGGTGGCGTTGCCACAGGGGGCGCAGCTGGTGTGGTAACACATTCACTGGCGGATGCTGTGGTTTCATTCTGACTTAAATCACGTGCTGCGACTGTGAAGCAATATGTTGATTCTGCCTCAAGTCCACCCAACGTATACGACGCAGAAGATTGCCAGGTACTATCCGCGCAACCCGCAGCGCCCTGCGTACAGGTAAATTTATAGCTAATCGCACCACCACGATCATCAGTGG
The DNA here is from genome assembly GCA_964584105.1 of uncultured Alteromonas sp. Taxonomy (GTDB): domain Bacteria; phylum Pseudomonadota; class Gammaproteobacteria; order Enterobacterales; family Alteromonadaceae; genus Alteromonas. The sequence goes on from CAZOYR010000153.1 coordinate 3,313, forward strand.
CAACATCCGCTTCCATTGTTACTTCATAGGAGCTTACCGCCGTAGGCAATGACGCAAAGCCCATGGGGTTCGGATCCGGTGGGGTCGTATCTGCCACGCCCACGGTCACCTGACCATTCAGGTAATAATGCCCCTGGCTGCCGTAGTCACCGGCATAAGGCCCTGCGGCACCAAAGACTTCAAGCAAATACAGGCCTTCTGCTAACGATGTTTCAATACTGCTGCTGGACTCGTAGCTATCTGTTGATTGTGCTACCAGATTGCCTTGTGCATCGAATAACCTGAGGCCGATATCCAGGTTTGCCCCACGGCGTGTGCTGCGGGTAAAAGCATCCCATGCGGGGGTGGCAGTAAGTGATACCGCGCCTGTGCCGGTCATAAACTGAAACCAGTCGCTTTCACCGACCTGAATCGTCCCCTTGTTATCAGTGTTTTGTCCTGACGGGTCAGTTTCACGGTTGGTGGCAACAAACTGACCGCTGGCATCAATGGTCAATGAGGCCGGACTTGAAGCCGATCCTCCTAAATCCTGACTGGCACCCAGCTGATTGCCCAAAATGGCAATATCATCCTGGGTCTGGTTTGCATCCGGATACTCACCCCGGCTCCATTGCGTGATGTTTTTGTTGTAACCAACCCCCATCACCGGTGCCCAGCTTGACGGATCGCTGTCAGCCCCCAGGCCTGTATAGTAGCTTTGCGACGAGGTACCGTCATGGCTCAGGCCAAAATTGTGCCCCATTTCGTGGGAGCCGGCTTCGGCCATATAAGTTGCAGCGCCATTACCCAGCCTGTTGTAATACACAAAGGCTGGCTGGTAATAGGTATAGTTACTTCTGCCCCACACACCAACATACGCCACGCCACCGGCACCCTGGCTTGGCATCGCTGTACCATTGCCATCGGTATCTTTGGTAAACAGCAGCCAGCCGGTATCCGGGCCAAAGCTTTGCGGCGCTTCGGTCGTAACGTTAACGTCAAATGCAGAAAAGTCATCGGCAATTCGCGTCCAGATTTCATGAATACGATGGCGCTCGGTAGTGTTGAACGTAGACGGATCACCATCTAGATCATAGGCCACCGCAGAGTAGCTTGCACCGCCACCCCAGGCACGACCGCTTACCTGGCCGCCATTAAAATCCAGAAAAATAGTATGCGTTGAGCCTGGGTTACTGTGCAGTTGAAACACATCTACGGGCGGCAGAGTGGTTTGTGAAGTAACATCTGAAGTCGCTGGCTCGGCATATTCCACCAGGCCTTCTTCAATATAGAAAAGCTCACCATTTTCATCAGAATCCAGCAATAGCATATCTATGGCCGGAATCCCTAGATCCGCCAGCTTCTGAAGCACCTTGCTGCGTACATGGGTGGGTAGACGCGACAACGTTTGTTTAAGACGTCCTTCGGGAATTTTATCCATCGCCTGAGCTGGCATATTGGCCTGACCTTGCGCGCTTTGATTTGCCATAGCCGCACCGGGGGCGGCCATAATCAGGCAGCCAATCACAACGCCAAGCTTCGTTTTTCTGAAATGCTTCATCTGATGCTCCACCGCTTGTCAGCATGTGCTTGCTGACAGGTTTCTCTATGCACGCGCAGATAAAATGCACGGCCTCTACTGTCGGAAAAAGAGTACCAAAAAGACGGCTATGCTCAGGTATATCGGCCTGCTGCGCTGTGTTGGTAAGAATACCTTTGCGATGACGAAGCGTTACAAGTTATCGCTAAGTCGTTAATCAGGCGCTATTTTTTAAAATTGGCCAGTTTGAAAGAAGAGCAAGGTAGTTAGTATTTATACGTATTACCGTTTAGGCGAGTCGATGAGTACCGCATTACGATGCTCTTGTCGTAGCAAACAATATCCCGCCACGAACGGACCTAAAACGAGTACAGCGGGTTGAACATACAGCTTGTAGTTCGCCCATACTATCTCACTTGAAGCGTACTGCACCAGAAGCCCCAAAGCGGCGAGAAGAAAAAATAATCCTGTCAAACTGGCGCTAATTCGCCTCCAGAACGGCGCGCCTAAATGTAACTTTTCACCGAAGAAGATGTGAACCAGCCCGCGAGCAGTAATCAGTGTTGCTATAAATGAAAGTACGGTAGCTATCAGCCAGAAGACTGTTGGATGATAATGTGCGTCCGGAATATTCTGTAAGATTGACAGTAGTTGAACAGATAAAACAGCAAGCAAAAATAGAGTGAAAACGGCGAGCATGTAACGCCAGTAGATAGCCCACATAATAGTCCTGTTTTATTAAAGAGAGTTGTTCAACAAAAAGCACCGGGTATCGTAAGCGGTATTATGCACGAATACCGGACAAAGCGGTGATATGCGAATGCCACATTCTTGTAGCGCGTTCACGGGCTCACTGCTTCGGGTCAGATGTGTATGTACATGGCAAGCGCAAATAAACCTAACCCGGGTAGACTGGTGAGATTAGATATCCTGTGATAGATATGTTCGTTGTCTCTTTTGTCATAATGGTCAACGACTTCAGATATAAAGCTCGCAGCCATAAGAAGCAATGCCCCATACATGACCCAGGCTGCGGCACCTGTCAGATGATAGACATCCTCACAGCGCCTGCAAAGTGTTACCGGCAGATCGTTTTCAATTACGCCGATACTACCAAAAATAATAACTGACACAGACAGGAATAAATTTTTAATTTGTTCCCAGATAGGTACTTCGTTTGGAACATATTTACTCTCAGATTCATTAAGACGTTCACGGGATGCTGACGCAGATTTTGTCAGAGCGATTGAGCGGGCAGTGAGTTCCATATTGATACGTCTCACCCGATCCGGGAAGTTCTTTTTATCAATACCCTCAAGTGCTTCAAGAAGCTCGTCGATTGAATAGGTGGTGTAATCCGGATGCGATTTCATTGGAGCTTCCCTGCTAAGCAAAATCTTGAGAGTTTATGCATTGTATTGATGAGTGGAAAGTTCAAAAGCGTGTTTATTGGCTTGTATG
>CAZOYR010000154.1:0-6138 GCA_964584105.1 uncultured Alteromonas sp.
TACTCTTGACATTGTATTTGTCTCCAGAACAACGATAACTGTCGCGCCAATCGATCCCACCACTTCATTAGTCTCTGGGTCAAATGACGTATTACTATAAATTAGAGGGCGCATTTTATACAGTAAAGCTAGCCAAAATACAAGATAAGCCGCAAAAAAACCTGGTAAATGTCCCTCAGATCGAGATCTCCCCGGATCCGGGCTGCGGATTCTACAGCAAAGCCGCGCTGCATTGAAGGAAAAAGCAGCGTTTAGACGAGGAATTAATCTGCGATCGCGATCCGCTAAGGCTGATCCGGCTTTTTACAAAGTGGGCGACATTTACTTGCTTTGCGATCAGTCTGACTAACCCTTACTGAAGTTATTGAGATAGTGCGCTCAACGCCCCCCCTTTGTTTACTATTTGCGCAACGCCGATAGATACCACACGAATTTGTGTTACAAATTTGCTACAAAGCGCGAATATATGCGATAAACGTCATTACTATAAGAATAATAAAATATATCGACAGCGTTATACGCTGGTTTTGATATCAGGAATTTGTGATGTTTGAAAATGTCCTGTTTGATACTCAGCATCTGTATTACCTGCCTCAATATTTGCCGGTCGCGGCACTGTTGAAAGCGCGCGGAGTAAGATGCGAATTTGTGCTGTATCGCGAAGAAGCGCTGGATAATGTCAAAGAAGCGGCAATCAGTGATGCCGGATTTGAGTATGTGTACCTTGAAGACAAAAGTAACGCATTCGACTTTTACAGGCACACCTGCGCTCAGTGGATAATTTTTGGTAATGTTCCGGCATTTTCAGCTCAGCAAAAACGCCATATTTCTGCCAAGCTGGCGCTGATGCAGCATGGCATCGGTCCTAAAGCATGTTACTACGATGTGTCAGAATTTCCCTTTGATGTCAGGTTTGTCGAAGGAAAAGAGCGCTCAAGACGTCTGTCGCAGCGCTTCCCGGACAAACAGTTCGTCGACACCGGATTTGCCAAACTGGACCCTGTTTTTAACCATCAGTATGACGATGTGAAGCTGTCAGATTTGGGACTCGATCCCACAAAGCCGACGGTTTTGTATGCGCCCACTTTCTTTCCTTCCAGCATTGAGCATTTTCGGGCTGACTGGCCCGCTTCATTAGCTGATTACAATCTTATCGTTAAGCCACACTTTTTCAGTCTGACCAAGGACCGGTACAAAGCACATCGCGAACGTTTCAATGATTGGGCACAGTTTGATAATGTCTGCGTTACCGGTGTGGCTGATTATAATCTGTTGCCCTTTATGCAGTTAGCGGATGTCATGCTATCAGATGCATCTTCTGCTATTTTTGAATTTGCGGCATTGAACAAGCCAGTTATCTGGTGTGACTTTTATCAGACCCGATGGAGTTACAAAGGCTTACTGAAATTCAGACTTAAGCAACGGCTGGACCCGGATATTGAGCTGTTTCATAAGCTCACCAAACGCACCAGTGCGGCAAAATACGTCAGGCCAGCGATTGCCGGCTGCCTGAAACATCCAGAGGCAAAACAAGCGGCCCGGCAGGAGCTGGTCAATACTATGGTAGGGAAAACAGATGGCCAGTGCGGCGCAAGAATTGCGGCGTATCTGACTGAACACAGTTAATTACCGGGAAATATTGTGCGCAGAGTGATTACCTTCGGCACCTTCGATGTTTTACATATCGGACATATAAGAATACTAAAACGTGCTAAAGCACTGGGCGACTATCTGATTGTGGGCATTTCTTCTGATGAGCTCAACTTTAATAAAAAGGGACGAAACCCCGTTTATCCTTACCAAAGTCGCCATGAACTGATCGCGTCGTTACGCTTTGTCGATGAGATTTTTATGGAAGAATCGCTGGAGAAAAAGCGAGAATATATTCGGACGCACGATGCTGATGTGCTGGTGATGGGCAATGACTGGGAGGGTCGGTTTGATGATCTTAATGATACGTGTGATGTGATTTATCTGCCCCGCACTCCGTCAATCTCCACCACAGAGATTATTGAAATTATCAAAGAGCGGTAATCGCTTTCGCGTAAATACGGCGAGCTATGCCGGCTGACGCCAGGAGGCATCATCCGGCTTAGGTATTACCGGTAGAACGGTGAACGTGGCGCCGTAATATCACTCAATATAGAGGGGCGATTAAGCATTTGACCGCCATCCCGGGAGATTGGCACCCACGGGAAACGTCCACGACCTTTTGCCGGTTTCAGCACAAACAAATCCAGCGGCACGGAAATATAAAAGCCTTTGGTAAAGCTTCCCTCACCGTATTCTTCTGCTGATGCATCAGTGAATGCAGCATAAGCCCCGACGACAATACCGCTGTCAAAGCGCTTGGCAAAATCGACATTTACCCCTTTGTCTTTGGCCAGAAACTGACCGGCACTGACGGTCAGACGTGTGTCTGGCAAAAACTCAGGCTGATAGTAAGCTGAAGCAAAACCGGTCAGTACTTTGTAATCAAAGAAATCCCAGTCATTTTCATAGGAACGCTGCTGAACATAGTTAAGATCCACGCCAAATGACCAGTTACTGTCCACCGGCCGATACATCACTTCTGCGCCCACTCCGCCAAACATCGTTTCCAGATACCCGCCATAAGCCTGCGCATACCAGTCATCTGCCACCTTATCAATCCAGCGGCCATACAGATTACTTAGCAATACCTTGGATCGCGTGACGTATTCGCGGACATAAGTTCTGACTCGTGGCAGGCTTGAGTCAGCCTGATCCAGGGTGTAATTAAACTTATCGTAGTTCTCCAGCAACGTTGCCGACACACTGCCATACAGACCAAAGTTTTCGTTAAACGAATACGCACCACCAAAGATAAGGCCACCCTGGTAAAGGTAGAAATCTTCTGGCCCGCCGAAGCTTTGTGTCCAGAAAAAGTCGGTGGAATAGCCAAACCCGGTCACGCCTTTAGGATCATACTGCGCCATGTCTTCATCCGATGGCGTACTCCGCTCATAGGTATCCTCAACGGATGTTTCCAGCCCTTCGTAGCGTGCTACCGATTTAAAGGCCTCTGCATCAACGGTTGTGGTGGTCATGGGTAAACCGTTTTGCGTTTCTACAATGCGGTATTCTTTCACCGTCTCTGGCACCTCTGCCGCCAGCAAGCGCCCGACCCTGTCGGTTGCTTCAACGATGTCGCGATAAGCGCGCTGAGAGCCGTATACGGTGATTTTATCTTCTTCAAGATTCGCATCGTGAATATAGAACGCCCCGCTTGCGGCAAGCTCACGGGACAGTTTCGCCCGGTTTACCTCACTGACCGACTCAGCAGGCTTAGACGTAAACAGTGACTTAGGTGGCTCATCAATTTTGACCTGGCTGAAGGTATCCATATTAAAATTATAGGTGATACCAAAACCCACCGTATTACCGCGCTGGTAGTTCAGCGAAAAGTCGAAGCCTTTATAGCGATACACCGCACCGACATTCCAGCGAGAGTCCTGTTCCAGTCGACCGGCTCTGTCCTGACTGTAATCGTTGCCTTCAAATTCCAGTTTGAATCGAAGCGGTTCCCACGGCGACTGATATTCTACCCCACCAAAAAATGCCATCGGCCCTTTAAAGAACTGGTCATAATCCACCTTTCCGCCGTTGCCCGAATAGCCCAGCGGACGAGAACAATAGCTGTCCTTGATTTTACAAAAAGGGTTAGTGATGTCATCGGCCCGGCCCATGTAGCCCCAACCAACCCCTAAATGGAAATCCAGCGGCCCCCAGGCCTTACTGGCGCTGACATGCTCGCTTTCAAAAAAGCCGGTACCACCAAAATCACGCAAACCCACGGAAATTTCCGGCAGATAGAAGCTTTCCTCCAGCAGTCTGAACTTAACATCCAGCCCTTTGTCTTTCAGGGTTTGATCGCCACTGAAGCTTTCAGACTGACTGTACAGACGCGTACGCACATCGGTGTAACGAGCCGTCGCTTCCATCCAGGGATATAGCTGCATGCTGACAGACCAGAAACGATACTGGTCATTATCGGTGTAGCTGATAGCCAGGTCCCCTTCCGGGCGCATTCTGGAGGTAGGGGTCTGAATCAGTCCGGTTCCGCCCTGCACCATTTGCGATGGTGTGACCGATAGTGATGTGTGCTTTTCCTGCGCTATCACGCCAGGTGATGCGAGAATACTGGCGATAAGTGCAGATAAGTAAGTAGGTTTACCGGATATCATTGAAATACTCTGTTTACTGCTAGCGCCGCGACCTTTTCATTGAGTTCAGACAGCGAAGGGGTAAGAAGATAAGAAAACACCGGCACAATAATCTGACTGCCGGGCATGATTGACGCATAATCCCGATTCCAGTAGGCCGTATCCAACCGGCGGATATCACCATCAGGCGAAATGACATAAACGAAGTCCGGCTCTGCATCCTCTCTTAGCGGTACTGCCTGGGTATACTGAAAACCACTGGCCATGGCACGATATTCGTAGGCACCGGGCATCTTAACCAGTCCACTGATATGGACGGTGTTGGGTCGGGTGGTTAACGACAATTTGTAAGCACCGTGCTGTAGTTCTGGATTATGAGAGATATCCAGACGCGCGACATCATAATTTACCGGCACTTTTATACGTTTCGCTAATTTCCAGTTTTCGATTTGCTGGCGCAGAGTGCGAAGCCCTATCGCGCGCTCATCTTTCGGTGCCAGCTCAACAGTCAGCGCATCAATTAACGAAATAACCTCTGCGCGCTGCGATTCCATGTCTGCCGTTAAGTCATAAACCCGGGTAGCCGGCCAGTACCATTGCTGGTTTGAGGCAACAGGCGCAAGTACCTGAGATAAGCGCACAGGCTCCTGATAACGAAATACTTGATTATTGATGTCTATCCGAACGTCGGCGCTAGCAGTAGCGCTTACAGACACAAGAAGCAGGAGAAAAAGAATTCTGGTCATTGCTATTATTTCCGCTCATTGAGAAGCCGCGCAGCACGGCTGAGATAGGTCATTTCAAAGCGATCGGATTGAGGCGTAATTTTTACTGACGCTTTGAGTAACTCGCCATTTTCCTGACTGACCCAATAAGTGTTAGTCCAGGTCAGGCCGGTTTCGATGTAGGGCGTGGTTTTAGGAAATGACACCGTTTCTTCTATTCGCTGCACGGGGAATGACGCTGAAAATTCTGTAAACGCTTCCTCTGCCACAGCCTTCCACTGACTGGTTACCGTCAGCCCGTACCCCATGCCCTTGATATCAACTTCCCGCGACCAGTCAAAGGATAACGGCAACGGATCAGACAGCGGGTTTTTGTCCAGGTCGCTGGTGTAGAGCATATCCTGATTAAGTCCGTGTGTGCGGACGATAACACCGTTATGCATGTGCAGTTGAGCGCTGTCAGCTGAAACCCACTTATTTTGCCCGTTTTCGATATAAGCCAGTGCCATGACCGCAGTGTTTCGCTCTCCGTGTCTGACCTTGAGCAAATCGGCGCGACTGGCCAGTACTTTTTCTATTGGCAGTGAAAGCGGCTTTTCAGACGCCAGCGCGAGCTTGATGGTGTCGTAGTAGGCTTTGTTTGTTGATGAGCATCCGACAAGCGCCAGACAAAGCAATGCCACAGTAAATACGATTGAAAAAAATTTATTCATGAAAAGGCGTGGTATTAGGAAAAATCCAGAGGGATAAAAACAAAAAAAGCCGCACCAATGGAGCGGCTTCAAACAAACTGTATCAACTTACAGAGAAGGCTCGTAAGTGAAAGTAACAGCTGTCATTGTAGTAGCAGTACCAGTCAGACTAGTTACCGTGTTAGTTGTACCAACACAGAAGCCTTCAGCATTGATTTCGTCAGTGCCGTTACACGTTGGTGTAGGGTCAATGCCTGGCTCAACGTCGCTTGAACCACGGTTGTTACTGATTACTGCCGCGGCGATACCCGCTGCAACAACGCCTGTTGCGATAGTGCCTGTAGCAATACCGTTTTCAGCAGAATCACCTGAAGTGTTTCCGCCAGCCTGATCCTGAGCTGTAGCAGAAAAAGCTAAGCTAGCACCAATTAATAATGAAACTAATGACTTTTTCATAATGGTCCTTACATATATCCATTGACTCACTATGTTAAAGGAATTGATCGATGCTGACCATACTTTAAACAATAATTCGTC
>CAZOYR010000155.1:0-6121 GCA_964584105.1 uncultured Alteromonas sp.
GACCAGTTTATTGTCATTGTGCGTGACGGCATGATCATCGGCTGCGCTGCGCTTTACCTCTATCCACAGGATAATTGCGCGGAACTGGCTTGCGTTGCCACCCATTCAGATTATCGCGGCAAAAACCGCGGCGAGCGTATTTTAGAAGCGGTTAAGCAACGAGCAATGGAAAACGGCATTTCTAATTTGTTTGTGCTGACAACGCTGACGGCGCACTGGTTTTTAGAACAGGGCTTTCAGCCTGCTGATATTTCTGTATTGCCAGGTGCCAAAAAAGAGCTCTACAACTTTCAGCGCAACTCCAAAGTATTCACGCTTTCGCTCACCTGAACAGCGCTTGGCATAGCGGTCCCATCTCACGTAAAATCGGCCTTACGCTATTAAGAGTCTTTAAATTATGAAATGTCGCATCCTAAGCGCAATAGTTCTGTTCGCTGTATTACTCGGTGGCTGCAGTTATGTGAAGCAGCCAAATGATAAGAAAATGAAGAAGTTGCTATCAGGCATGCCTGAATATTCGGCAGGTGAGGCGTTCGGCAAACGGGATTTTCGATTCTTAATTGTGATTGATGGTGAACAAATCACAGAGCCAGACGTACCCGCTTGTCTGGTAACACGATTTGGAACAAAGTCGTTATCAAATACCAGTTACGACGCGGGTAGCTATGCATACGACAAATATGCGGCAGTCGCCAGGGTATACGCCAGGTACTTTAACGCGGCACTGTTGGCCTCTCTGAAATCGCGGGACTGGGATAAGTGTGAAGGTAAAGTGCCTGTCGCTGAGTCCTGATATCAACGCATTCAGCATTTGTATTTATTTTATTCAAATGAATCCTGCAAATTGAATTATGCCGGTTTTCGACTGTCTATAGGAGGTTCGGGAGGTTGATTCTTCGCGCCGAATAGCTTTTACTGGTGAGATGATGGTATGAGGAAGATATATGCAAGAGCCTGTTACGCTCACATGCGAAGATGGCTATCGATTGTCTGCTACATTATTCAGACCGACTAAACCCCTGTGCGGCGCTATCGTTATAGCCCCGGCCACGGGCATCCGGCGTCAGTTTTACGCGCATTTTGCCACCTTTCTGGCAGACTATGGTTTTGCGGTGCTCACCTTTGATAATCGCGGGATCGGCGAATCAGTAAGCACATCTACCCGAAAAAGCGACGCAGACTTAGTCGCGTGGGGCAAACTGGACATGCCAGCGGCGCTTGATGCGTTAGAAACCTTCTTCCCTGAACAATCCTATTTTCTTGTGGGGCATAGTGCGGGAGGCCAGCTTATCGGTCTGATGAACAATGCCCATAAACTGAAAGCGTTTATTAATTTTGGCAGCTCTTCCGGCTCACTGCGTAACATGCGGTTGCGCTATCGTCTCAAAGCGCATTTTTTCATGAATGTGTTTATTCCGGTGTCCAACTTCTTATTCGGCCATACCAAATCTAACTGGGTGGGAATGGGCGAACCACTGCCACGGGGCGTTGCCCGCCAATGGCGGCAGTGGTGTAACGGTCAGGGCTATGTGCAGACCAGTTTCGGAAAAGAAGTGACAGACCATAACTATTCCAGCCTCGCTGTCCCATCGAAATGGATCATTGCCAGCGACGACGATATTGCCAATGAAGCTAACCTGAAGGAAATGATTTCGGTCTACGAGGGCAGTAATGCAAGATACTGCGTGTTATACCCTGCAGCCTTCGGATTAGATGATATCGGGCATATGCGCTTTTTCTCCAGAAGTTCACAACGTTTATGGCCACTGGTCACCAACTTTTTTGACGAACACCTGCAACCTGCCGGCGGCACATTTTAATCGGCCTGCTTACCTCTCACTGGTGTCAGCGCTTTGATTTTACAGGCCTGACTGCATTGGTTTTTTAAAGGCCGGCCAGCCCGTCGCAACCGAAAGTATACCGAAAACCAACAACATCATTGGATACCAGCAATATGCTGTTATAGACAATGGTGAAATTCCCGCGATTGCCGCTGCAGTGAGCAGTTGAGGACTATAGGGCACCATGCCCTGACAGGCACAGGAAAAGATATCAAGCAGACTGGCTACCCGTCGTGGGTCGGCACGGTATTCATCACCCAAATCTTTTGCGATAGGCCCGGCAGTGACAATCGCAATGGTATTATTGGCTGTGGTCAAATCAAGAAAACCTACCAGAGAAGCGATGCTGAACTCTGCACCGCGTTTCGATTTCACCCTTCGCGTTAACAGCTTAATCAGCCAGGCAATACCGCCATAGGCTGTCATCAGCGCCACAATCCCGCCGATAGTTATCGCAATAAGCGCCAGATTTTGCATCCAGCCCATACCGGTTTGAATACTTGCGAATAACCCGAACACATCAAAAGATCCATTAACAAGCCCCACCAGAGCCGCACTTCCAATACCACTGGCCAGCACCAGCACAACGTTCATTCCGGTCAGCGCACACCCCACAATCACGATGAAGGGTAAAATATTAATCAGGGTGTAGCTCTCTTCGTCCAGTGGCGGCGGTGTGCCAGTGTCGACGAAAAACAATAAGGCTGCAGTGATAATTGCCGCCGGTGTCACCACCAGCAGATTGGCTTTAAACTTATCAGTCAGCCTCACATTCTGGCTGCGGGTTGCCGCAATCGTAGTGTCAGAGACAAAGGACAGGTTATCGCCGAACATCGCACCGGAAATCACCACCCCCATCAGTAAATGCGCTGATAGTCCCAGTGACTCAGCCAGCCCAACGCCGATTGGCGATAATGCTGTAATGGTCCCCATGGACGTGCCCATGGCAAATGAGATGAAGCAGCAAATGATGAACAGTCCGGGCAAGAGTAAAGACTGTGGCACCCAGCTTAAAGCCAGATTAACCGTGGCATCGCGGGCCCCAATATCAATGGTCAGGGAATAAAACGCCCCTGCCATCAAAAAGATAATGACCAGCAAAATAATATTGCTATTGCCACCACCCTGACAAAACAGATGTACTTTTTCGCTGATGCTTAATGACTGGCCTTTTGGCTGGAGTAACAGCGCAAAACCCGCTGCCAGCATGAATCCCACCAGCACGGGCATGGCGGTAATATCGCTGGTGGCAACACCGGCAAAAATAATCAGACCGACAAATACAAGAATCGGGGTGATACCCAGAATGTTAGGGGATGGAGAGGACTGCATTGCGCTTATACCAGAATGAAAACTAAAGTCAGCGCAGGAGCCTAGCGCATCTGCCGGTGCTTTCAAGTAATTACTTAGGCTAAAAAGGCGTAAAATATTCCTTTAAATCAGGGGGCAAGCAGCGTTGCCCCCATGCTTTTACTTCAATGCTTTATCAATATCACTGGCTTTGTGGCGTTCCTTGAGTTGCGCCTCATCACCCCAGAACCGGTTTACAATAATGCCTCGCTTGACCGCTTTGCGTTCTGCGATTTGTTTAGCCCAACGCATCAGGTGCTCATATTCCTCTACCTGCAGGAATTCGGCCGCATTATACAACTTACCGAGCACCAAATTTCCGTACCACGGCCAGATTGCCATATCTGCAATAGAATACTCGTCGCCTGCCATGTATTCATTAAATGATAAATGCTTGTCCAGCACATCTAACTGGCGCTTAGTTTCCATGGTAAAGCGATCGATGGGATATTTCATGCTATACGGTGCGTAGGCATAAAAATGGCCGAACCCGCCACCAAGATAGGGCGCTGACCCTACCTGCCAAAATAACCAGTTGTTGCACTCTGTGCGGGCAATAGGATCCTCAGGCACAAAGCGTTCAAATTTTTCTGCCAGATACTGAAGAATCGAGCCTGACTCAAATAATCTGATTGGCGGATTTTGACTGTGGTCCATCAGCGCCGGAATTTTTGAATTTGGATTAACATTCACAAAACCAGTAGAAAACTGATCGCCGTCGCCGATGGAAATAGGCCATGCATCATAATTTGCTTTCTTCTCGCCGGCAGCGAGCAGCTCCTCAAGCATGATTGTGACCTTTTGCCCGTTAGGGGTGGCCATTGAATAAAGCTGGAAATCATGGTCGCCAACAGGCAGGGCCTGTTCATGAGTCGGACCAGAAGTGGGCCGGTTGGTTTTGGAAAACTGACTACCGTCTTCTTTTTCCCATTTCCAGACCTTGGGCGGTGAATAGTTCTCTTTTTCTTTGCTCATGATAGCTCCTGATAATTGCAAACCGTGGAGCTAAATACGCGAAAGGTGCATTTTTGGTTGTTACATAAAAAAAGGCAGATGCCGATGCACCTGCCTTTAAAGAATAAAAGGCGAGCCTTCCGTTGCCCGCAAACCGGAAGGCTAGTTGAAAGTCACTTCAGTGGTTTCACCCACACTGACCTGTGTTTCCTCAACAGCCTGAAATTCAAAATTTTCGTCAGTTTCTGGTTCGTCCTGATAGGCCAGGCAACTAAATGCGACGGTGTAATTGCCAGCAGGCACATACCCAATGGTGAAGTCGTAAGTATCTGCTGTTTCATCGTAAACAACATTGGCAACCGACAGCGGACGAATCTCATCTGTCTGTGCATCAGCATCATCGCCTAGCAATGTGGGATCCAATTCGTTGCCCTCATACAGATAAACTGCATTACCAGTATCTGCATCGGCTTTCACCGAACATGCCTCATCAGTGATTAACACCATCGGAACACTGCCACTGAGTGTACCTACCGCATCATTACTGACCAGACGCACACCCCTTGGTTTCAAGAAAACCGCGTCTTTACCCTGCGGGTTGACCAGACTCTTGCGCAAATCGAACTCGACGGTGAAAATCTGGCTGGTTTCTGGCTGCGCCTCAAAACCATCAAGCTTTAATTTATTGCTGGGTACTTCCAGTGGATAAGTGCCATCGTCCATCACAATGAAGGAGTCTTCATCGATAACTAACCGCATCTGGCTATATTCACCGGAAGGAATCTCTACCTCGTCAACGAGATTGGCGAACTTCTCTCCCTGCAACTCCAGCAAATCAAACATGCGTGGGTTACCTGACGGGTCGGTGACGTCAATTACCACAGGTTCACCCTCGCCCACCAACTCAACTTCACTGAAATACACAACAACTTCAGAGGCGTTGTCGACAGGCGCATCAGACACGTTTAATGTAAAGTTGGTAATAAACTTTTCTTCTGGCGTAGAAGCATCATTATTATTTACAGCGCCTGAGTCATCGCTGCCACCGCCTCCGCCACATGCGCTAAGCAGTGTAACTGAAGATAAGCAGGCCAGAGTCAGTAACCCTTTCTTAAAACGTGATGCAGTTGCGGAGCGAACTGGTAATGGATACAGCAAATCAATTTCCTCTTGTCAGTTCAAAGGAGCTATCGGTGGATACACGACGAAAAGATAGCGAATATACCGGTTAGATAGCGATAACCATGCCAAAGAGTAATAGTTAAACTAAATCATAAACTTAGCGATTATTAAGGAGATGCTATACCTTGCTCTACGGTTTAAACGTTGCTGACCGGCAACACATTTTCAGGGCGTAGCGGTATTCTTTTCGAACCCGCTCAAAAAGCAGTCAGCCATGAGCAAGTGGGAGGCCCATAACTACGAATGCGCGGGCTCGCTCTGGTTCATAGCACAGTAGGCGTGCAGCGCACCTGGTGGGGTCAAGACAGTCGGACGGAAGGTGTAAATCAGCGATTGTTGCCAGATACAGACGACCGCATTATACATAGCAGAATAACTAAAAAGCGGCCCGAAAGGTAAGCGGGTGCTTACCAACGGATTCAGGCCGCATAGGTTTGATATAGCCGGACTTAGATGCTAACCCGTTTGTAAGGGCGGTATTCAGGACGCCAGAAGTTACGCTCTATACTGGACATCAATGCCTCCTCGGTCATCTCGAGAGCCAGGTCTTGTTCCATTGCCACTCTGGCAACCGCGTACGCAATCTGGCGGCTTAAATCGGCAATTTGAGTTAGCGGGGGCAGCAGCTCACCGGTACCGGTATTCGCCATTGGTGACGCTGAGGCCAGTGCGTTACTGGCTGCCATCAGCATCTCATCGCTAATCAGGCGAGCCTTACTCGCAATCACGCCCAACCCGATACCCGGGAAGATATAACTGTTGTTACATTGCGCAATCGGGTAGGTTTTGCCTTT
>CAZOYR010000156.1:0-6120 GCA_964584105.1 uncultured Alteromonas sp.
GTGAGTGAGAACAAGACCGTCACAATCGGTCTGTTCGGCGTTGCCGGTGTGGCGGTGGTTGCACTGTTACTGGCAATGGACTCATCAAATACTATTCTCTCGCTGGTAAGTAATGCCTGGGCAGGTTTTGGGGCTGCATTTGGTCCATTAGTGCTGTTTTGTCTGTATAAGAAAAACCTGACTGAGAAGGCTGCGCTTTGGGGAATTATCACAGGTGCTGTTACCGTTTTATTCTGGATATATGCGCCAGTTTTAGATGACGGTAAAACACTTAGCAGCGTAATTTACGAAATTGTTCCAGGGTTTATCGTGAGTACCACGACCCTGTGGGTGGTGTCAGCGCTGGATACAAAACCTGCTGAAAACGTGCAGAAAATGTATCAGCAAGCCAGTCAGGAACTAGCAGAACAACAGTCTTAAGGTGATCGAAGCTATGAATCGTGCAAATTGGAAACGCATTGTAATTAAAGTAGGAAGTGCTCTTATTGCACCCAATCAACAAGGGTGTAGTAGCCACTACCTGCTGAGCATCGCGCAGTTTATTGTTAAATGTCGCGCGGAAGGGATACAGGTCGTGCTGGTATCTTCAGGCTCTGTTGCTGCCGGCTCACACATGTTTCCCGATCAGGAAAATACAGATATTGCGGTGAAGAAGGCGATGGCAGCTGCAGGTCAGACTGAAATGATTTCCACATGGGATAAGCTGTTTGACTTCCCGTCAGCGCAGATACTGCTTACCCATGCTGATCTTCGTGACAGAGAGCGTTATGTCAGTATTCGCGAAACATTATTTTCGCTGTTAGACAATCAGATTCTGCCTATCGTTAATGAAAACGATACGGTCACGACAGATAAACTGAAAGTCGGTGATAACGATAACCTGTCGGCGATGGTGGCCGCTGCTGCTGATGCGGATGCATTAATTATTTGTTCAGACATCGATGGTCTATACGACAAAAACCCACACGAAAATGATGATGCCAAATTACTTTCCTGGGTTGAGAATATCGACGAAAGTATTTACGCAATGGCCGGCGGCGCGGTGAAAGGCGGCGTGGGCACAGGTGGTATGCGCACAAAAATTGAAGCGGCTGAAAAAGCGGTTTCTCATGGTATCGATACGTTTATCATCAACGGATTTACAGAACTGTCATTTAACATGTTGTTAGATGGAAAAAATCCGGGAACACACTTTCAGGCGTACGAAGTACCGATGAAAGAAAATGTGCACTGGATGAGACATACCTCAAATGCACAGGGTGAAGTGATTGTCGAAAGTAATTTCGCCGCTTCACTGGAAGACAATACGGAAGAATTAACAAGTAGTGAAATAATTGACGTTAAAGGCGAATTTTCTGTCGGTGACACCATCCTTGTCAGAAAAGATGATGGTACGAAGTTAGTAAAAGCAAAATCGAATTACAGCAGTTGTCTGCTCAACTTCATTGCCAAGCAGGATAATGAAGAATTCGCTTCTGAGTTTGAAGAGAAGACAGGTCCGATTATTTCAAATCAGCATTTAGCAAATTTGGAGAAAGAATGAGTATTATTACGCAATTAGCACAAGATGCAAAAAAAGCCGCTCAAAAGCTGGCGATTCTTGATACTGCCAAAAAGAATGAAGTACTTAAGGATATGGCAGCGGCCATCCGCGCTAATAAGGATAAGATAAAAGCCGTTAACGAAAAAGAAGTTGCCAGAGCGAAAGAAAACAATCTGGATGCTGCAATGGTCGATCGCCTGATTCTTGATGATGATCGCATTGAAGATATGGCTGCGGGTATCGAAGTGATTATTGATTTAGAAGATCCTGCCGGTAAGGTCAGAGATTTCGGCACGCGTCCTAACGGTATCAAAATTCGTAAAATGCGTATTCCGCTTGGTGTCGTGTGTATGATTTATGAAGCACGCCCGAATGTAACAGCAGATGCCGGTGCATTGTGCTTTAAATCTGGTAATGCGGTTATCTTGCGTGGTGGTAAAGAGGCACTGGATTCCAGTCTGGCGATTGCTGAACTGCTTCAGGATACGCTGGAAAAGCACGGATTACCTAAAGCGCTGATTACAGTGGTGCCTAATCCGGATCGTGCACTGATGCAGGAACTGATGGAGCAGCGCGACTATATCGATGTAATCATCCCTCGTGGTGGTGAAGGTCTTATCAATTACGTTACTGATAATTCAAAAGTACCGGTAATTCAGCACTTTGAGGGTGTGTGTCATCTGTATGTTGATAAGGATGCTGATCTTGACCAGGCATTGCAGCTTCTGCTTAACGGAAAGACACAGCGTACCGGTGTATGTAATGCACTTGAAGGCTTGGTAGTTCATCAGGCTGTTGCTGATGATTTCCTTCCCCGCGTTGCAGAGGAACTGGCCAAGCACGATGTGAAAATTCATGTGAATGAGAAAGGCAGTAAGTACTTCGACGGTGCTGATGTTATCGGTGAAGACGCGTTTGGTACAGAGTATCTGGGTCTTGAGATTGCGATACGTGTGGTTGATGATTTTGACGCCGCTATTGATCATATTGCTAAATTTGGTAGCAATCATACAGAAGTTATCTGTACTAAAAATGAAGAGGCTGCCAAAAAGTTCCAGTTAGCTGTGGATGCGTCGGTGGTAATGGTGAATGCATCATCACGATTCTCAGATGGCAGTCAGCTTGGTCTGGGCGCAGAAATTGGCATCGCTACGACTAAACTACATGCATACGGCCCGATGGGCCTGGAATCGTTAACCACTGAAAAATATCTGGTTAATGGTGAAGGACAAATCAGAAATTAACAGATCGGGATTGTTCCTGATTTAGGGTTTCGTCATAATGAGCACCGGGCTAATCAGCCCGGTGTTTTTTTATGGGCGTCAAACGCTTAATCACTACATTCAGGAGAGTGGGATTGCCTTATTCTGTGGACGTACTTTGGCAGCAAATTACGGCTTTCGCCGCTGACAATAAAATAGTTACGTCAGCGATCATCGTTGTTCTTTTTCTGGGCTTGCAGCGACTCGCGTTAAAACTTATTCGGCTGCGTAGCAGACGACGTGGTGAAGACCGCCGCCATACGATTAATATTTTAGAGCAAATCAGTAATGGTTTTCTGGTCATATTGATCATTTTGGTGTGGAGCTCCGAGATTCAGAGTCTGGCGATTTCTATTGCTGCATTTATGGTTGCAATTGTTATTGCAATGCGCGAGTTCATTCAGTGTTTTCTGGGGTTTATATATTATCTGGGCGCCAAGCCATTTCGTGTTGGCGACTGGGTTCAGATGAATAAGATTGTTGGTGAGGTCGTTGAGATGGACTGGGCGAAAACGGCTTTGCTGGAAGTTGATGAGGAAACCCATGACTATACGGGGAAGCACGTGTACGTGCCTAACAGCCATCTGGTAACCCAGGTCGTAAAGAATCTGAACTTCTTGCGTCGCTATAAGTTACACACATTTACTATCACGAACGAGCCCAAATTGAATCCTTACACGCTTCTGCCTTCATTTATCGCCAGAGCTAAAGCACATTGTGATTTTTACCGTGATGTAGCAGAACGCTATAAAAGTCTTATTGAGCGTCATATGGAAGTGGAGTTTATTCAAATCGATCCCACCATCGGTGTAGAAACGAATGAGCTGGGACACATTGTCATTTCTGTTGCGCTATTTTGTCCGACGGATGAAGCGCATGATTTGCAGCAAAAAATCTCTGCCGACTGGATGAACCTATGGCATCGGGCACTGGCCGAGCAGGAAGCCGAGGCAAAACCGGCATTGAGCTAAGCCATTACCTGCCAGTCACGCTGACGCGAGAAGTGGCTGGCCAGAAAGTTCATCTGGTCAGCTAAAATGCGCCGGTTCATTAAGTAAAACCGTTCGTAAACATTAGGCCGGAAGGGCACTGCCAGCAGCGGCATGCCGGCTTCTTCGGGGGTTCGCGCCCCTTTGGCATGATTACAACGCTGACAGGCTGTGGCGACATTGGTCCAGTTATCTTTTCCGCCCCGTGAGCGAGGTAAAATATGGTCACGGGTCAATATTTTGGGAGAAAAAGCCTGACCGCAATATAAACAGATATCGTTGTCTCGCCTGAACAGGTAGCGATTAGTGAGCGCGACCTTGCCTGAAAGGTCTGTGACTTTGCCTTCACAGGCAATTATAGGCGCCAGCCGCAATGTACTTTGTACGCCAAGTCGATTATGCCCACCGTGTAAAATCCGGCAATCCTCACCTAACTCAAAGATGACTTTCTGCTGACAATACAAGCGCGCTGCCTGCTCCGGGTGGATCCAGTCCTGTGGCATTCCTGCTTTATTTAAACGTAATACAAGCATAGGTCACTCCAACAAACTTCTATTACTATCATACGTTAAAATATGGCGGTTTGATGAAAATTCATACAATCGTGTTAGTTTTTATCAAAATTGTAATATCAGGGATGAATGTTGTAACAACCTCAATTGTACTGTGCCGAACTGGCTTGGCATTTTGCTTCGCCATTGGTAGGGTATCGGCAGTTTTACAATGCGCAAAATGAAACGTGAATATACGTTTGGAATTGTCATTTCCCCATCTGTGGATGGTATTGATTTGATTTCAAAGCTATACTAGGCGCCGCGTTTAAAAGCGAAAAAATATATACAGAGACATAAAGGACAAATAGTGACTCCTATTACAAAATCATTTCAGTATGGTCAGCATACTGTGACTCTGGAGACGGGTGTTATCGCCCGTCAGGCTACAGCATCTGTTATGGCAAGTATGGATGATACATCTGTACTGGTAACTGTTGTTGGTAAAAAAGAAGCCAAAGCAGATCAGGATTTCTTCCCGCTAACTGTTAACTATCAGGAAAAAGCCTACGCTGCAGGTAAAATTCCAGGTGGTTTCTTCAAGCGTGAAGGACGTCCTTCAGAAGGTGAGACGCTAATCGCGCGTTTGATTGACCGCCCGATTCGCCCACTTTTCCCGGAAGGATTTAAAAACGAAGTACAGGTTGTTGTGACAGTCATGTCAGCCAACCCTGAAATTCCTACTGATGTTATTTCGATGATTGGTACGTCAGCAGCGCTGGCAATCTCTGGCATTCCGTTCAATGGTCCTATTGGTGCGGCACGTGTTGGCTATACCAATGGCGAATACATCCTGAACACGCGTGCGTCTGAGCAGGAAGAGAGCGAACTTGACCTGGTTGTCGCGGGTACGCAAAGCGCAGTACTGATGGTTGAGTCAGAAGCAAATATGCTGTCTGAAGATGTCATGCTGGGCGCGGTCATGTTCGGACATGAGCAGCTTCAGACCGTGGTTGATTCTGTCAACGCGTTTGCCTCAGAAGTGGGTACCGAGTCGTGGAACTGGCAGCCAGCTGAAGAAAATACGTCGTTAAAAGAAAAAGTCAAAGCTGCGGCGCATGACGGCATGGTTCAGGCGTATCAGATTTCAGATAAGCTGGAACGTAAAGACGCGGTTACTGCGGTGACTGAAAAAGCACTTGCCGATATCATCGCGCAGGACGAAGAGCAGGACCAAAAAGAAGTGCTAAATCTTCTTCACGACCTGGAAAGTGATGTCGTACGTTCTCGTATCCTTGCCGGTGAGCCACGAATTGATGGCCGTGATCCTGCAATGATTCGTGCTCTGGACGTAGCAACGGGTGTATTACCGCGTACGCACGGTTCAGCGTTGTTCACACGTGGTGAAACGCAGGCACTGGTTGCAGCGACACTGGGTACAGAACGTGATGCACAGATGATCGATGAGCTTCAGGGTAAACGTGACAGCCGCTTCATGCTGCACTATAACTTCCCTCCATATTGCGTTGGTGAAACGGGCATGATGGGCTCACCTAAGCGCCGTGAAATTGGTCATGGTCGTCTGGCTAAGCGTGGTATTCAGGCAGTTATGCCCAGCGAAGAAGATTTCCCGTACGTAGTGCGTGTTGTATCTGAAATCACTGAGTCTAACGGTTCATCATCAATGGCGTCTGTATGTGGCACGTCCTTGGCACTGATGGATGCAGGTGTACCTATTAAATCCTCTGTAGCTGGTATTGCTATGGGTCTGGTTAAGAGCGATGAGAACTTCGTTGTATTGTCAGACATCCTGGGTGACGAAGATCACCTCGGTG
>CAZOYR010000157.1:0-6091 GCA_964584105.1 uncultured Alteromonas sp.
TGAAGCTCCTCAATAAAGATTGCATCAGCTTTACGCAGCAGATCGCAATATTCCTTTTTCACTTCACCCAGAACACGCACGCCCAGACCCGGACCAGGGAACGGGTGGCGATAAAGCATATCGTAGGGCAAGCCCAGCTCCAGACCAATTTTGCGTACTTCATCTTTAAACAGTTCACGCAACGGTTCAACCAGCCCCATCTTCATGTCTTCTGGCAAACCACCCACATTGTGGTGAGACTTAATTACATGCGCTTTACCGGTTGCCGAGCCGGCTGACTCAATCACATCCGGATATATGGTTCCCTGTGCCAGCCATTTGGCATCTACCTGTTTGCTGGCTTCCTCATCAAAAACGTAAACAAACTGGTTACCGATAATCTTACGTTTTGCTTCCGGATCATCAACGCCTTCCAGTGCGTCCAAAAAGCGATCTTCGGCATCCACTTTGATGATATTCAGGCCGAAGTGATCACCAAACATGTCCATAACCTGCTGACCTTCATTCAGGCGCAGCAAACCATTATCGACAAATACACAGGTAAGCTGTTCACCCACAGCACGGTGCACCAGCATGGCTACAACTGACGAGTCGACACCACCTGACAGGCCCAGAATCACCCGATCCTTGCCCACGGTTTCTTTAATACGGCTCACCGCATCTTCAATAATGGCCTCGGCGGTCCACAACTTCTCGCACTGACAGATGTCTGTAATGAAATGCGTCAGCAAACGCATGCCCTGGCGAGTATGTGTGACCTCAGGATGGAATTGCACACCGTAGAACTGCTTTTCTTCGTTATACATCGCAGCATGCGGACACGACGGTGTATGTGCAGTCGTGATGAAACCTGGCGGAATAGACTCTACCTTATCGCCGTGACTCATCCAGACATCCATCAGCGCATTACCATTTGCACCAATATGATCTTCAATTTTGTCCAGCAGCGGGCACGGTTTAAGCACTTCTACCTGGGCGTAACCAAATTCGCGCTTGTTAGAACCAAACACGCTGCCACCCAACTGAGCAGCCATTGTCTGCATGCCGTAGCATACGCCAAGTACTGGTACACCGGCATTAAACACATAATCTGGTGCGCGGGGTGAATCCAGTTCGGTAACGGATTCAGGCCCGCCAGACAGGATGATCCCCTGCGGATTAAATTCACGAATTTGCTCTTCAGTAACGTCCCACGCCCAGAGCTCACAATAAACACCAATCTCCCGCACCCTGCGCGCTATCAGCTGCGTATACTGAGAACCGAAATCCAGTATCAGAATGCGTTGGTCATGAATATTTTTGCTCATATTTTTACCCGTAATAGAAATGAATCAGGCTGGTGAAACCAGCCTGAGAAACAGCGAGAGAGTGTTAGCCTAACCGGTAGTTAGGCGCTTCTTTAGTGATGCTGACATCATGCACGTGTGATTCACCCATACCGGCAGAGGTGACTTTCACGAATTTGGCTTCATTGCGCAAAATATCAATCGTGGCACAACCGGTCAGGCCCATGGCTGAGCGTAAGCCGCCCATTTGCTGATGGATGATGTTGGCGATAGGTCCCTTATACGCCACACGACCTTCAATACCCTCAGGCACCAGTTTTTCAGCGTTAGCCGGGTCCTGGAAGTAGCGGTCAGACGAACCATTTTTCTGGTTCATCGCGCCCAGCGAGCCCATCCCACGATAGGATTTGAAATAACGGCCCTGATAAAGCTCAACTTCACCAGGTGCCTCTTCAGTCCCCGCCAGCATGCTGCCCACCATCACGCAGCTTGCACCGGCGGCCAGTGCTTTGGCAATATCACCGGAAAAACGAATACCACCATCGGCGATAATAGGAATACCTGTGCCTTCTAATGCATCTACCGCATCAGATACTGCACTGATTTGAGGTACACCCACACCGGTAACAATACGTGTTGTACAAATCGAGCCAGGTCCGATACCCACTTTCACCCCATCCACTCCGGCTTCGACCAGGGCCTTGGCACCGGCAGCCGTGGCTACGTTGCCTGCGATGATTTGTAGATCCGGATAGGTGTCACGCACCTTTTTAACCTGATCGATTACGCCTTGTGAATGTCCATGAGAGGTATCGATAAGCAGCACATCAACACCGGCGTCGACCAATAGCGAAATACGCTCATCGGTCCCCGGGCCAACACCAACAGCCGCACCGACACGCAAACGCCCCAGCGAATCTTTACAGGCGTTCGGCTTGCTTTCAGCTTTCTGGAAGTCTTTTACTGTGATCAGGCCAGTCAGTTTGAATGCATCATCTACAACCAGTATTTTCTCAATACGGTTGTGGTGCATCAGCTCCAATACCTGCTCTGAGCTTGCGCCTTCTTTTACAGTGACGAGTTTGTCTTTACCGGTCATCACTTTATGAACAGGCAGTTCAAGACGGTTTTCAAAACGAATATCACGGCCGGTAACGATGCCGATAAGGTTGTTCTGATCGTCTGTTACCGGGAAGCCGGAATAGCCGAGTTGCTTACTCAGGCCAATGACTTCGCCAAGGGGCGTATCTTTAGAAACAGTTACAGGGTCAGAAACGACACCACTTTCGTATTTTTTAACTTCACGAACGTGACGGGCCTGCTCTTCAGCCTGCATATTTTTGTGGATGAACCCCATACCACCCTCTTGCGCCAGCGCTATAGCCAGACGTGCTTCAGTTACCGTATCCATGGCAGCAGAAATCATCGGGATATTGAGCGAGATATCGCGCGTAAGTTTAGTCTGCAGGTTCGCAGTGTGTGGAAGAACCTCTGAGTGGCCGGGAACCAGCAACACATCATCGAAAGTCAGGGCTTCTTGAACGATTCGGAGCATGCAACAACACCTTTTAGTCGAGGGTTAATTGCGGCGCAATTGTAGTGTTTTTTCACTTTCAGGTAAACTGTATTTGCCTTCAATCAATAAGAAATTTTTTTCATGCTATTCACCACCCCATCTACAAGCCGTCAAATTCTCTCTGTGACGAAGCTCAACCGTCTGGCAAGAACCATCCTGGAAGGCGAAATAGGGCTGATATGGCTCTCGGCGGAAGTGTCAAATTTTGTCTGCGCAGCATCCGGTCACTGGTACTTTACCCTCAAAGACAATAAAGCGCAGGTGCGCGCTGCCATGTTTAAAAATACAAACCGCACGGTTCGACAACGTCCTAAAGAAGGCGACAAGGTTCTGGTTCGCGCCTCAGTTGGGTTATACGAGCCGCGTGGCGACTATCAGCTCATCATAGAGCACCTGGAAAGTGATGGTGAAGGCCAGCTCAAACAACAATTTGAAGCACTGAAGCAAAAGCTTAGTGCAGAAGGGCTCTTCAGCAGCGATACCAAACAAGCACTGCCCCAATTTATTCGGCGCATCGGTATCATTACCTCATCAACCGGCGCGGCCCTGCACGATGCACTTACGGTGCTTAAGCGACGCAGTCCCGCGACACAGGTTATTGTTTATCCCAGTATGGTGCAGGGAGAAGCCGCTGCATCACAGTTGATCACTGCACTTGATAAAGCCAATGCGCGAGAAGAGGTCGATGTCATCCTGTTAACCCGCGGCGGTGGCTCGCTGGAAGATTTGTGGTGCTTTAACGATGAGCGCCTGGCGTATGCAATCTGGCAAAGCAAGCTTCCTGTCGTGAGTGCGGTTGGCCATGAAATAGACGTGACCATTGCTGATTTTGTTGCCGACCTGCGCGCGCCTACCCCCTCAGCAGGGGCTGAGCTACTCAGCATGGACAGCACCGCGATACTGGATACGATTGGTCAGAGGATTAATGCGCTGAATCGCGCCTGGCTGGCTAATTTCCGGCAGCAACATCACAAGCTCAGTGTGCTGCAGCAGCGGCTAAAAGCCTGCCACCCGTCCTATCGTTTACAGACACAGTTTCAACATGTGGACCGTCTGCATCTGTCGCTGGCGCATCGTATCAATACGATTATAGGAATGAAGCAACGACAACATGATCAGTTGATCAGTCGTTTATATCGCCACGATCCAAGTACTATTGTTCGCCGTCTGACTGACAAACGAGAAAACCTGCATCACCGGCTAACCAGCGCGATGCAAAAGCAATTGCGAAATGAACGGCAGCGCCTTGCAAACTCCGCACAATTGCTGCAGTCAGTCAGTCCCTTGTCGACCCTGGCCCGTGGATATAGCATCACCTTTCGCGACAATAATCCGGTCACTTCTGTTGAGCAGGTGCATCGGGATGAAACGCTTACAACACGGGTTACTGATGGCGAAATTGTTAGTCAGGTGATAGAAAAGCGGTCCGTTTGAGCAGCTAAGCTTTTAGCAGCTGTCGCTTAGAAGCTAAAGTAGAAAGCTAACATCGTTCAATTTTATCGCTACGGCCGTATTGACGGCCAGCAAGCAGAGGGCGTGACACCACACCCTTCGCCACTGGTCGCTGCCGGTCGACACCGGCGAAAGCTAATACTAGCGCAAAGGCTGTGAATGAAGCCGGTGCAGTAACGTCGTTTTCTTATTTGAATAAGACTGTGATTTCTCCGTCGGAGATTAAACAGCCCTGGCCGTGTTGACGGCCAGCAAGCAGAGGGCGTTACGCCACGCCCTCTGCACTCCCTGCGGAACCCATCGCAAGAACACAGTGTCAGCCCCCCGGGAAACTAGCACCGCAGCGTAAGGGGCCTCCTGCCCCTTACACCGCTGACGCCTCATCCATGATGCGTCTGCTACTTTCTTATCCGGACAGCCTGTCACCCTTGCTCCACCGTTCATCGATATTTTTCTAACAGCAACTTTTGTTCACTCGAAGAAACATCGCTCTATTGGGCCTTAACGCACAGTCAGCACGACTGAACAGATTAAGTAAAAGTAAGATGCGTCATGGATAATGAGACAGGACAAACAGGAGCATGAATGCATCTTTTACCCAGATTGTTTTAGATGGTAAAAGTAGATGCCGCTGTAATGTTTTGTATAAAACGCGGCCTGCCTTTTGACTCTCGAATTAACGTATTATTAAGTTATTAGGCAGCCTGCTTGCACCTCAAAACGCCATACCAAATTAGTGCGCTTGTTAGCCCCAAAGTACCTAAAAAAGTAGGAAACATATTAGTTAAAATATCTACAAAAGCTCCTACAGACATTCCAATTATTAAAGCTAAGGCCACCGAGTGCCCGCCTTTGATACCATCGCTTTTTACTTTCATAGCCAATTTCTATTTTTTGAAAGCGGGAAAGTCCCGCTTTGCTTTACCAGAAATAAAATCTTTCCAATTCACCACTAAAGCTATCACCAATCGCGTAGCCACCTCCAAGAGACGCTGCTCCTGCGGCAGCCATTCCCAACCACCCAACTGGCGTCGCTGCTATTGCTACACCCAGACCAACTAAAGCTGCTCCTGCACCAAGCTCACCCCAGTTAACATCTCCGCCGCTAACCTGTTCAACTTCTTTTTGAGCTAAAATTTGCATAGATATTCCTTTTCTACAGTTACTATTACTAAACAATAAAATTTTCACGCCAGCCGTTATTGACTGACATTGCTATATTACTTTCTAAAAAAGCATAAGAAACTGCCATTTAGGACAGAATAACTTTTTAATCATCCTTAAAATCTTTGAGTCGGCAATACCTCTGCTTTCCTAATTTACCATGGAGAACATTAGTGAAATTTTACTCAGCAATTTACCGCTCCATTCTTATAACCATAGTCTGCACTTAAAACGCCTTGCTTTAAGAGAACTCCGGGCTCGCCTTAACGCTCTGCAGATAGCCGGAGCAGAGCCGATAATGTAAAAGCGATTCTTTTATTTGGTGAGTAAGTGGCGTAAACGTTAAAGAATTAACAGCCCTGGCCGTGTTGACGACCAGCAAGCAGAGGGCGTGGCGCTCCGCCCTCTGCACTCCCCGCGGAACCCATCGCAAGACAGCAGTGACAACCTGTCCACTCTTGCTCCACGGTTCATCGATATCTTTCTATCAGCGACTTTTGTTCACTCGAAGAAACATCGCTCTTTGGGGCCTTAACGCGCAAACGGCACGACTGAACTGATTAAGTAAAAGTAAGATGCATCATGGATGATGCAGCAGGAGCAAACAGGCGCA
>CAZOYR010000158.1:0-3186 GCA_964584105.1 uncultured Alteromonas sp.
CCAGCATTCTGGCCTCCTCATCGGTGATATTTTGTAAGTTACAGCGCATCTGATCATGGATCGACACTGCCTCATCTTTTTTTTCCCTGCCAACCGGCGTCAGTGTCACGATACGACTGCGGCGATCGTTGTCGTTGAATGTGAAGGTAATGAAGCCTTTTTTCTCAAGTTTTTTCAAAATCAGGCTCATTGCACCGCTGTCAACACGGGTATGCTCAACCAGTCTGGAAATGGTTACGGCGTCTTCTTCCCATAAACTCAGCAGGACAACATATTGTGGATAAGTTACATCCAGCTTGCTCAGCAATGGACGGTAAGCGCGATTAAATGCGTTGGACAATGTATAAAACCGATGACACAACTGATTTTTCAACGCGAGTGGATTATTCATATTTCACCTCGATGAATATTTTGCATACAAAATACTTGAACAGCAAGCCACAATTCGCTATTTTAATTTGCATGCAAAATAAATTCACAGCAGGAGATAATCATGCATAAGTTAGACAGTGTAATATACACAGGTACAGCGACCGCGACAGGTGGAAGAGACGGTACCGCTGAATCAAGCGATGGTCGTCTGAAAACAGACTTATCAGTACCTAAGGCGCTGGGCGGTGATGATGGTGCTGGCACCAACCCGGAACAACTGTTTGCCGCTGGCTATTCTGCATGCTTTATCGGTGCACTAAAACATGTTGCCGCGGCGCAGAAGATCAAGCTTGATGATAAAATTTCGGTTAAAGGCGACGTGGCCATCGGTCCAATCGAAAAAGGCTTTGCTATTGCGGTGACTTTAACCGTGGATTTGGGTGATATGCCTAAAGCCGATGCTGAAAAGCTGGTAGAACAGGCCCATGAAGTGTGCCCTTACTCAAATGCTACCCGCGGTAATATTGAAGTGGATCTTAAGCTGGCGTAAGCGTTGCGCTGACTTAGTCAGCGCGAACAGTAAATCCCATACTACCAGCCAGCGAGGATAGTTCGTGAATGCTTTCATCCGGCAATGAAAGTTCAATCATCACATGCTGCTGGTAGTCTGTTTGTAAAATTTCTCCGTGGTGTTGCTCAACAAAGTGACGCACAAACTGCTCATGCCGAAAGTCGCTTTCCACCATCAATGTGGTTTGTTTAACTAATTGCCGGGTGGGTAGCGATTCCAGCGTC
Source organism: uncultured Alteromonas sp. (assembly GCA_964584105.1). Taxonomy (GTDB): domain Bacteria; phylum Pseudomonadota; class Gammaproteobacteria; order Enterobacterales; family Alteromonadaceae; genus Alteromonas. Next base: position 1,168 of record CAZOYR010000158.1, read on the forward strand.
GTTTGCGCAGAAGCTGAATAGGCTCTGACCAGGCCACCGGCACCTAACTTGATCCCGCCGAAATAGCGCACCACGACAATAACAATGTCACCAACATTATTATGCTGCAACACGTTTAAAATCGGCTTTCCCGCCGTACCACTGGGCTCGCCATCATCGTTCATTGCTACACTGACAGGCGCAGCGGGGGGGCCGAGTAAATAGGCCCAGCAATGATGTCTGGCATCCGGATACTGCTGTCTTAAAGAAGCAAGAAAATCCATAGCTTGCTCACGGCTGCATGCCGGAGCGGCATAACCAATGAACTGGCTTTTTTTAATCTCATACCGGGTATGATGAGGTGATTCTGGAATTAGGTAAGGCATAGCGGCTGATTATACCGTTCAAGAGCACTCGACGCACGTCAGGTTGCGGTGCTCATGTTCCACGGTACGTCTTTACTGTATCCTGCGCCACGGTTTGCAAAAACGTTGCAAGTTCTGCCGGTAAACCAGCCCGGTACTGGCTTTGCGAGGCAGGTTTATCAAACAGCCACTGATAAACAACACATGCTGCCAGATAAGTCCCGGCCAGGTTGGGGTGCTTATTATCACTGTACAGGTTGAGCGTGGGGCGGCGGGCAAGTGCCAGTGCAAACGCCGGACCTGCAGGGATAGCATCACTGTTCAGATGGCGGCTTGCTTTTATATAGGCGTTCTTTAGCTTCTCAAACATTGCGGGTTTGCCACGGTAGGCCCAGGTGATCAAAAGATGTGTTTGTGCACCTTTTTCAGACGCCATCGCTTCAAGCGATTTCGCAGCATTTTCAAATCGTTGGTAATCGGTTAAAGGCTCATTGCTGTAACCCTGAATAATCACGTGATCCCATTCCAGCATGTCGATAATGTTGGGCGTATTTCGCTGAACCAGATGCCCTTTGAGGGTCTCACCGCCAAATGCATTACGAAACGCCAGTGGGTTCGAACTTTGCTTTGCATAGCGCGCAAGCTGACTGACGTGATGATCGATGCCACCGTTAAAAAAGGTAAAGCTGTTGCCAATAAATAAAAGTTTTTCGGTTTTCTCGGAGGCTTGTGCACATACCGAAAGCATGACAAACAACAGGAAGACAAGTAGATGGCGCATAATAATCATATCCGTACAAACAGTTTCTTACTGTAACCAAATACCTACCAAAGAAAAAGCCGCTCAAAAGAGCGGCCTTTATATGCTTATGACCTGTTACGATTTGAGGTCAAAACGATCGTTGGTCATGACCTTTGTCCACGCATTGACAAAATCATCAACAAACTTTTGCTTGGCATTGTCTGAAGCGTAAACCTCAGCAATAGCACGCAATTCTGAGTTTGACCCGAAAATCAGATCCACCGGTGTCGCTGTCCATTTTTGCTCGCCGGACTTGCGATCCTTACCAACATAAAGCGTTTCATCGTCCGATGACTTTTCCCACTGTGTTGACATATCCAGCAGGTTTACAAAAAACGCGTTATTGAGTTGTCCCGGTGTTTTGGTCAGCACGCCATGCTGCATTTCATCATGATTAGCATTTAAGCTTCGCATGCCTCCCAGCAGTACTGTCATTTCCGGCACCGTCAGTGACAACAGATCAGCGCGCTCTACCATCATCTCAGCAGGTGATTTCCAGGCGTCATCAGAATAGTAATTTCTGAAAGCATCAGCTTTAGGCTCAAGATACGCAAACGATTCCTGATCGGTCATTGCGGCTGTTGCATCAGCGCGCCCTGGCTTGAATGGCACAGTTACATCATAGCCGGCATCTTTCGCCGCTTTTTCAACGGCCGCAGCGCCTGCCAGGACAATCGTGTCAGCCAGTGAAATCTGTGTGCCGGATGACTTGTCATTGAAGTTCTTCTGAACCTTTTCAAGCTCGGCCAGCACCTTGCTCAGCTCATCCGGGTTATTGACCGGCCAACTGTTTTGAGGTGCAAGTCTTACCCGTGCACCGTTCGCGCCGCCGCGCATATCGGTATCACGGTAACTGGCAGCAGATGCCCAGGC
>CAZOYR010000158.1:3286-5757 GCA_964584105.1 uncultured Alteromonas sp.
AACGCCGGATCCTCTTTTATGGCCAGGTCAGTGGTAAACATAATTGGTGCATGACGCTTAGACTTGTCGTGCGCATCAGGCACCATATTCGCGGCAGATTCAGATTTGGGGATCCACTGCGTGGCACCTGCCGGGCTCTTGGTTTGTTTCCACTCAAACGAGAACAGGTTTTCCAGATAGTTCGTTGTCCACTTGGTGGGGGTGACCGTCCAGGCGCCTTCCAGACCACTGGTCATGGTATCTTCTGCATTACCCTTACCGCATTTATTTTTCCAGCCGAATCCCTGCTCTTCGACACCGGCTGCAGCAGGTTCTTTATCCAGACAATCAGCCTTTTTGGCACCATGGGCTTTACCAAAGGTATGACCGCCAGCAATCAGGGCAACAATTTCTTCATCGTTCATCGCCATTCTGCCGAATGACATACGAATGTCGTTCGCTGCCGCAATAGGGTCAGGCTTACCGTGAGGGCCTTCCGGATTGACATAAATCAAACCCATTTCAACCGCTGCGAGCGGACCTTTGAGCTTGCCTTTCTTGTCACGACGCTCGTCGGTTAAAAACTTACTTTCGGGCCCCCAGTACACCAGGTCCGGCTCCCAGTCATCAACCCGACCGCCGGCATAACCAAAGGTTTTAAAGCCCATATCTTCAAGGGCCACGTTTCCGGTCAGCGCCATTAGGTCGGCCCAGGAAATACTGCGACCATATTTTTGCTTGATAGGCCATAAAAGGCGTCGCGCTTTATCAAGGTTAGCATTATCCGGCCAGCTATTAAGTGGATCGAAGCGTTGTTGGCCACCGCCGGCACCGCCGCGACCATCATGAACCCGGTAGGTCCCTGCAGCGTGCCACGCCATCCGAATAAAAAACGGACCATAATGGCCATAGTCCGCGGGCCACCAGTCCTGCGACTCGGTAAGCACTGCGCGTATGTCCTTCTTCACTGCTTGCAAATCGAGCTGGTTAAAGGCTTCTGCGTAGTTGAAATCTTCACCGTAGGGATTGGATTCAGGACCATGGGCGCGTAGTGGCCCAAGATTGAGTTGCTCGGGCCACCAGAAAGCGTTGCTTCTCACTTCTTTAGGCTGCATTTGCTGGTCGGTAGCCATTGCTACCGGTGAAAGGGCAATAGAGACCGCAGCGGCCACGGTCAATGCGCGCTTTAACATAATTATTTCCTCTTTATGCTATTTCATTAACATGTTGATGCTTATTAAGCATCGTAGAAAAAGCTGAAAAAAGGAAATAAGGAAATTAGATTATGCTAATCGGATTTTTCGAGAAAAATCAGAGAAGTGGAAAGTCAGCTGCCAACTTCTCGATTATCGCTTTTCTTTTATTACCTTTAACAGGGCATCTATCGCCTGACGGCGGCCTTTATCTGCAAGAGGTCGCTCAGCCCGAGGAGGAGCCTGCTGCGCTTTGTTCAGGTGATCGTGAGCGCGACTGTATTCACCTTCATCAAGCAGAAACTCAGCGTAAAAAAAGTTAGCATCCATTCCCTCGGGACTCACTTTCAGCGCCTGTTTGAAAAGCGTCTCTGCTTCATCATCATCACCAAAGCTGACCGGCCAGCCCGGGACTTTATGATACAGGGCACCAAGACTAAAAAGCGCTGCACCATCGAGTACCGCCGGATCAATGGCGATTGCTTTCTCAAAATTTTCTTTTGCATCCTCAGCATAATCAAGCGCACCAAGACCGCCTTTAGCCCGCGCCGCACTGGCTTGTGAAATGCCCAGCCAGGTAAGCGCAGCAGCGTCATTCGGCGATGCTGATACAAGCTCGCGAGCGTTTTCAATCAAAGACTCGAACTGGGTAAGCTGCTGGTCGGTATCATCGGTCTGATAGTTGATTGCTGCCCAGGTATGTTGGACGTCTAGAAGCGTTGGTGACTGAGCAAGCGCTGAAACCGAAAAGGACATTGCGGCCGTAAGCACCGCTGTTCGTAAAAGTTGCATAAATACTCCGTAGTTGTAACTGCAAATTATACGTCAATTACATCAACGGCTTAACCATCTTTTGACAGATATCTGCACGTTAGTACAGGTGAAGTTAACCTTTCATATTAATAGAATAATGAGGTGTCAACGCAGTTTGCGAATGGTCAGTTCGTAATATTGTGGTTCCTGGCATTTCTTCTTCAGCCTGCTTAATTAAGCGGGCTTTTTTCATATCCCCAGGCGCGAAGTCATTTGATAAAACATTATTTTGGCCAGTATTTCTATGGCACTAACGCATTACAATGAGTGTGTCTGGTCAAAGCAGAGATTCAAAATTAAGCCGATATTTTTAACGCTGGAAGAAGCTTAAGCTTGAAAGAGGTGAGCATGGCTGAAATTGAAAGTGTAGCTGGCGGCGGTGTTGCAGAGTGGGGTGAAGCCCACACTATGGATTAGGTAGAGTTATGCTAAAAAATTTAGGCTTTTCAATATCGATATCAGTCATTTGTACAATACTTCTGATGT
>CAZOYR010000159.1:0-5575 GCA_964584105.1 uncultured Alteromonas sp.
TTTTGTCGCTAAAAGATAAGCGTCATGCCCGTCGCTATTTATCTTTGCACGCTAAACGTCTTGAAAGAAACGCGCGCCTGGCCTTTGTACGAACACTCAAAGATACATTGTGCGGCGATAGCATCGTTGATACCCGCCACTTTGAACCTACTGACTGGGAGCGACTCAGAGAGCTTCAAAAGCAAGGTTTAACGGTGGGAACCCACACATGCAGCCACAGCCCGCTCTCAACATTGTCTAAAGAAGACATTCAGCAAGAGCTTACTGATAGCCTCAGCGTGCTCAATCAGCATATTGATTCACCGTCTCAACTTTTCTGTTACCCCGTCGGTATGCAGGAAGATTTTGATGAGCGAGCAACCGAAATTGTAAAGCAAAATGGCTTCATCGGCGCCCTGACCTCAGAGCCGGGCTATTTCGTTCTGGATGCGGTAAACAAAAGTCCTTTCACCGTCCCTCGCCTTAGCCTGCCCGCTACCACGAATACGGCGGTACGTTACGCTTCATGGATTGAAAAATTGCGCGCCGGACAATAAGTCAGATATGGAAAATTTTGTGGGCGTTTAATGATTTAATGCAGAGCCTGGAAAGTCTGGTGGCTACCAACTAATTACAACTTCTTTCAGATATAAAAAAAGCCAGCGGATGCTGGCTTTTTAAACGGCAATAACTTATCTGAACGTATAGGTCACACCGACCTGGAAGCGGTGTTCTTTATAATCACTACCAAAAGCGTTTAGCGACACGTCGCCGGTTTGGTCGGTATAAGTATATCCGGCATTTAAATTTAAGTGCGGCGAGAAGATATGACTCACGCCTAAATTAAATACCATATTTTCGCCCGTACCAGTCTGGAATGCATCACTTTCGCGCTCAATATCTGCAAAACTTAATGAGCTGTTTACTCTTGTAAAAGCGCCCACTCTGTAAGAAATATTTGTACCTGCAGATTCGGTTTTACGCCGTCTGTTTTGTCCCAGATAATCGTCGTCGTTATATCGAGCAAAAATCCCAACAGTGAAAACGCGAGATTGGTAGCTCATCTCGAACGTAGCACCTTTACGAAGAACGATACTGTCGTCCAGCGCGTTATTATCTTCCCCTAGCTGAATAAATTGCTGTCCATCGGTCAGTTCATAGGCCAAAGAGTCAGGTTGAAAACAATTTGGTGAAAAGCCAGCACCAGGACAGACAAGAACACCGTCTGTATTATTGGCAGAAAGGAACTGAGAAAACGTTCTTACTTCTTCCTCATAACTCAGGGACGTTCTTATCTTTCGTGTAGCGTGACGCAAACTGAAGTTAGCCGCATCACCATAAAAACGTTTACCATAGGAGGCATTGATACTTGTACGGTTTGTAAATGCCCATCTCAAATCAACGCCAGGATATACATCACCATCGTTGTCAGGATTACTTGAATCAGCTTTGTTTACTGTCAGAGCTATATAACGTGAGTCAGCTTTATAATACGTTATACCAGCACCGAAACTGTTAAATTCACGGTCATTCTGGATGAAGTTACCCTGACTGATAAATGAATAGGATTCCGACATTCCGGTGAAACGAAGCGCCCAGCGATCATATATCAATCGATCCACAAATCCGTCAGCTTCATGACTTTCAAAGGTACCAAGATTGACTTCTGAGCGATCAGTATCATTATACTCGCCGTCAAACTCCCATTTGAAACCTTTTATCCCTTCCCCTTCCCGCAACGAGGCAGTGGCAGAAAAAGTGTCGTTATTCAAGCGCTGTGTATTTACCTGCTGATTTTCTTCAGCCTGTACTTTGCTGTACGACACAGATGCAGTCGTTTCTATAAATGGATTTCGAGTGAGGTTAGTCGACGCTGAAATCGAATCAGTCTGAGTACGGGCGAGATCTCCCGAATTTGTCAGCTTATCTGAAATGAGAAAGTTATTGGTATTCGCATTCAGGTATCTGGACTGCCCCTGCGCCCCTAGCGTTAATAAACGCTCAATAACGTTTAGAGAGCCCTTATAACGATACTCCAGATAATCTTCTTTGCTGGCAAAAACATCGTTATCCCGCTCGAGATGAGTAGCGGAGGCATTAACTGAGGCCTCCGCACGCTTCGCTTTATAAACGGCATTAATAGACGGAACAATGCGAAGCGTTGTTATATCTCTGTCACCGCGCCTGTCAGATTCAATTTGTTGAAAAATAGCATCTGAGGACACCGTTGGTCTTAATTTTAGATCCCCAGCATTGGCGGCTCCCGCCGCCAATGCTGTAAAGGTGAACAATGCTAACTTTGACGCAGTAAATTTAGGCGCCATTCGCTGTTTCTTGTTCTTGTCCATAATAATATCCATAGTAACCCGGGTCGTTGGCATCCTTATTGACTACTTTATTTACAACAAAGCCAATAGCCATATCAGGATTCAGACGTTCTACGCTCAATCGAATATCTGACAATTTAGAACGGCCCTCTTCAGTTACGACCACTGCCTGACCCGCAAAATTAGCCAGAATGGCACTTTCCGTAATCCCGATGAGAGGAGGCGTATCGATTATTACGATTCGATCAGGGTAGCGGTTAGCAAATTCATCCACGGTCTCATGCATTTTTTGACTGGCAAGAAGCTCGGTAGATAAGTGGTGAGTCTTCCCGGCGGGAATGATTTTAAGCTTATCAATATTCGTAGGGTACAGAACATCGGCAATATCGTTTGCCTCACCCGTCAGATACTCCATCAAACCACTGCGGCGCTCGAGCCCAAATGTATTCAATACATTGGGCTTTAACACGTCGGCATCGACCAATAACACGGTTTTATCCTGCTCAGAAGCAATACTCAGTGCCAGATTGGTCGCAGTAAACGTTTTGCCTTCTGACGGACGTCCGCTGGTCACCATTATGATATTGCTGTTTTTAATGGTCGAAGATAAAGGACCAAACGCATTTGCTAAGAGTTTACGCTTAATCTCTCGATACTCTTCGTTGATCCCCTTACGGACTCCAGATAGCGAAACATGACCGTTTCGCTCAAGTCTGTCTAAATCGATATTAAATGGCTCAAGCTGCGTTGCTTTACCCTGAGGCCTGACTGAAGCTTGGGTGCGTTTGGCAGCAGGAACCTGCTGAGCCACCTGCGGCTCAGAGCTTTCTGCGCTCTGTTTTTTTGCTTTCTCCGCCGCCATGGCTTCCTTGCGACGTTGAAGTGCTTTTTCTATTGTACTGCTCATGACAACACACCCTGCAGGTTAAGGTTCATTAATTCTGCGGCCATTAACGCGCCGTAGATGATTACCAGAGCCAGGGAGCTTGCCGCAAATACAACATAGCGGCGCTTGTTATCTTTCGCGATGCCTTCTATTTCAAGGTGCGTAACTGTTCCCCAAATAGGATAGTCTGTTAATTCGCGTAATTGACGGGCTCTGACTAATACCGGCGATAACTGATTTAGCAGGAATGCTATACCAATACCCACACCAAATCCGATCAACAATACTAAAGAATATAACATCAGACGTTGAGGACCTGACGGTTCAGTCGGCACCAGAGGTGGCTCGATAATTCTGAACTGAAACTCTTCCGCTGATACATCCGCACGTCGGCTAATATCCGCCGACTCACGACGTGTCAGAAGCTCTTCATAGCGCTTTTTCGTAATGCCATAATCGCGATTTAGTGAAGCTTGCTCAGCCTCTATCTGTGGAATCAGGTCAATCTTAGATTCCAGGTCAGTGATTTTGCTTTTAAGGTCCTCTTCCTGCACCTGAAGCGAAGCAATTTCACTTTGAAGGCGACTAACTTCCAAAGAAATCTGGCTGTTATAGTTGCCAACCGGCTGACCTTCTTCGGCGCCCTGCTCGCTCATAAACTGATCAATCTCTTCCTGGCGAGCATCCTCAAGACTGCTTAGCAATTGTTTAGTTTCAATCACATCAGGATGCTGGTCGGTATAGCGCAGCATAAGACTGTCCAGCTGATCTTCCAAAGATTTTATGCGCTGGTCGTATCGGGTCTGCAAGGCAGACGCACCTTCGTTGCGAACTCCGAAGCTATCTGCCATCCTGGACGTAGAAATCTGTGCCTTCATTGCGTCTATTTGCTGACGCGCCTGGCGAATCTGAAGCTGAGTATTTTCAAGTTGTGCCTTCAGCTGCCTGATAGAATCATAGAAAGACCCAGACATAGGAAGTATTTCATTATACTTTCTTTTAAATCCTGCAAGACGCTGTTCAGCTTCTGCAAGACGCGTTTCATAATCAGCTATCTGCTCATCCAGGAATCGTCCTGCTGTATCAGTATCCCGACGATTATTTCCCAATGACCCCTCAACAAATAACGACAGCGTTTCCTGCACGACGCGTTGAGCAACGGCCGGATTTTTATTTTCATAGGTGATGTCGTAGATATTATCCTTACCAGTATCAATAAGCTTAATATCTTTACTCAACTCATTAATCAGACTGCTAAACTCTTCATCAGAGTTGGTAGTAATATCCAAATCGCTTTCTCTGGCAATAGTTTCCAGATTTGAGCGACTTAACAACGTTTGGGCCATCATGCGAATCTCTTCTTTGGGATTCGATTGAATAGCAATACCTGTTAAAACCGGCCGTAATGGTGAGCCGGTGTCGACATACACCTTAGCTGCTGACTCATATTGATTAGGTAAAGTTGCAACGTAGAAAAAGCCGATGGGGCATATAATCCACGAGCAAATAATAATAATGCGCTTTTTTATCCATATTCCTTTGAGCAAGTCAAAGACCTGCGCAATAGATGGCTGTAAATCCTGCATGTAAATTTGTTCCGCTACTACTAGAACCAGGCCTCAGGGATAATTACGATATCACCAGGCAAAATATCAACATTCTGTGAAATGTCGCCGTCACGAATCAATTCATCGATGTTAATGTTGTAAGTTTGTTGCTTGCCATCCTCAACACGCACCAGTTTGGCACTATTGCCGTCAGCAAATTCTGTCAACCCACCTACTGCAATCATCAGATCCAGCAACGTCATATTTTGTGAGTAGCTGATAGCTCTGGGATTAGTCGCCTCACCAATCACCCTGACCTGTTCACTCAAGGGGCCAGAAAAATTGTTAACGCTAACAGTTACGCGAGGATTATTGATGAAGGTCGACAGTTTTTCTTCAATTTCCCGCGCTAGTGTGGAGGGAGTTCGACCTGCAACGTCTATATCTTCAACCAGAGATGTTGTCACTTTACCATCGGGTCTTACTGTATACTGACCTGAGATCTCTGGATTTCGCCACACGAAAATACTTAACGTATCGCCGGGACCGATCAGGTATTGATAATCATCAACACTGGTAGTCAACGAAGCACGCGTTTTCGCTTCAGGTAGTTCGGAAGTACTGGTACAGCCGCACAATAACGATACTGCTGCTCCTAAAACAACCGGGATGATGCTTTTAGAATTATACATAAGAGATCTTCCTAAACTCGTTATGGAGAAATTTTTTTGTTTATACAATTTACCCTACGGTAAATACCACTATAATGCCAACATCATTTATAGTCTATTACATTGAATAGCTTTACGATGTACTTCGACTTTGCAGTATCAGGG
>CAZOYR010000160.1:0-5571 GCA_964584105.1 uncultured Alteromonas sp.
CTGTTACTTGAAGGTGTTCACAAAAGTGCTGTAGAAACCCTGCAGAATAGCGGGTATACCAATATAGAGTATCTCAAAACCTCACTGCCTGAAGATGAACTGATTGAAAAAGTGAAAGATGTTCACTTCATCGGCATTCGCTCGCGGACACAGATAACCGAGGCGGTCGTCGAGGCTGCAAGTAAACTGGTGGCCGTGGGATGTTTTTGCATTGGTACTAATCAGGTCGATCTGAATGCCACGCAGCAACGCGGCATACCGGTGTTTAATGCACCGTTTTCCAATACGCGCTCGGTCGCTGAATTGGTGCTGGGGCAGATCATTCTGCTACTCAGAAAAGTGCCTCAGAAAAACGCCATGGCACACCGCGGAGAGTGGGACAAAACGGCCGATGGCTCGTTTGAGGCGCGGGGGAAAACACTGGGTATTATCGGATATGGGCATATTGGTACACAATTGAGTATTCTCGCAGAACATCTGGGGATGCGCGTACAATTTTATGATATTGAAGATAAGCTGGTACTGGGTAACTCAACCCAGGTCAAGAGCCTGGATAAGCTGCTCAAAACCTCTGATGTAGTCACCCTTCACGTGCCTGAAACGGCGCAAACGAAAGATCTGATAAACGCTGATACGCTGTCAAAAATGAAAGACGGCGCAATTTTAATTAATGCATCACGCGGTACAGTAGTTGATATTGATGCGCTGGTTAAAGCCCTGGAGTCAAAAGCACTTAGTGGTGCCGCCATTGATGTATTCCCCGTCGAGCCTAAATCAAATACCGAAACCTTTGAGTCGCCGTTACGTCAGTTCGATAATGTCATTCTGACGCCGCACGTGGGCGGGAGTACCCAGGAAGCACAGGAAAATATTGGGGTAGAAGTGGCCGGTAAACTGGCGAAATACAGTGATAACGGCTCTACGCTCTCAGCGGTGAACTTTCCTGAGGTATCGCTGCCTGATCATCCGGGCCGGTCCCGCTTATTGCACATTCATGAGAACCGTCCTGGTGTTATCATGCAAATTAACCGCACGTTCGCAGAACGTGGAATCAACATAGAAGCACAATATCTGCAAACCACTGCTGATGTCGGGTATGTAGTTATTGATGTGGAAGCTGATAAGGCGAACGACGGACTCGCCCAGTTATTGCAGATTGATGGCACCATCAAGGCGCGTTTGCTTCACTAAAGAGAACGCGTTGTTCAATAAAAAAGCCAACCCGAAGGTTGGCTTTTTTGTAGGTACAGGGTTTTACAGAAAGCTGTAAACCAATGTGACCGCTGTTTCTGTATCCAGCTTCTCTTTATCAGCCTCGACATTCGAGTTGTGATTTAAGGACACACCAACTTTTAAAGAAAGGTTGCCACTAATCGACGCAGTTAGTGCCGTTTCTGCCGCAGATTTGGTGTTTTCGCTACCAACTTCCGTACTCACTGTTTGGGTGAACTTTGCTGTATCAGAGATCAACCACTGAAATGCGCTGGATGCACGAACAATGATGCCGTTTTGCGATTCACCATCCTGTGTTTCGTTAAATGCGTAACCCGGACCGATTGAATATTCAAATGATGTCGTATCGTCCTGCCACAGCTTGTGGTTCCAACCCGCTGCGATAGTGGACTGATAATTATACGAACTGAAGCGATCGTCTTCGTACGAAGCAAATCCGAACAAACGATAATCAGGGTTATCCAGTTTGTAGTTCGCCTGCGCGCGCGCATCAAAACGCTGAGCAGATGTTCTGTCTTCCTCAACACCTTCGTCGTTCTCAACCGCTTCTTCTTTGTACAATCCGCTCAGGCTGTAATCGTTACTCCAGCGCTCAAGCTCCTGATGTGACTCCAGTGAGCCATTCACTGATGTGGTATCGGTGTTCCCCGTAGTAAATATGAAACCCAGACCACCTTCCAGTGTCAGAGGTTTTTGCTGAGTCTGGGCGGCTGCCGCAGTCGAAAAAAGCGCACCGATAACAGTGACGGCTAATACTGTTCGTTTCATGTTGTTCCTCATAACATTCCAAAAAAATGACCCAACAGCGCTTGTTGGGCCTTATTATTCGTTAAGCGTTCGCTCACAGGCATCCCTGTTTTAGAAGAAGCGATAAACCACAGACAATGATGTTTCGGTATTCAATCCGGAAATATCGCCGATCGGCTGAGTCTCATAAGCCACCACGAACGACAGCTTCATCGCCAGAGAGTCAAATAAATTTGCCGATAGTGCGGTTTCTGACCGCGTCTTAATATTATTTGCGCCTATTTCAGCGCTTAAAAATTGCCTCAGCCGCGAACCAGTGTACCACTGATACTGGTACTCGCCGGATGCGCGCAAAATCAATCCGTCATTGGCATTACTTACCGTATCATCTTCCGCTTTTACAAAGCCATAACCAGGACCAATGCTGTATCGGAACATACTTTCATCGGTATTCCACATCCGATGCGACCAACCACTGGCCAGTGTTGCCCGATATTCATAGCCATTGAAGCGGTCATTTTCATAATCGGCATACATAAAGAGGCGCCGACCAGGCATTTCCAGCTTATAATCAAACTGGGCGGTACCGTAAAAGCGCTGCGCGCTCACCCTGTCCTGCTTTTCGCCATCAGACTCAACCTCTGTTTGCTTATACAGAAAATCTAATGAATAGTTATTGTTCCAGTTCAGTGTTTCGTGCTCTGAGATCACGCCCAGTTTAAGGGACGTCGCATCGGTATTTCCACTGGCATTGAGCACGCCAATCTCGCCATCGAGCGAAAAAAGCTCCTCAGCCTCATCCTGGTTAAAGGTAAACTCAGTATGATACAGCGTTTGTATCAAATTTTTGTCGGCTGCCAGAACCGGGAAAACGCTGGCGATAGCCAGCACTATGCCCCAGAACCAGGCTTTAGGTTGGTTTAACATAAATGGGTTCGAATGACATTTAGCGCAAAGTATTCCATCCCTGGCCGATTATTTTTATTAGTTAATAAGTGAGGCGATCTTACTTGTTTCCTGGTTTGCATAAATTACTGCATTGCCCAGTGCCTCACCTTCAATATCCAGACTATTCGCGATAGCCGGCGTAAAGAGATCGATATTCTCCTGCCCATCCTGGCATTTCTCACGGATTGTAACCCGCTGAGCACACGCTAATAAAGCGATGTCCACTTCATTGGCTTGTTTTTGTACATTATGAAGATTTCTGACCGGATAAAAAAGCGGCAGTGGCAGTTGCCAACGTTCCAGGATTAATCCGCTCAGGTGCGCAAAATCAAACCCGAAGACAAGCTGCTGCTTCTCCCACGGCAACAGCTTGCTATCCTCTGACAAATACTGCTTGTAGCCTTCAGGATCGTATTTTGCCATCACCAGTTCGCTAAGATTATGCAAAATGCCTGTAACAAAAAAACGTTCGCTGCCGCGAAGTCCCACATGTCGCGCCAGGTATTTTGCCGCCATGCCACAATAGACAGACTCGTTCCAGTGCTTTTCCTGATCAATCAGATGACTGTCAAAGGTTTTAAACGCCGCATTGGCGGTTTCTGCTACAGACAGGTTATACAATGCCTCACCGCCCACAACATTGACCGCGCGACTGATTGAGTCGACCTGTGAAGGAAAGCGAAATAGTGCGCTGTTAGCCAGTTTCAGAATTTTTGCCGTGAGCGACGGATCTACCGAAATCAGGCGGGCAATATCATCGGCATCAGAGCGATGATCATCAAGTACTTCCCGCAACCGTAAACACACATCAGGCAACGTAAAGGAGTTGGCCGCGTAGGCAACAAGTTTTTCTAACGTCATGAAAGTAAACCACCATAAATGTTGCGCCATTATATCAGGGCTGCGCGACGATCGGGCTAAAATTCGTTAACTGTTATTATCAAACAAATCGAACTGAGACTGAACCGGTGGCGACGTGTCTTTTTCTGCCTGCCGCTTTTTACGCAATGCCGCTTGCTTGCGCCGGTAACAGGCAGCGACGATTTTTCGCCGTGTCGGAGCATCCACCTGTAACCAGTACAGCCGCTCGTCTCTGCTGCGAAAACACCCTTTGCAATATCCCCGGGGACCCGATTGACACACACCGATGCATGGGCTGGGAACGTCAAAGAACTCCAGCTGCGCCGGTTGGGAAGAAGTCGAATCAGTCATCTTTGTTGATAAACAGCCCGTATATAATCACCCACGCAGTATAGCAGTGAACAGGCACCTCATCGCAAGTCCGGTTGCATTAATCGACCAGCGTATACTGAATTGTTGATACAACCCTGATTTTTTTAATGTGGGGATGCTGTTTATCTCTGGCGCTGATTGAAAACTGCCCCTGGTTCGCGCGTTTTATTTTCCCCAGCTGACTTTCAGAATCTTTAGCAAATTTTTGCGCCACTTCCCGTGCATTCAGTGTTGCCTGCTCTATCATTTCCGGCTTCACTTCATTCAGTCGGGTAAATACATATTCCGTTTGCGCCTCGTAACTTTGGGTCGATAACACAATGCCTTTTTGTACCAGCTGACTGCTGGAACTCATAAGCTTACGAATGTGTTCAACACGATCTGAATAGACCGTCACCGTCTGATTTGCTGTATAGCGAAACTGAACATTTGCATTCCCGCCATACTGATTGGCCAGCTTATCGGTAATCGCTGGTTCGCCAATGCTGATTTCATTCTCCTGCACACCGGCGTCTAACAGAAAGTCTTTAATCTGAGACGATTGCTCCTCAATAGTTTTATAAAGCCCCCCCACTTCATTGTCTGTAACGGTAAACTGCAATGGCCAGATTACTGTATCAGCAAGGTACTCCTTTTCAGACAGCCCTTTTACCGTAACTACCCGGTCCCACGCTTTGAACTCAACCACAGAGCGGCCCAATAACAGAGCCAAAAGGCTGAGGCCGATTACAATACCCGCCGCTAAAATAACTGATGATGCTTTACTCATTCGTTTCTCCCGTTCGTCAGTACTGATTTAAGCATACGCAAACAATCGGTCTGTTGAGAGATGAATTATGGCAACAGCGTGGCTTTTTACTTTTCTCATAAACAGCCATCGGAAGGCTTAACAGCCCCGGCCGTGTTGACGGCCTGCAAGCAGAGGGCGTTGCCGGTCGACACCGGCGAAAGCTAATACTGCCGCAAAGGCTTTGCGCTAAGCCAATAATGTAAAAAAAGCGTTTCTTTTATTTGGTGAGTAAGTGGCGTAAACATTAAAGAATTAACAGCCCTCGCCGTGTTGACGGCCAGCAAGCAGAGGGCGTGACGCCACGCCCTCTGCACTCCCAGCGGAACCCATCGCAAGACAACAGTGTCAGCCCGCCCGGGAATATAGCACCGCTGTGTAAGGGCCCTCCTGCCCCTGACACCGCTGACGCCTCATCCATGATGCGTCTGCTATTTTCTTATCCGGACAGCCTGCCACTCTTGCTCAACGGTTCATCGAAATCCTTCTATCAATTATAAATTCCACGGCAAACGTATTGCTTCGAAGAGCCGTCGCTCTGTTTCGCCTTAACGCTCAGCAGATAGCCTTGAGCGTTCAGGTAAAGGGGGAGTCCAGAGGGGAAACGCCCTTCCCCTCTGGTC
>CAZOYR010000161.1:0-5412 GCA_964584105.1 uncultured Alteromonas sp.
CACCAATAAAGCGGCTCGCGAGATGAAAGAGCGGGTGGCGCAAACATTGGGCAAGACAGAAGCCCGGGGATTGAAAGTGTCCACGTTTCACACCCTGGGACTGCGTATCATCAAATCCCACGTGAAGGATCTGGGGCTAAAACCGGGCTTTTCATTATTTGATGATAAAGACTCCATGGCGCTGCTCAACGATTTAACCGAAGACACGCTCGATGGTGATAAAGACCAGCTCTCGTTGCTGCAAAGTTGTATCTCCAACTGGAAAAACGACCTTCTGCTGCCGGATATGCTGTTAAAGCAGGCTACCAGTACCGGTGAGAAAGAATTCGCCGAAGCGTATCAGCAGTATCAGAACCACCTGAAAGCCTACAACGCACTGGATTTTGATGACCTCATCCTGCTACCCACGTTGCTGCTGAAAAGCTCGCAAACCATTCGTGAAAAATGGCAGCGTAAGCTGCGTTATCTGCTGGTGGATGAGTATCAGGATACCAACACTAGCCAGTATGAGCTGGTGAAGCTGCTGGTGGGCGAACGGGCGCGCTTTACGGTGGTTGGCGATGATGATCAGTCGATTTATTCGTGGCGCGGTGCCAAACCACAGAATCTGAATTTGTTGCAGCAGGACTTTCCGAAGTTAAATGTAATCAAGCTGCAGCAGAACTACCGCTCGTCAGGGCGCATACTGCATTGCGCGAATATTCTTATCCAGAATAACCCGCACCTGTTCGACAAAACGCTGTTTTCAGAGCTGGCCTACGGTGAGCCGCTGCGGGTGATCGTGGCCAAAAACGAAGAACACGAGGCCGAACGGGTGGTGGCTGAGCTGATTGCTCATAAGTTTATGAACCGCACTAACTTTAAAGACTACGCGATTTTATACCGCGGAAATCATCAGAGCAGGCTGTTTGAAAAGCTGCTTATGAGTAACCGTATCCCCTATAAAATCAGCGGCGGTATGTCGTTTTTCGGGCGCACTGAAGTGAAAGACATCATGGCGTATCTGCGTCTGTTGGTGAACCCTGATGATGACAATGCGTTGCTGCGGGTTATTAATACGCCACATCGGGGTATTGGTCGTGCCACGCTCGAAAAGCTGGGGAATTTTGCCAATGAACTGGGTGTGTCGATTTTCGCAGCAGCAGTGCACGACGGACTCTCGCAGGTCATGACCGACAATGCCTATCATCGGGTCGCCGGATTCGGCCGCTGGATGGTAGAGCTGTCTGATAATGCTCAGCGCGGTGATACCAAGGCAGTGTTACGGGAAATGATTAAGTCGATGCAGTACGAAGAGTGGCTGTACGAGCAAAGCAAAACCCCGAAAGCGGCTGAAATGGGCATGGCAAACGTCAGTACGTTATTTGGCTGGGTGACTGATATGCTGGAAGGCAATGAGCTGGACCCGCCCATGTCCCTGCCTGAGGTGGTAAATCGCCTTATTCTGCGCGACATGATGGAGCGGGGCGAAGATGACGCCGAGGCCGACCAGGTACAGCTGATGACCTTACATGCGTCTAAAGGGCTGGAGTTTCCCATTGTGTTTCTGGTGGGGATGGAAGAAGGTTTATTGCCGCATCAAAGCAGTATTGATGAAGATAATGTGGAAGAAGAGCGTCGCCTGGCCTATGTGGGGATCACCCGTGCACAGCGCGAACTTATCTTTTCTCTGGCCCGAGAGCGCCGTCAGTTTGGTGAAGTCATCAACCCTGAGCACAGTCGCTTTTTAGACGAACTCCCGCCGGACGATGTGGAATGGGAAGATCAAAAGAAAAAAGTCAGTGCTGAAGAGCGTCAGGAAAAAGGCCACAAAAGTATTGCTAACTTGCGGGCGATGCTGGGTAAAGACTAAAACGCACTAACGCAAGTGCAGCCAGGCCTATACTGCCAGCCTTCTCATTGGCAGTGGTTCAGGCTCGCTAAGCACTTTACCCTGTGCGAAATGACAGTTAATTTCAGATAACGCCGCCAGTTGCGAAGGCGAGTCTACGCCCTCTGCAATAACCTTAAAGCGCAGGTGTTCAGAAATCAGCATTACTGACTGAATCAGCTTTTGATTACGCTGCGAGCGGGGTAGCGATTTCACAAAGCGATGGTCAACTTTAATAAAGTCGAACGGATAAGCAAACAGGTAGCTTAACGATGCCAGGCCACTACCAAAGTTATCCAGAACCAGCGTAATACCGGCGCGCTTAAGCTTTTTAATAGCGGGCAGAATAAACTGCGAACGACGATTCAGGTCATTCTCATCAAACTCAAAAACCAGCTCGCCCGGTGAGGTACCGCGCTCTTCAATGATTCGGATGATTTTATTGACCAGCGACTGCTGTAGCAGGTGGTTGATCGATACGTTCACCGCAATCCGGGCTGGGCGACTGTGTGTGTCTTTCCATTCTTCCAGCAAATCGCAGGCTTTGTGTAACTGGAACAAATCAAGATCCAGTGTCAGGCCGCTTTGTTCCGCAACTTGTCTGAACTGCTCTCGGGTAACCTTGCCGTATTGCGGGTGAGACCAGCGCACGTACATTTCGTGATAAATTGCTTCTTCGGTGTGCAGATTGATAACCGGTTGCAGGTAGCACTCAAATTCTTCCTGACGCAGTGACTGGCGAAACTCATTTTCAAGCTCAAGTTCCTCAAGCAAACGCTCACGCATGCTTTTATCAAACATCACAAAGCGACTACGACCCAGTGTTTTGGCCTGATACATGGCGGCATCAGCATCACGCAGAACCTCGTCAGCAGCCTGATAGTAACTTTCCAGATGCGCAATACCGATACTGGCACCCGAATACATTTCTTTGCCTTCCAGCGTGAATGGCTGTGAAACCGCTTCGATAATGCGTGCGGCCACTTCCTCAACGTCAGTCAGATCCTCAAAGTTATCCAGCAGCACCACAAACTCATCACCGCCCAGACGAGCCAGTAAGTCGTGCCCGCGGATACACAGTGAAATACGCTTTGCCACTTCCACCAAAAACTCATCGCCGGCGTGGTGGCCAAGGGTGTCGTTAATTACTTTAAAGCGATCAAGGTCAATAAACAGTACCGCAAACAGGTTTTCCGGATGACGTTGTTTATTGGCCAGTGCCAAATCCAGACGGCTGGTAAACATCACCCGATTGGGCAAATCGGTCAGGGCATCGTGATGCGCATCATGAATAAGCTTAAGCTCCATTTCCTTGCGCTCATCAATTTGCTTGCGCAGGTTGGCGTTAACCTCATTTAGTTCTTCAGTACGCTCACGCACCCGTTCTTCAAGTTGCTGATTGTACTGATGAATGGCATCAGTGCTGCGCTTACGCTCCATGGCCACCGCAATGTGGTGGGAAACAAAACGCAGCAGCTCCAGATCGCGGCTGGTGTATTTGGCCAGCTTTCCGTATGTTTGTACTGCAATTATGCCCGAAACCTCGCCATCTACGACCAGCGGCGAGCCCAGCCAGGAGTTGGCGCTTTTCAGCATGCTCTGCGCCACACTGACATCAATGTCGCCGGACTCGGCCAGCTCGAGTACCCGCGACGGGTTAATCAGCTCGGCCTGACCTGAGCGCAGAACAAATTCAGACAGCCCAAGCCCCAGCGGGCGCTCTTCAGCACTGTGGTGTTCTTTATCACTGAAATAAGGGAAGCGTAATTTATCGCGTGATTCATTTAAGGTAGCAATGTAACAGTTCGGGGCGCTGATGAGGCGGGCAAGGATTTCGTGAAGGCTGGAATAGAAGTTCTTCATATCGCCTTCAACGTTGGCCGCCAGCTCTGAAATCTCGAACAGCGCATGCTGCAACTGCTCAACTTTCTGACGCTCCAGAATTTCTTCCTGCAGATCATCGTTAATTTTACGAAGCTGACGGGTGCGCTCGCGAATTGTTCGCTCAGTCAGTTCGCGACTTTTGACCCGATCAACGGTAGTCACGATATGCTGAGAAACAAATAACAGAACCTCTAGGTCTTCTGCAGAATAGGTCACCGTTTCATCGTAGGTTTGCACCACCATCGCACCTATGACCTGCGTGCCGCGCTTAAGCGGTACCCCTAAAAATTGATGTGGCAGGGCGCCAACTAACTTTGCGCCTGTTTTGGCTTCAAACTCATCAGAATTGGATTTATCCAGAAAGACGTGGTTGCCGGTACGAAGAATGTGGCCGGTAATGCCATCCATCAATTGTTCGGCAGGGACTTGTTTGATGGTTTGTTCGTCAAACTCATCAACAAAGTACGCAAAGTTGATCAAATTGACGTCACGTTCGTAGAAGGCGACAAAGAAGTTTTCGGCGTTCATGAACTCGCCGATAATTTCATGAATGGCAGAGTAAAGACGGTTGAGATGACTGACAGAGCTTGCCAGTTCAGAAATATCGAACAGGGCTTTTTGCACACGTTCAGCGCGCTTATATTTTTCAGTCAGTTGCTGTAACTGCGGAATCAGCTCACGGAGCTCTTCCTCAGACAACGGATACTGCGTAGACTCTGTCGACATTAAGTTAGCCAGCTTTTCTTAGAACACCAAATGTTGTTAACAGCTTAAATTAACTGATTTGTGCTCAAATTGCTACTTTTTGTTTAAAAATACAGCACTTGACTCACATCGGACCAGAGCGGCGCTGGCATTGATGTCAGGTGCGCTTCGTACACATTCAGCTACACCCGACTCATGATTTTTTTGTAGGGTAGAGAGGGTCGACAGGTTGGTAGCTACCGTTAAATACCTTCGATCATGTATTCGATAGCTGCTTTAATCTCATCATCACTGCAATCGCCACAGGTACCTTTCGGCGGCATGGCGTTATAACCGTTAATCGCATTTTCAAGCAGCATATCAAAGCCACGTTCATCCAGGCGAGGTTGCCAGTCAGCGGCAACCTGCATTTTGGGCGCGCCCAGAACACCGGCACCATGACAGGCTACGCACGCGTTGTTGTAAACAACTTCACCTGAGCGCGTACCGCCTCCGCCGCCGCCAGCAGCGTCGCCCTGAGCTTTATCACCGGCAACATGTACCGAGCCCACCGGCTTAATGCGATCCTTAATCGCCTCTTCGCTCATCTCCTGAGCCTGCGCTACCGCTGCCACTACCATTGCGCCAGCAACTAACCACGACTTTAATTTCACATCCGCCTCCGGGCGTTACAGTAAAATGCCTATTAAAAGAAGATTATAACGGTTATTTAATGACTACAACCATTTAGCAACAATTAACCAATTTTTAATCAATTGCGAATTCTTACCCCGCCATCTCAGATTTCTGCCACAAAACGGTTGATGCTACCGCCCACCCTAAGTATTATAGCGCTCCTCAACGCCATTCCCGACTCACGCTTTCACGCTGTCGATGGTGGTTGAAACAGTTTACAAAGTACGCACCCGTAGCTCAGCTGGATAGAGCGTTGCCCTCCGGAGGCAAAGGTCATA
>CAZOYR010000162.1:0-5398 GCA_964584105.1 uncultured Alteromonas sp.
TAGATCATTTGATGGCTAGCTACGTATACGAGCAAAACAAAGACCATAAAAGTAAGAGGCTACCGTGACCGTACCCGTAAGTATAATGTGGTTCAAAAAGGACCTGCGCGTAAAAGATAACCCGGCATTGAATGCAGCTTGTGATGCGGGAAAAATCATACCTGTTTATATTTTCGATACGGAAGCGCCTGAAGGCAGACTACCAGGCGCCGCCAGCAAATGGTGGTTACATGAGTCACTGAAACAGCTTGATGAGCGCCTTAACGGTCACCTGCAAATATTTAAAGGGGATGCCAGGAAACTTATCCCTGAACTGATGGACGCGTTCGGCACCAAACATATTTTTTGGAACCGTCTTTACGAACCCTGGGCTATCCGTCGAGACAAGTCACTGAAAAAGCAGCTTGAGGATAATGATTATAAGGTTCATAGCTTCAATGGAAGTCTGCTGTGGGAGCCGATGAAAATTGAAACAAAAAGCGGTACGCCGTATAAGGTCTATACGCCATTTTATAAGAAAGGCTGCCTGCAGGCGGCTGAGCCTCGTTACCCAAAAGCGCCTCCAGCCCGCATTACCTATGCTGATGTGCCTGATAAAGGTGATGGATTGAGCGCGCTCGAGCTGCTGCCAGATATTAACTGGTACGACGATATCAAGACGACCTGGAAACCTGGTGAAGACGGCGCTGCCGACCGGCTCAGTACGTTTATTAACGATGCGGCGCAGCAATATGATGAGCAACGCGATCTGCCTGCAGTAGAAGGTACCTCCTGCCTTTCGCCACACCTGCACTGGGGTGAAATTTCTCCTAATCAGGTCTGGTATGCCATCAAGGACAAGTTCGGCGATAGCGAAAATAAAGATATTGATACTTTCCTTAGCGAGCTGGGCTGGCGAGAGTTCAGTTATTACCTGCTGTACCACTTTCCAGACATGGTAGATAAAAACTTTAATGACAAGTTTGATAAATTTAACTGGCGATACAGCGAAAAGGACTTGAAGGCCTGGCAAAAAGGCCAGACCGGCATTCCTATTGTAGATGCCGGAATGCGTCAGCTCTGGCAATGCGGCTGGATGCATAACCGGGTTCGGATGATTGTAGGCTCTTTTCTGGTAAAAAATCTGCTTATGCACTGGCATCAGGGTGAACAGTGGTTCTGGGATTGCCTGGTCGACGCCGATTTAGCCAATAATACGGCGGGATGGCAGTGGGTAGCGGGCTCTGGTGCCGACGCGGCGCCGTATTTCAGAGTGTTTAACCCTGTTCTGCAGGGCGAAAAATTTGATAAAGAAGGCGAGTATGTAAGTCAGTATTGTCCAGAGTTGAAGGATCTTCCCAAAAAGTATATTCACAAACCGTGGGAAGCGCCTGATGATGTTTTAAAAGATGCTGGCATAACCCTGGGAGAAGATTACCCCGAGCCATTGGTCGATCTTAAAGCCAGTCGTAATCGTGCACTCGAAGCATTTGATGAAATAAAAGGGAGCTAGGGATGAGTGGAGCTTTACGCCTGATTCTTGGCGATCAGCTGACCGAGACCTTGCCGGTTTTACAGGATGCGGTCCGCAGTAAAGACATTATTCTGATGGCGGAAGTTAAAGAAGAAGCGACCTATGTAAAACATCATAAAAAGAAAATCGCTTTTTTATTTTCGGCCATGCGACACTTTGCAGAAGGATTAAAAGAGAACAATTATCAGGTCCGGTATCGCTGCTATGACGATGAAGATAATCAGGGCAGCCTGCTAAACGAAGTAAAATCCGCACTTAACGAAACCGGCTGCGATACCGTAGTTGTCACCTCGCCGGGTGAGTATCGACTGCTAAAGAGTATGGAGCAGTGGGAGAACCAACTGGGTGTGCCTGTGCAAATACTATCAGACACTCGCTTTTATGCAACGACGCAGGACTTTGACTCTTGGGCGAAGGACCGTAAAAGCATGCGCATGGAGTTTTTTTACCGCGAAATGCGTAAAAACACAGGCATCCTGATGGAAGATGGCAACCCTGTTGGCGGAAAGTGGAATTACGATGAAAAAAACCGCGAATCATTGCCAGCCTCTAAATCCATACCTGAACCGACAACGTTCTCGCCTGACAAAATCACCCAATCAGTTATTGCGTTGGTAGAAAAAGAGTTTGCTGACCATTTCGGCGATCTTGAGCCTTTTCATTTTGCCGTGACACGGGAGCAGGCGCTAACAGTATTGGAGGACTTCATCGAGCAACGATTACCTGAGTTTGGCAAGTATCAGGATGCTATGCGACACAACGCGCCCTGGCTTTTTCACTCCCACCTGTCGTTTTACATAAATTGCGGACTGCTGTCGCCTCGCGAGGTTATAGAGCAGGCTGAAGCGGCCTATCACGCTGGTACTGCGCCTCTTAATTCAGTCGAAGGCTTCATTCGGCAAATTCTTGGTTGGCGGGAGTTTGTCCGGGGGTTTTACTGGCATTACATGCCCGGACTGGCCACTGATAATTATTTTAATGCAAAGCGCGACCTGCCAGCATTTTTCTGGGATGGTTATACCAATATGAATTGCATGCGCCAGTGTATTACTGACACAAAAAACAATGCGTACGCCCATCATATTCAGCGCCTGATGGTTATTGGCAACTTTTCATTGTTAACAGAGTTGGAACCCGTACAGGTCCAGCAATGGTATCTGTTGGTATATGCTGACGCCTATGAATGGGTCGAGCTGCCTAATGTATCCGCCATGATCCTGTTTGCCGATGGCGGTAATCTTGCCAGTAAACCGTACGCAGCAAGCGGCAGTTACATCAACAGAATGTCTGACTACTGTAAAAATTGTGGTTATAGCGTGACGAAGAAAACCGGTGAGAAAGCATGCCCGTTTAATTATCTGTACTGGCGATTTCTGGATAAAAACAAAGAAAAACTTCAAGATAATCCACGCATGGGGCTGGTGTATAAAAGTTATGAGCGCATGGATGACAATAAAATTCAGACAATGCGCGATGATGCAGCGCTGTTTTTACGCAAAATAAGTAGCAATGAAGAAGTCTGATTTACCTGAAAAAATTTGTCCGGTGTGTCACAGGCCTTTTGCATGGCGTAAAAAATGGGAAAAGGATTGGGAGAACGTTAAGTATTGCTCTAAGCGCTGCGCAGCACGTCGGAACAGCACTAAAGGAGCAAATTAGTGAACGATATTGGCCTGTTCACACAGGTACCAATGACCGTCCCGGAACCGCATTTCAAACAGCTGAACAGGGCGGGGGGCCTGCGGACACAACTCCAGTTTTACAATATTGGCATTAACGCGCTGACAATGCAGCGTAGCACCGTTGGATAATCGTGTAGCAATTTGCTCTGACTCACTGGGGAACCATATTTCGCGAATAAGGTAATTAAATAGCTTACAAAACAAGCTGATGGCGTCAGTTGTTTTACTGGCATTTTGTGAACAATGTAAACAAAAACTTTCTGGATGCGAGGTTTGAACGTGCATGTACTGCTCCTTGTTGTAAGAAGTTGTACTACACGGCCCAACAAAATTTAGTGTAGTGTGCGACATCCCCAAAAGCCAATAAAAATTCAATTTTCTCGTACTTTTTTGCTAACTTATTGATCTGTATCAGCCCTGATAATCTATCCGCTTAAATATCTGTTTATCTTCCTCTAACAATTTGATATCCATAAAAAAACCGGCCTAAAGCCGGTTTTTACAGTAATAAGTGTATTACTCAGTCGGGCTATATGCAGCACCGTGACCATGAATATCATCACGACCAGGTTTACCCAGATCCTGAGACAACTTGCGCATCTCTGCTTCTACCTGTACCGGATCCATGTGTCCACCATTGGCTCCAATAATTAACGCGGCAACACCTGCTGCATGAGGCGCGGCCATAGACGTACCGACAGACCAGTACCAACCACCGTTACCGGTGCTGAATACAAAGTCAAATACATAACAAGGGCGGGTCAGGCCGCCAACGGTACAATTATCCGTACCACCGGGGACGTAAAGTGACGTGTAATCACCACCTGGTGCAGAGAACTCAATTTCTGATTGTCCATAGTTAGAGTAAATGGCCAGATTTTTCAGGTCAGTGTCCGGGTTTTTACCCCATAATACCGGGCCTGTTGCTGAAATAGACATCACAGAAGGCAGACCTGACGGTAAGTGAATAAGGCTGTCTGTTTTGTCATAGTCCGTTGCATCATTACCGGCAGATGCAATTAGCGTTACGCCATTTTTCTTAGCATAAGAAGCCGCTTTTCCATAACTGGCAATAAACTGCGCAATACCATCTTTGCCGCCCGGCGCATAACGGATATCGTCAGATGTATCATAAGGCGTATCGTTAACATCGAACAAGCCATTACGACGAACTGACAAACCCAGGCTCATATTGATAACATCAACATCATTATCAGCCGCATAAACCATAGCCTGCATTGTTGCATATGAGCTACCTGAACCGGTATCAGCAGACAGCGACTTCAGAATGACTAGCTCTGCTTCTGGCGCAACACCGATGGTACCAACACCATTATCTGCCGCGGCAATTGTCCCTGCAGTGTGACTGCCATGGTTAAAACTATCCGGACCAGCATAATCCCAGGGCTCATCAATAAAAGAGCGGCTTAGCTCTACATTAATGTTAGGTTGCAGGTCAGGATGATCGGCATCAGCACCACTATCGATAACACCAACACGAACACCGTAACCACGATGCCCCGCATTCCATGCTTCTACAGCGCCTACAGAATCATGACCCCACTGCAAGTCAAAGAAGAAGTCATCATCACCACTTGAGGGAGGGTTTGAGTAGTCATCGGCGTTAACTGTCATTGATGCATCTTTAGCTACATCAGCTTTTGGTACATAAGCAGTCGCATCAGGGACCATCGTCAGGCCTGAATTGAGTGCAGTATCAACACTGTCAAAACTAACCTGGCAAACGCCTATCTGAGGGATACAGCTATTCAGCGTACCGCCAGCTTTGGCGACTTGTTTCTCTACTTTACTCTGATTGAACTTACCATTTGTATCCAGAATAAAATCGACCGCCTGAGCTTGCGAAAACGCAAGGGACAAGCCAAGACATAACATGGTCTTCTTCATAACATGGGTTCCTTAATTATTATATTAGAGTGCCTCTTTATCTTTAGTGGTGGGAGAGGCTGAATCCATCGTTCAATAATCCAACAAGTATGTCAACAAAATGACGCAAAATACTTAGTTAAAAATGCATATCTTAATAAAGTTTCATCTTATGATGATGACAACAGGCGGGCGAAGTAGGGGGCTTAGCCTTAAGACTAATAATGCATTGCCAGCCCTTCGCACGCAGTATTTTTGAGGTATTGGCTCTGCTAAAAATCAGTGCCATGAAAAGCCCGGTACATAAAGCATCGGA
>CAZOYR010000163.1:0-5390 GCA_964584105.1 uncultured Alteromonas sp.
AAAACGCACTGGTGCCTATGGTTGTCGAACAGACATCTAAAGGTGAACGCTCATACGATATTTATTCTCGTCTGCTTAAAGAAAACGTTATTTTTCTGGTGGGTCAGGTAGAAGACCACATGGCGAACCTGATTGTGGCGCAAATGCTCTTTCTGGAAGCTGAGAACCCAGAGAAAGATATCTTCTTATACATTAACTCGCCAGGCGGTGTTGTATCGGCGGGTATGGCGATTTATGACACCATGAACTTTATCAAACCTGACGTGAGTACTGTATGCATTGGTCAGGCAGCGAGTATGGGCGCATTCTTGCTGTCCGGTGGTGCCAAGGGCAAGCGCTATTGTCTGCCAAATTCGCGGGTGATGATTCACCAGCCTCTTGGCGGGTTCCAGGGTCAGGCATCCGATATTGAAATCCACGCCAAAGAAATTTTGTCGCTTAAGGAAAAGCTTAATCGCTTGATGGCGCAGCACACCGGCCAGGATTATGAGACTGTAGCGCGTGATACCGATCGCGACAATTTCCTGAGCGCATCTGAAGCTAAAGAATATGGCCTGATTGATCAGGTTTTAACAAATCGATCTGACGCCGCTACGACAAAGTAGTATATTATTAAGTAGCCCGGGCTCCCTCGATTCCTAATTTTTTGAGTCCGGCTAAGGCAGAGGCATAACGTAATGAGTGACAAACAGAACTCAGACGGTGACAACAAGTTACTTTATTGCTCGTTTTGCGGCAAAAGCCAGCACGAAGTGAGAAAGCTGATTGCCGGGCCGTCCGTTTTTATCTGTGATGAATGTGTCGAATTATGTAACGACATTATTCGAGAAGAAATTAAAGAAATCGCGCCTAAGCAAAAGCAGGATGCGCTACCGCGGCCCCATGAGATTCACTCTCATCTTGATGACTATGTCATCGGCCAGGAGCACGCCAAGAAGGTCCTGTCAGTCGCTGTTTATAACCACTATAAGCGTCTGCGTCACGGTGACGTGCATGAAGGGGTGGAACTGGGTAAAAGTAACATCTTGTTAATCGGGCCTACCGGTAGTGGTAAGACCCTGCTTGCTGAAACACTGGCAAGATTACTGGATGTGCCTTTTACCATGGCTGACGCGACTACCCTGACTGAAGCAGGTTATGTGGGTGAGGATGTTGAGAATATCATTCAGAAGCTATTGCAAAAGTGTGATTATGACGTCGAAAAAGCGCAGCGTGGTATCGTTTATATTGATGAGATTGATAAGATTTCTCGTAAATCTGACAACCCGTCAATCACACGCGATGTATCCGGTGAAGGCGTTCAGCAGGCGTTATTGAAGCTGATTGAAGGAACCGTCGCATCTGTTCCGCCGCAGGGGGGAAGAAAACACCCTCAACAGGAATTTCTGCAGGTAGATACCTCTAAAATTCTGTTTATCTGTGGTGGTGCGTTCGCAGGCCTGGATAAGGTAATCGAACAGCGTGCAGCAACTGGTAGTGGTATTGGTTTCGGCGCAAAAGTTAAATCGAAAGAAAACCAGCAGGCGGTGAGTGAGCTGTTTAAACAGGTAGAACCTGAAGATTTGGTTAAGTATGGGCTGATTCCTGAATTTATCGGTCGTTTGCCTGTAGTTACCAGTCTAGAAGAGCTTAACGAAGAAGCCCTGATTCAGATTCTGCGTGAACCAAAAAATGCTATTACTAAACAGTATGGAGCATTGTTCGCGCTTGAAGATGTAGAGCTTGAGTTCAGAGATGACGCGCTTCACGCCATTGCGAAAAAAGCAATGCATCGTAAAACCGGTGCCCGCGGCCTGCGTTCAATCGTAGAAGGTGTGTTACTTGATACGATGTACGATCTTCCATCGACAAACGATGTGAAGAAAGTGGTCATTGACGAAACAGTGATTCGTGGTGAGTCTAAGCCTATTCTTATTTACGAGAATTCGGACAATAAGAAAGCAGCATCTGAATAAATGCAATTGTTTAAAAAAACCGGCTCAATGCCGGTTTTTTTGTGTCCGGTACAGTGCTATTCACTGCATAAGGAGAATGTAGCCTGAGTCAACGTCTCAATCTGATGCACACGCTCTTTGGTAGCTCCCCACGCATTTGCAAGGCTTTCACTGAAATTGCATAACACGCGTAAACGCCCGCAGGAGGTGAATCCTGGTAAACCATCGGTGCGTTTTTTACAATGCGCTTTCATAAGGTACACGTCACATCATTTGAGGTTCATCATTACACGTTGCACTTTTTATTTTTATCTAATGTCACAGCTTCGGTTTTAACAGTGCAACATTTTCCTATAACCATCATCCAATTTTGTGAAAAACAAAGAGCAGGCCACTAATCTAACCGTTCATTTAATGTTAACCACACGCTAACGATTCGGCCGCGGTTCTCACACACGCATGACCGCCATAACCTGTTTATGTTTAACAGCATCCGCGTACATCCTGTAAAAATGCCCGTCAATTCATTGGGTTGTTCTAATTTTAATCATGCGGGATTCATATCTGAACAAACTGGCACAATTGTATTGCCATTAGGTTTCAAATAGTTAAAAGTGAATATGCAAAGTATACAAAAAGCAATCTGGCGCTTACTGAGAGTAAAAATAACAATAAACAGTAATTATTGTGCCAATCTCTCCGCTAAGGTTTGAACTTTGCTGTTGTAACCCCATATAAATCGACATTAGTAACCAATAGAGTATTCGTATGACAGCTGAGCGTGAAAATCGCATTGAGATCCCCGTACTGGCGTTACGGGACGTCGTGGTCTATCCACATATGGTCATACCCCTATTTGTTGGTCGTGAAAAGTCTATCCGCTGCCTGGAAGCGGCGATGGAGAACGACAAACAAATCTTTCTGGTAGCCCAAAAGGATGCCAGTGTAGATGAACCTGAAACGGATGACATTTATAGCGTTGGTACCATTGCCACTATTCTGCAGTTATTAAAATTACCGGACGGCACCGTAAAGGTGTTAGTGGAAGGTAATGTGCGTGGCGAGATCAGCGAATATACCCAGTCTGAACCTTACTACACCGCAAGTGTTGAAAAGGTTGCTGACGAAGCCATTGCTGAGAATGAGCAGGAAGTATTGATTCGCTCTGCGGTATCGCAGTTTGAAGGTTATGTAAAACTCAACAAGAAAATCCCGCCAGAAGTATTAACATCGCTTAATGGCATCGATGATGCGGCGCGACTGGCCGATACTATGGCAGCCCACATGCCTCTCAAGCTGACTGAAAAACAGAAAGTGCTTGAGATGAAAGGGGTGAATGAGCGCCTTGAATATTTGATGGCATTAATGGAAGGCGAAATTGATCTGTTGCAGGTAGAAAAGAAGATTCGTACCCGCGTGAAAAAGCAGATGGAAAAAAGCCAGCGCGAGTATTATCTGAATGAGCAAATGAAAGCCATCCAGAAAGAGCTGGGCGAGATGGACGATGCCCCGGATGAATTTGAAGCCCTCAGCAATAAGATTACCGAATCAAAAATGCCTAAAGAGGCAGAAGAGAAAGCACGTGCTGAGTTACAAAAGCTGAAAATGATGTCGCCCATGTCTGCAGAAGCAACCGTTGTGCGTAGTTACATTGAGTGGCTGACCAGCGTTCCATGGCAGAAACGTAGCCCGGTTAAACGCGATCTGGAGCGTGCCGAAAAGGTGTTAAACGCAGACCACTATGGTCTGGAGAAAGTGAAAGAACGCATTATTGAGTATCTTGCTGTTCAACAGCGGGTTAAGAAGCTTAAGGGTCCGATTCTTTGTCTTGTTGGTCCACCCGGGGTGGGCAAAACATCACTGGGCCAGTCTGTTGCTAAAGCCACAGGCAGAAAATATGTGCGAATGGCTCTGGGTGGCGTGCGCGATGAGGCTGAGATTCGTGGCCACCGCCGCACCTATATTGGATCGATGCCCGGTAAGCTGATACAGAATATGACAAAAGTCGGGGTTAAAAATCCGCTCTTTTTGTTAGATGAAATCGACAAAATGTCTGCCGACATGCGGGGCGACCCGGCCTCGGCGTTACTGGAGGTGCTGGATCCGGAACAAAACAACAGTTTCTCAGACCACTATCTGGAAGTTGACTACGATCTGTCTGATGTAATGTTTGTCGCTACCTCAAACAGCATGAATATTCCGGGCCCTTTGTTGGACAGAATGGAAGTTATCCGCCTGTCCGGCTATACCGAAGATGAAAAGCTTAATATTGCCACCGGGCATTTGATTGGCAAACAAATGGAGCGTAACGGGCTTAAGGAAGACGAGCTGGAAATTACAGAGTCAGCCATTATCGGTATCATCCGTTATTACACACGCGAAGCCGGCGTTCGTAACCTTGAGCGCGAAATCTCAAAAGTTTGCCGTAAAGCGGTTAAAGATATTCTGCTATCTAAGAGTAAGGACAAAGTCGTCGTTACACAGGACAATCTTAAAGATTATCTGGGTGTGCAGCGCCATGACTACGGTAAGGCAGATAAAGAAAACCAGATTGGCCAGGTCACAGGTTTGGCCTGGACACAGGTAGGTGGTGATTTACTGACAATTGAAACCAGCACCGTGCCGGGCAAAGGAAAAATGACGTCCACCGGTTCTCTGGGCGATGTGATGCAGGAATCCATTAAAGCCGCTATGACAGTGGTCAGAAGTCGCGCTGAGAAACTTCGTATTAATGAAGACTTTTACGAAAAACGTGACATCCACGTGCACGTACCGGAAGGAGCGACGCCTAAAGATGGTCCAAGTGCGGGTATTGCGATGTGTACAGCGCTGGTTTCCTCGTTAACCGGAAATCCGGTTAAGTGCGATGTGGCAATGACGGGCGAGATTACTCTGCGCGGAGAAGTGTTGGCTATTGGTGGATTAAAAGAAAAGCTACTGGCAGCACATCGGGGTGGCATTAAAACCGTTGTTATTCCGCAGGAGAATGAGCGCGACCTCGAAGAGATTCCGGATAATGTTAAGGAAGCCTTATCCATTCATCCGGTCAAATGGATTGATGAGGTGCTCGATATTGCCTTACAGGAACCCGTGGAATCCTTTGAAGTCGTCACACAAAATTAAGGTTGCAATGGCTGAAACGCTTGCCAGGCAAGGACAGGCAGCCATTTTGCTGTAATTTTTGATTAAAAAGTGAACGATATGGCCAATTTCCTTCACTTTTTTTCAAAATAGGGCTTTCAAGCGCCATAAGTTGTGATACCTTTACTTTGTACTCGCTTGAAGCCTTGTCTCTAAAGGGATGCAGCGACTCACTAAAAATTAACTATCTGTAACACAGTGCTTGATTATCATTATCAAGCTTGTTTAAACGTTCCGATAATTAATTCGATAATTGTTTCGGACAAACAGTATAATAACAATCGAAGGGGATCATAATTGTGAACAAGTCTCAAC
>CAZOYR010000164.1:0-5356 GCA_964584105.1 uncultured Alteromonas sp.
TGAAAAGCTCATTGCGACAGGCGCCGGATGTTATTCTTCTGGGCGAGATCCGCTCAATGGAAACGATGGAATATGCCATGTCCTTTGCCGATACGGGTCACTTGTGTGTGGCAACGCTGCATGCCAATAACGCTAATCAGGCTATTGAGCGCATTATGCACCTGGCCCCGCGTGAGTTGCATGATAAATTACTCTTCGATTTAAGCCTCAACCTGCGCGCTATTGTGGCTCAGCAGTTGGTACCCAATAAAGATGGGGGCCGCGTGGCCGCGATTGAAATATTGCTCAACACGCCGTTTATACGGGAGCTGATTCAAAACGACAGAATCGGTGAACTCAAAGAAGCAATGAAGAAAAGCAAAGAGGCGGGCATGCAGACATTTGATATGGCCCTCTACGAGCTTTTTCAAAACGGCGATATTGAGCTTGAGCAAGCGTTGCATCATGCTGATTCACCGAATGATCTTCGCCTGATGATCAAGCTTGATTCAGATAGTGGCGCAAGCCTTGGTTCGCTAAGTGATGTTTCTATTGATATGGACTAATCATGGAAAAATTATTCGGCAGTGATGATCAGTTTCTTATTCAGCGTTTGAGAAGCGAGCTGGAAGAAGCCGGGATTCCTTACCTAATGAAAAACGAATATGTTGCCGGGGCAGTGGGCGAGCTGCCCTGGCAGGATATTCAGCAAGAAGTATGGCTGGTGGATGAAAGCTGGAGTCACCGCGCCAGTAAAGTAGTAGAGAGTCTGAGTAATAACGGCAAGTGCTTTTGCGAAAACTCTGACTGGCAGTGTGATCAATGCCAGGAAATTAATGAAGGTGCGTTTGCTATTTGCTGGCAGTGCCAGGCCCCCAAGCCGGAGCCTTGCGAGCACTATCTGGCGGCGAAAGCCGCCGGTGAGAAGGACTAGGGTTACTGATACTGATTCTCTGCCCAGCTGGTAAATATCACGCAGGCAGAAACGCTATCCACTTTGTCTTTTGTCAGTTTTTTATATCCGCCCAGTTCAAAAAGCATCGCTTTAGCATCCGCGGTGGATAAGCGCTCATCCCAGGTTTCAACGGGGCGCCGGAACCGACCATGCAGCCGGTTAGCAAACTTTTTAGCACGTTGGGTAACATCCTGCTCTGTGCCATCCATGTTTAACGGCAATCCCACTACGACAAGATCAGGTTCCCACTGTGTATAAAGTGTTTCAACCTGCGCCCAATCAGGAATACCGTCTCTGGCTTTAAGTGCAGGCAGCGGGGAGGCTGTTGCAGTAATTTCCTGCCCAACCGCCACGCCAATACTTTTTGTGCCGAAATCAAACGCCAGTACTGTGCGCTGGCCTGCCTCACGCATGGCCTACACCCGGAGTGAGCTGCCACACATCAATGCCCAGCTTATTAACCGCTGCCTGCCATTTCTCGTGGATAGGCAGATTAAACAAAATATCAGTGTCTGCTTCGATGGTAAGCCACGCATTTTCCTGCAGCTCTTTTTCCAGCTGCCCGGCCGACCAGCCGGCATAACCCAGTGCGATGACCGACTTATCGGGTCCCGCGTTGGTGCCAATTGCGCTGAGAATATCTTTTGAGGTGGTAACAACAATATTATCTGCCAATGTCAGGCTTGAACCCCACTTGCCCTGATCAGAATGAAGCACAAAGCCACGCTCCTGACTGACCGGCCCGCCGGCCAGAATAATCTGTTCGCGTTTATCTTCGGCAACTTCAATCTCTTTATCGGTTTGTTCAAGAAGCTGTTTAAGCGTCATCGTTGAGGGCTGATTGATAACAATGCCCATCGCCCCTTCGTCGTTATGTTCACAAATATAAGTGAGCGACCGTTCAAAGTACGGGTCATCCAGCGAGGGCATCGCGATGAGAAGATGATTTTGTAAACTCTTAAGCTCTGTCATAAATTGACTCTCTGTTATTGCTTAAGACGACGCTCAATGGCATCAAACAGCATCGCCATAATATTGATATCAAAACTGGCTTCTATTTCTCTTACGCAGGTGGGGCTGGTAACGTTTATTTCGGTGACCTTGTCACCGATGACATCGAGCCCCACAAACAGCAGCCCATGGGACTTCACCACCGGCGCTATCTTTTCAGCCACTTCCTTATCGCGCTCACTGAGCGGTTGAGGCCGACCCGTACCACCGGCGGCCAGATTCCCCCGGGTTTCACCTTTTCCAGGCAAGCGTGCTAATGCATAGGGAACCACTTCACCGTCAACGATAAGGATCCGCTTATCACCCTCGGCAATTTCAGGTAAGTATTTTTGCGCCATCATATAGCGCTGACCTTTTGCTGTTAGTGTTTCAATGACCACACCAAGATTATTGCCGTCTTCCTTTATCCGAAAGATAGAGGTGCCGCCCATGCCATCCAAAGGCTTACAAATAATATCGTTGTGCTTAGCGTGAAATGCTTTGATGCGCTCGCTGTCGCTGCTCACCAACGTGTCAGGGATAAGCTCGCCGAACCAGGCTGTAAACAGTTTTTCGTTATAATCGCGCAGCGCCTGCGGATTATTAACAACCAACGCGCCGTCTTTTTCAGCCAGCGACAATATCTGGGTGGCGTATAAAAACTCGCTGTCAAAAGGCGGATCCTTACGCATTAATAAAACGTCAATATCACCCAGCGCCATAATTTGCGGCGCATCCAGAGAATAAAAGTCTTCAGCCGAATCCTGTACAGTCACACGACGAACTGTACCCATCGGTTTGCCGTTATCCAGATAAAGACTGCCCATCTCCAGATAGAGCAGGGTGGCCCCGCGACGCTGCGCCTCAAGCATCATGGCAAAACTGGTATCTTTATGCGGTTTAATAGCGGCAATGGGGTCCATTACCACACCAACGGAATAGCTCATGGCTGTCTCAACTTAATCATGTAATGAACGGAATATGGCGCCCGCGCTCACTTTTTCAAGTTAGCGGGCTACCTTTGCTTATCAAATGTCACCGTGGATACCCTGTAACAGGCTTATGCTGGCAATCGCTGCGGTTTCTGTGCGAAGTATCCGTGGCCCCATGTTAACGGCGTTATAACCGCCCTCCTGGGCCTGATGCACTTCCTGCTCACTTAATCCACCTTCCGGGCCGATGAGCAGGCGATATCCTTGCGTGATATAGGGGGTCTTACTAAATCCACCCTGAGCAACAGGGCTGAGCACCAGTCGATGCTGTTGTGTCGATGCTGACAAAAACTGACTGAGATCCTGAACCGGATGCAGCACAGGCAGACGGTTGCGTCCGCTTTGCTCACAGGCACCAATGATAATTTTTTGCCACTGAGCGAATTTTTTCTCCCAGCGCTTTTGATCCAGCTTTACCGTGCAGCGCTCGGTCACCACCGGCGTAATTTCTGTTACACCCAGCTCGACGCTTTTTTGCAGTACGGTTTCCATCCGGTCGCCCTTAGAAATACCCTGTGCCAGATGGATAGGCAGCGCTGACTCGGTAGAAAGTGACAGGCAGGCATCCATTTCAACCATGACCTCTTTTCTCGAGACGCTGATAATTTGCCCGCTGTACTCATTACCGTCTCCGTTAAACAGTACAACAGGCTGATTAGGTTTCATTCGTAACACCGTGCTGGCATGGTGCGCCGCATCGGCAGAAAGTGGAAACTCCTGGTCCAGGGGCACGTGATCCGGATGGTAAAAGCGGGGAATTCGCATAATTCTCATTATTTTAGAAAAAGTGGGCCCATAATAACGAGGAAGGCCCGGCAGAAGCAATCTTCGCCGGGCCTGTCATCAATGCAACTATGCTGTCAGTAACAGTAGAACTGAATTAATTCACAGAGACTGCCTTTGACGCCGCTTTTTTCGGCAACGTTACGATATTCTGGGGAATGTTCTGAGAGTTAGCCTGCGCAGCATGACGCCTCGCGTGGACGGTATTTTCGCCTTTGTCCGCTGTTAACGCATAAATCAGCAATAGGGATACAATGACAAAAAGCACTGTAAGAAATAACATTGTAATAATCCTTTCTTTTCGTTGAACAACGAAGTTTTCCAAACTGAAAACGTGATCGAATCCCACTTCGAAAACCTGTTTGGATATCTCAATTACCCGGACAGCGCATCCCTTGGCTTGGGAAATCAAGAAGACTAATTATAGAAAAATCAGCCGTTATATACCAGTAATTACCACAGTGGGGTTATCAGTTTTTTACGTTCTTTATTAAAATCAGCGTGTTGCAGAATGGCAGTGTCAACACGTTCTATATATACGGTGTAGGCGCACTCTTAGTGCACTATTAAGCGAGAAAAATAACAGGCTGTCGATGCGATAGATCATACCCGGGTATAAATCTTATTTAATCATCAACATAACTCATTGCAAGGACACTACCTTCCTTGCTAGGTTATTCTCAATGATCACACTTTTTACTAGGGAACACCCGTATGGAAGAAAAGCTTAAGCTGTTTACCGCAGATGACATCGAAATGTATGTCAACGACTATGCCATTCCTTGGGCGATAAATATCGCCATGGCGCTCATTATATATCTGGTGGGTCGTCTGATTGTAGGCATCGTTATGTCGATGTTTCGCCGGGTAATGGCGAGATCAAAATATGACGAGATGCTGATTAACTTTATCGAGTCTATTTTAGGCGCGATTCTGATGCTCTTTGTTATCGTCGCTTCACTCAACGAACTGGGTGTCGACACCACATCGCTGGTTGCCATTGTCGGTGCTGCTGGTCTGGCTATCGGCCTTTCACTACAGGATTCACTGAAAAACTTTGCAGCAGGTGTGATGCTGCTGGTGTTCAAGCCGTTTAAAGCAGGCAATTTCGTAGAAGCTGCAGGAACCACAGGCATCGTGCAAAAAATTGGTATATTCCATACCACGATGACATCGCTGGATAACAAGGAAATTACCATTCCCAATGCCAATATTTATGATGACAACATCACCAACTATTCTGCTAAAGAAACGCGCCGTGCAGATATGGTGTTTGGTATTGGCTACGATGATGATTTACGTAAAGCCAAGCGTATCCTTGAAGAGATGTTGGCAGCGGACGAGCGAGTGCTCGAAGACCCTGCGCCGGCTGTTGGTGTTATGGAGTTAGGCGACAGCAGCGTCAACTTTACCGTTCGTCCCTGGGTTAATGCTTCAGATCTGCTGGTTTTCAAATGGGAGTTCACTGAGAATGTGAAGCTTCGTTTTGATGAAGAAGGTATCAGCATTCCTTATCCACAAATGGATGTACATTTTTTCAAAGAGGCAGATAACACACAAGACAAGTCTGCCGCCACGCCTGCTTCTTCGCAGGAGACATCACCAGGCGCATAACAAGCCTTACATAAAAAAAACACCGCGACAATGCGGTGTTTTT
>CAZOYR010000165.1:0-1733 GCA_964584105.1 uncultured Alteromonas sp.
TATCACCAATTACGAGGTTATCTAAAGAAATACAATCTGTTAGACTCTTCCCAAGAAAGCCTTGAAGCTTAGTGACCTGACAATGACGCGCACCGCCTCGCTTCTTCTTTGCCTGTTTGCCCTGCTAACTATCAGCGCATGCAGCAAAAAAGACACGGATAAATTTTATCAGTCCGGAATTTTATATTGTTCTGAAAGTGCGCCGGTTAATTTCAATCCGCAGCTGGACACCTCTGCGACCACGTCTGATGCTACAGCGCACCAACTGTATGACCGCCTGCTGGATTTTGACGCTGAAACCGGCCGCATTGTGCCCAGTCTTGCCAGTAGCTGGCGGATTTCTGAGGACGGGCTGACTTATACCTTTCAGCTTAGAAAAGATGTTGCATTTCACAGCACCTCTTATTTTACACCCAGCCGCACATTTAACGCTGACGATGTACTTTTTAGTATCAATCGCTGGCGACAACCAGACCATCCGTTTCATGAAATATCCGGCGGGCGCTATCCGTACTTCGAAAGTTTGGGGATTGCTGAAAACATCGAAACAGTAAACCGGATTAACGGCTATCGGGTAGAGATCGTCTTAAAAGAGCGTGACAGCTCATTCCTGTCAAATCTGGCGACCGACTTTTCTGTCATCCTTTCCAAAGAATACGCAGACACCCTGGTTAATCGTGGAGAAGCCGAGCGTATCGACCACTATCCTATTGGCACCGGCCCCTACAAGTTCGAAAGCTACCGAAAAGACCATTACATTCGCTATCGGGCACACGAAGCCTACTGGCAGGATAAAGACTCCACTGACCGGCTTATTTATGATATTACGCCAAAAAGTTCACTCCGTCTGGCGAAGCTAATGACGGGCGAATGTGACGCCATCGCCTTTCCGGCCCAGACTGAGCTGGATATTATCCGTAACCGCCCGGACTTGGAACTTGCTGAAAAGCCCGGCCTGAATGTAGGTTTCTGGGCCTTCAACACGCAGCGCCCGCCATTCGATAACCCTGATTTTCGTCAGGCGCTGGCACACGCCATTGACAAAAACACTTTACTTGAGGCGGTGTATTTTGACAGTGCATCCAGAGCGAAAAGCCTGTTACCCGTCGCCAGCTGGGCTTACCAGAATGATGCTGAAGATACGGCGTACAATCCGGTTCTGGCTAAACGTCTGCTTGATAAAGCAGGAATAGAACCAGGCTTTACCATGACTATCTGGGCTATGCCCATTGAGCGTGCGTACAATCCAAACGCAGCTAAAATGGCTGAGCTAATTCAGCGGTATCTGGGCGATGTAGGTATCAACGTCAACATCGTTACCTATGACTGGACCACCTTTCGCCGCCACTTGCGCGAAGGGCTGCATGACTCCGTACTGATAGGCTGGTCTGCAGATAACGGTGACCCGGATAACTTTTATCGGCCTCTTTTGAGTTGTGGCGCGATTCCATCGGGTACAAACCGGGCAATGTGGTGTAATGAACGCTATGATGAACTGCTGAATCAGGCACTGGAAACCGAGGATCTGGCTAAACGAAAGGCGATTTATATGCAGGTCAACGCACTACTTAATAAAGAGTTACCTATCGTGCCCATCGCGCACGCCTTTCGTTATCAGGCATACCGAAAAGAGCTCAAGGGCATGCAAATTAATCCTTATGGCAGTATCCGCTTTGGCGGGGTAACCAAAGAACTGCCATGAGAATATTAGGTCGCTTCGGTATACTGTTTTC
>CAZOYR010000165.1:1833-5215 GCA_964584105.1 uncultured Alteromonas sp.
ATGGTGGGATACTCTTTTCCGGTGTTCTGGTTAGCCCTGTTGTTTATTTTGTTGTTTAGTCTGGAATTAAACATTGCCCCGCTATCAGGCCGGATAAGCTTGTTATTTGATGTGCCTGACAGAACCGGATTTATCCTCATTGATATCCTGCTGGCTGAAAATATCGATACCAGTCTGGCGCTTAGAGACGCGTTTCATCATTTGTTGTTACCGACACTTGCCTTAAGCGTTATTTCCACAGCGTCGATGATACGCATGACACGCCGCTCAGTTATTGATGTACTAAACCGCCCTTATATTACCGCGGCACGGTCGAGAGGCCTGTCCCGCTGGCAGATCTTTTCGCGGCACATTCTAAGAAATGCCCTGCTGCCCGTATTGCCATTACTGGCCATTCAGATTACATCACTCATCACCAATGCCATGATTGTAGAAACATTGTTTTCCTGGCCAGGCATTGGCAGCTGGCTGATTCAGGCGATTTACCAGCGTGACTACCCGGCTTTACGGGTTGGCATGCTTGCGGTTGCGACCGTTGTTATTATGCTGACAATTACAATTGATTTGTTTAACCGTTTAATCGATCCAAGCAGGGACAAATACGAACGTGCCACAGTTTAGTCTCTACGAAGAAGAGTACCACCCGTCCCCGCTGCAGCGAACGTGGCGGGAATTCACCTCCAGCCACATAGCGGTGCTGGGATTGTTCGTGCTTGCTATTTTTTTGATATTCGCCCTTTTTGCACCATTGATAGCGCCTTTCAATCCAGTAGAGCAAAATATTGATTCGCTGCTCATTCCCCCTAGCTGGGAAACCAACGGTACGATCTCGCATTTGTTCGGCACGGATGCGTTGGGTCGCGATGTTTTTTCGCGAATCATTTACGGTTGCCGGGTGACATTTGGCAGCAGCATTTTGCTGGTGATCATCGCCATGCTGATTGGCGTGTCTATCGGGACGTTTGCCGGCATGATGAGCGGCGTCCGTTCCAGTGTCATGAATCATCTGTTGGATGCGCTGATGGCCATCCCGACGCTGTTAATTGCCATTATTATCGTCGCCATTTTAGGCACCGGTCTGGTCAACAGTATGTGGGCCATCACACTGGCACTGATTCCACAGTTTATTCATTACACCCGCTCTTTTGTGCGCAGTGAAATGAAAAAAGAATACGTATTAGCCTCGAAACTTGACGGGGCTAATGCATGGCAGTTATTCAGACATTCCATTCTGCCAAACATGATTGAGATGCTGGTGGTTCAGGGCTCGCTGGCACTATCTATTGCGGTCATTGATGTTTCAGCGCTGGGCTTTTTGAATCTGGGCGCGCAGCCACCGCTGCCAGAGCTGGGCGCCATCCTTGCTGACGGACTGGATGTCGCCTATCTGGCACCGTGGAACGTTGGGTTACCCGGGCTGTCAATATTTCTAATGGTGCTGGCGATAAACATTGTTGGTGATGGCTTACGTTCAGCACTCAGAAAAAGGGTCAGTCACTAATGCCGATGCTCGATATTAAGAACCTGACACTGGAAATTGAAACCGGCGGCACCCGGGTAAAAGCGCTGGATAAGGTGAACCTGACTATCAACAGTGGCGAAATCCGGGCGTTGGTGGGTGAGTCAGGCTCAGGAAAAAGCCTTATCGTGTCAGCCATCTCCGGCGCGCTGCCGCAAAAATTTCACCTGACCGCTGACCGTATGAGCTGGAAAGGCAAAAGCCTGCTGAGCATGCCTACCGAAGAGCGTCGCCAGCTGATGCGCCGGGATATCGCGGTGGTCTTTCAGAATCCTGGCAGTGCCCTGGATCCGTCGGCCACCCTGGGCGAGCAGCTTGAAGAAAGTATTCCCGATGAACTGGTAGAGGGTAAATGGTTCTGGCAACGACGTCAGTCCAGACGCAAGTCCGCCATCTCAACCGTGCATAAGGTGGGCATCAAACACCACCGCCATTATCTGAGTGCCTACCCTCATCAAATCCCGACAGATATTAGCCAGAAATTTATGCTGGCGATGGCGTTGATTTCACAGCCGAAATTGCTGATTGCCGATGACCCGACCCGTGGCATGGAAACAACCACCAAGACACAGGTGCTGAAACTGCTTACACGGCTGAATCAGACAAAGTCACTGTCTATCTTATTTATCAGCCATGACCTGCTGGCGATCTCCAGTATGTGTCATTCAATGACGGTGCTTTATTGTGGTCAGACGGTGGAATCCGGCAGAATGAAGATGCTCAGAAAGCGGCCGCTGCATCCTTATACCAAAGCGCTGCTGGACAGCGCGCCAAGCTTTCAGAATGATTTACCGCCCAAAAGTCTGCTTCCGACACTAGACGGTACGATTCCCTCATTAAAACATGTACCTATCGGCTGTCGCCTGGGTCCAAGATGTCCGCGCGCGCAACGTGACTGTGTTATTACCCCGGCAGTGCGCCGTATTCACGACCATACGTACAGTTGCCACTTCCCGCTGCATATGGAAAAACTATGAACCAGCTAATGCATATCAGCAAACTGGTATTCCGGCATGATCAGAATAAGCGCTGGCTGAAAAAGCCGGAAATTTTTCAATTGGGCCCTATCGATCTCACCGTCAACAAGGGTGAAACCATTGCGATCATCGGTGAGAACCGGGCCGGAAAGTCGTTGCTGGCTAAAATGCTGGTTGGCGCTGTGGCGGCAGACGAAGGGGAAATATCCCTTAGCAGCGTAAGATATAACGCCGCTAAAAAACGCTCTACACGCTCATACAACGCCAGTAACGATATCCGGATGATCTTCCAGCACAGCACTGAGGCAATGAATCCGGGCATCACTGTAGGAATGATTCTGGATGAACCTCTGCGTCTGAACACACGAATGACTGAAAAAGAGCGGCATGCCCGAATTGAAGAGACACTCATCAAGGTCGGTTTGCTGCGCGACCATGTTTATTTTTACCGGCACATGCTCTCTGATGGTCAGCAACAACGCGTAGCACTGGCGCGCGCGCTGGTGCTGCAGCCGAAAATTCTGGTCGCTGACGAGCCTTTCGCTGCGCTGGACCCTTCCATTCGTTCGCAAACTGTTAATCAGATCCTGACATTACAAAAAGAGCTGGGACTATCGTTTATCTTTATCACTCACAATCTGGGTGTCGTCAGGCACATTGCAGATAAGGTGATTGTTATGAAGAACGGTCGAATTGTTGAGTCAGGAAAAACCGAGACCATCTTCAGATGGCCTCAGCATAGTATGACGAAAAAGCTGATACTGGCGTATCAGTCGCTGGTTCCCCAGCAAAAAATTACTTAGCCGACCAGCGCAAGTAACACACCTGCAGCCACCGCCGATCCGAGTACGCCAGCAACATTAGGGCCCATGGCATGCATCAGCAA
>CAZOYR010000166.1:0-5178 GCA_964584105.1 uncultured Alteromonas sp.
ATGAACAGATATTGAACGAAGTAATAACGTTATCGAAAAGCGGCGTAGGAATATGGCTACACCTGAACCGTCCGGTGAAAAAACGTATTGAAGTCAATATTGTAATCGCTGGCTACTACAGCCTGCTCTATATGTATGCGGTCATCTGTTGAAAGGTCGATATCCCTGGGTTCAAGAAAATGGTTTCCGCCCAGAGAATAAAAGACTTTCACCACCGGTTTAGCCAGAGAGTCATTTTGTTTAAGCACCATAGCGAGCTTTTGATTACTGAGCTTTACAAGACTGCCTACAGGGAATACCCCCATGCATTTGATGAACTGGTCCAGTAACTCTTTATCAAGGCGCTCAGGGGCTTCACTGAGCAGAATTTTGATTGCTTTTTGAGAGGACATACCAGCCTTATAGCAGCGATCAGCTGTCAGCGCGTCAAACATATCAGCGATAGCCAGCATGCGACCATCTTTTGATATCTCCTGAGCTGGTTTACCCATCGGATAGCCTCGCCCATCCAGGCGCTCATGATGCTCGCTGACAACACGAATAAGATGAGGTGCGATAGAAGCCGCGTTCAGCGCATCAACACCATATGTGACATGCTTTTTCATCTCTTCCATTTCAGCATCGGTTAGCCGGCCGGGTTTATGTAAAATTGCGTCATCGATTTGAATTTTACCCAAGTCATGTAAAAAGCCTGCGTAGGCAAGCTCCTGAATGGCTTCATCACCCATACCGATGTGGCGTGCAAAGTTAGCCAGAATAATGGCCACATTCAATGAATGCTCTAACAGATAGTCATCTTTTTCTTTTATTTTGGTAAGGCAGAGCAGTGCATCAGGATTTCGGTCCATCGATGCCACCAGCTGCTGGGAAAATTCCCGGGGTATTTGCTCATCGAATGCTAGACCTTTGCTTACCGCATTAAGCAGCACTTTCTGTATATACTTCCCTTTACGGTGTAATTTTTCTGCGGTAACAATTTCCGTAGCAAACGTTGTCTTCGCGGTAGTTTGCTTTTTCGGTGGGACGTTTTCAGTTGTCGGTTTGCTTGGCCGGGGCAACTCAACCTGAAGCTTTTTCACCCCCTTTTTCTTCAGCGCCTGAATAACCTCTTCTGAAGATACACGGCCACTGGAGGTCACTTTGACAGATCCGTTTTGTTCGATAATCTGTCTGACTATCATGCCGGGCCGAAGCTCATTGATGGTAATATTTTTAACGACTGACTGACTCATCGACTACTTAAAATTAGAACTTAAAACGTAACTTGATGCAGAGTAGCCTATCTTTATCATCCCGACAATTCATGTAGCATTAAATGTAATGCAGGCTGCCACTGGTAGTGTTTAATATTTACTTTGTTTGCTTTTACCACCACGCCTTCAGCGATTAACATATTCTTTTGTGTCACCGCGCTTGTACCCGCCACCGCTATCTGACCGTTGGCCCTGACAACGCG
The DNA here is from genome assembly GCA_964584105.1 of uncultured Alteromonas sp. GTDB lineage: Bacteria > Pseudomonadota > Gammaproteobacteria > Enterobacterales > Alteromonadaceae > Alteromonas. Next base: position 1,457 of record CAZOYR010000166.1, read on the forward strand.
GTGCCACGGCAAGTTGAGATGCGCAGGCGTTGTTCTTAGCAGCCGGCCTACCAGTCGTGCTCGTCCGGGTAATCCCGCCAGATCCGCCACCTGCCCATAGGTCGCCACATTTCCGGGCGGAATAAGCGAAACAACATGATAAATTTGCTGGTGTCCGGATCGCTGGGGCATAATTAAAAGTAACCGTCGCTAGAATAAATCGATGAGAAATAATGCGCGTTTATTGCAGTACATGCGGGTATCCAAAAACCACCTGCTTGTGCCCCCACATCAATACCAGTGAAGCTCCTGCAAAGATTGTAATATTACAGCATCATCGGGAGGTCAGCCACGCAAAGAACACTGCCCGGCTGGTTTTACTGGGCTTGAGCAATGCAGAGGTAATCTCCGGCAGGAACAGAGAAGACTTCGCACAAGTTGAACGTGAGATTGATATGAATACCAGTGCGCTGGTTTATCCGGGGGATCGCAGTCAGCCCATTGAAAGCAGTGAATTTGTGTCTGATTTGCCACAAACACTGATATTTCTTGATGGCTCCTGGCGACAGGCCTTTGCTTTATACTCGCAACTACCGTGGCTTGCAGAACTACCACAATGGTGTTTCACTGATGCACCACAAAGTAGTTATACCATTCGTCACACGTCGCAGCCACAAAGTCTTTCCACGCTAGAAGCCGTGGCTTATGCATTAAAAACCGGATTTGGCTTTAATTCTGACCCGCTGGTGGCATTACAAACTGCTATGCAAAATAGCTGGCGGGGGCCGGCTCATCATAGGCGCTGAATGTCACAGCGCCATCCACCACATCAGTATCGAACACATTGAAGCGCCGGCTAAAACAAATGGAGAATGCGACGCTTTGACACCATCGGTACTGGCTTTAACATCACTACGTTGATGTTGCAGTTTCTTTATGGCCAGTTGCATGGCCTGCTCCGGATACTGACCTTTATGACGCAAAAAATGCAGCTTACGGCTAGTACTCTTTAAAAACGCGTCGCGATAATCGTTGGCACGTCTGGCCCAAGCCGAAGTCTGGTATAAAAGGCTTGCGGCTATCACACCGGTAAGCACACTAAAGGCGACTGCTACAGCAGTCAGCGCAGGGAAAACCGCACTAATAACGGGCCATAGTGATAGCGATAGTACAAGGTGTATCAGTATCAGCTGGTGGATGTTGTGCACCTGATGACAGGTTTTTAGCTCAACAGGACTGCTTATCGTTGCCGGTAAAAATTGTTTGATCAGAAAGTGGGGCAAGGCTGAACATTGACAGATAAAAACCCCGGATACCATCAGAAAACCAAACATGATTATTCCGAAACTGGTTTTATCAGGGTAGGGGGCCAGCATAGTGTTTTCACTGGTTAAAAAAAGAATCAACGCGCTACTCAATGCGACTATCAGCAACTGATTGCGAAGCCGGTTTAAGAGTTTGCGCTGAAAATAGTGTAGCTCGCAAAGTTTGTTTTGTTGTAAAAGAAACTGCATTAAAAAGCGGTGTTGTTTGCGCAAAATAAAGCGCAAAGACATCCATAGAAGACTTGTGGCGAGCACGATGACAACAGGGTCGCGAAGTCTTCCCAGATTCATATTGCTATCTTTGATTATCTGATTGTGAAACACCACAATCAGCATCTGAATAACCAGTGCAGTTAGTAAATAGCACGCAGGGGGAAGCCAGATACGACTTTTAGACGGCTGTGGGTAAGAAATTGTAATATTCATAAAGGGTTTTTTTCATACTACGATAAAATCCCTAACACTGTTGTCTTGCTAACTGTCATCCAGCAGATAGCTTATTTTTATTTGGTAACGATTATAATTTTACGTCGTAAATAAGTTTACTGACAGCCAAATTACTCTTTTATCATTAATTATTTATGATCGCGCATAAAAAAACCCGGTGCAAACCGGGTTTTTACTATTCTACATTGCTGAAATCTATTTACGCAGCTTTTGAATCAAGCGTAATTGCGCAATGGCTTCTGCCAGTTCCTGCGCCGCTTCTGCGTAGTTAAAATCAGCGCCTGGATTGGCGATGTGCTCTTCTGCACGACGTTTTGCTTCTTCTGCGGCCTGTTCGTCCAAATCTTCTGCACGAACTGCCGTGTCTGCTAACACGGTTACATTACCAGGCTGTACTTCAAGTACACCACCCGCAACATAGATAACTTCTTCTTCACCGTGTTGTTTAACCAAACGCACCATACCAGGTTTAATTGCAGTGATCAGTGGCGCGTGACCCGGGTGGATACCCAGTTCACCTTCGCTGCCGGTCACCTGTATGGTTTCTACGCGACCAGAAAAAATCTGCTCTTCTGCGCTTACTACATCCAGATGTACTGTCATAGCTGCCATTTAAACCTCCAAAGTCGGTAGTCAACGTAATCAAACAGGCGACTGCTTTCAGCCGCCGGTAAAATTACGCCTTCTTGGCTTTCTCTGCAGCTTCTTCAATTGAGCCAACCATGTAGAAGGCCTGCTCTGGCAGATCGTCATATTCACCGTCCAGGATAGCTTTAAAGCCACTGATTGTGTCTTTAAGCGGTACATATTTACCTGGTGCACCAGTGAATACTTCTGCTACGAAGAATGGCTGCGACAAGAAGCGCTGAATCTTACGAGCACGGGTAACAACCAGCTTGTCTTCTTCAGACAGCTCGTCCATACCCAGAATCGCGATAATGTCTTTCAGCTCTTTATAACGCTGCAATACTGTTTGAACACGACGTGCTACATCGTAGTGCTCCTGACCGATAACCAGAGGATCAAGCTGACGTGATGTAGAATCCAGAGGATCAACCGCCGGGTAGATACCCAGTGACGCGATGTCACGAGACAGTACTACCGTTGCGTCCAAGTGAGCAAACGTTGTTGCTGGTGACGGGTCAGTCAAGTCATCGGCTGGTACGTATACCGCCTGGATAGACGTGATTGAGCCAGTCTTGGTCGACGTGATACGTTCCTGCAGAACACCCATTTCTTCAGCCAGTGTAGGCTGATAACCTACCGCTGAAGGCATACGACCCAACAGTGCTGATACCTCAGTACCTGCCAGGGTGTAACGATAGATGTTATCTACGAAGAACAGAACGTCACGACCTTCGTCACGGAATTTCTCTGCCATCGTCAGACCTGTCAGAGCAACACGCAGACGGTTACCCGGTGGCTCGTTCATCTGACCGTATACCAACGATACTTTATCCAGTACGTTAGAATCGTTCATTTCGTGATAGAAATCGTTACCCTCACGCGTACGCTCACCAACACCAGCAAATACAGAGTAACCACTGTGCTCGATAGCGATGTTACGGATAAGTTCCATCATGTTTACAGTTTTACCAACACCGGCACCACCGAACAGACCAACTTTACCACCCTTGGCGAACGGACAAACAAGGTCGATTACCTTGATACCCGTTTCAAGAATTTCCAGACTGTTAGACTGCTCTTCGTAGCTTGGCGCCGCGCGGTGAATAGACATACGCTCTTCTTCACCGATAGGGCCCGCTTCGTCGATTGGGTTACCCAATACGTCCATGATGCGGCCAAGCGTTTTAGTACCTACTGGTACCATGATTGGACCATTGGTATTTTCTACCGCAAGACCACGCTTAAGACCATCAGTAGTACCCATTGCGATTGCTCGAACAACACCACCACCTAATTGCTGTTGCACTTCCAGGGTCAACCCGGCTAAGTCACCTTCGGTAACTC
>CAZOYR010000167.1:0-4985 GCA_964584105.1 uncultured Alteromonas sp.
ATAAGATCTTAAAAGATCATATAATATATAAGCCTCGTCCTTTCTGACTTCACACGTTCTCGTGTGGAAAATTTAACCGTTTTCATTAGGCGTTAAGTCAGCTAAAATACGCGCCCTTTTTCTGGAAGGCCAAGATCATTCGAATCTTCTGCATCTGTGAGGTTTAACATGTTTTATCAGCAAGAATTTGACGTCATTGTGGTAGGTGGCGGTCATGCAGGCACCGAAGCTGCAATGGCATCAGCCCGTATGGGAGCCAATACACTGTTGCTGACTCACAATATCGAAACGATCGGACAAATGTCCTGTAACCCTGCGATCGGTGGCATTGGTAAGGGGCATCTGGTTAAAGAGATCGATGCATTAGGCGGCGCCATGGGCCTTGCCACTGATCAGGCTGGTATTCAGTTCAGAACCTTAAACTCCAGCAAAGGCCCGGCTGTCCGGGCAACCAGAGCACAGGCAGATCGCACCCTGTACCGCCAGGCGATCAGAAAAATGGTCGAAGAACAGCCTAACCTTACGTTATTTCAGCAAAGCTGTGATGATCTGATTGTTGAAAATGATCAGGTTATCGGCGTGGTTACCCAGATGGGCCTTAAATTCAGAGCAAAGTCTGTCGTATTGACGGTGGGCACGTTTCTGGGCGGCACTATCCACATAGGGCTTGAAAATTACCGTGGCGGAAGAGCCGGCGATCCCCCTTCTGTGGCGTTGGCTGAGCGACTTCGTGCGCTACCATTCAGAGTCGATCGGCTGAAAACCGGTACTCCTGCGCGGCTTGATGCCCGCAGTCTGGATTTTTCAAAAATGCAGGCTCAGCCTGGTGATGATCCGGTTCCCGTCGTGTCGTTTATGGGCAACCGGGACATGCATCCTCAACAGATCCCGTGTTATATCACGCATACTAACGAGCGCACGCATGACATTATCCGGGGCGGCCTGGATCGCTCACCGATGTTCACCGGTGTCATTGAGGGGGTGGGCCCGCGCTACTGCCCCAGTATCGAAGACAAGATCACACGTTTTGCCGACAAAACGTCACATCAGATCTTTGTTGAGCCAGAAGGGCTTAACAGCATGGAAGTGTATCCAAATGGTATTTCTACCAGCTTACCTTTCGACGTACAGATGGCGCTGGTTCGATCAATAAATGGTTTTGAAAATGCCCACATTGTGAGACCGGGCTATGCCATTGAGTATGATTTCTTTGATCCGCGAGACTTGAAACAAACGCTGGAAACAAAATACATCAACGGGCTGTTTTTCGCCGGCCAGATCAACGGAACGACCGGCTATGAAGAAGCTGGCGCGCAGGGTCTGGTAGCCGGTGCCAATGCCGCGCTTCAGGTCAAGCAACAAGATCCGCTGGTGTTACGTCGTGATCAGGCGTACATGGGCGTGCTGATTGATGATCTGGCGACGATGGGTACCAAAGAACCCTATCGTATGTTTACCAGCCGCGCAGAATATCGCCTGTTACTGCGAGAAGATAATGCCGATATGCGTCTGACTGCACTAGGTCGTGAAATTGGCTTAGTCGATGATGCACGCTGGGCATCGTTTAATCAAAAAATGGAAGCGGTGGAAAAAGAGCAGCAACGTCTTCGTGGTCAGTGGATCCACCCAGAGCACAGCGCCGCCGAATCGCTCAATCAGATTCTGAAAAATCCGGTAAGTCGGGAACACTCACTGGAAGAGCTGATACGACGTCCTGAAATGACGTATCGCAAGCTTATGGAGATTGACGCATTAGGTCCGGGCATTGAGGATCCGATAGCTGCTGAGCAGGTGGAAATACAGATCAAGTACGCCGGATATATCGCCCGTCAGATGGATGAAATTGCTAAAGCACAGCGACATGAAAATACGTTGTTGCCAGATGACTTCGATTACAGCAAAATCTCCGGCCTTTCCAATGAGGTCGTGGCGAAACTGACCGAAGCGCGGCCTGAAACCATCGGAAAAGCATCACGAATTTCAGGTATTACGCCGGCGGCTATCTCGTTATTACTGGTTTACCTGAAAAAACACGGTTTATTACGTAAACAGGAGCGTATCAGCGCGTGAGCAGTCAAGTAGACACTGAAAAACTCTCCGGCATTCTTTCGACTGGCATTCAGTCTATGGGACTGATGGTCACGCAGGAGCAGCAGCAAAAACTTATCGCGTACGTCGCCCTGATGCACAAATGGAACAAAGCCTATAACCTGACATCTGTGCGCGAGCCTGAACAGATGGTGGTTAAACATTTGCTCGACTCACTGAGTGTGATGCCGCACATCAGCGCGCAAAATGTCATTGATGTGGGAACCGGGCCCGGCTTACCTGGTATGCCGCTGGCGATTGTCTTGCCTGAAACCCGTTTCACACTGCTTGATAGTTTAGGTAAACGGGTTCGATTCATGAAGCAATGCGTGCACGAACTGAAACTTGAAAATGTTGAATGTATTCACGATCGGGTAGAAGCGCACACAGAGAAAGCGCCTTATGATATTGTATTAAGTCGTGCGTTCGCCTCGTTAAAAGATATGTTGCACTGGTGCGAACATCTGGTAGATTCAAATGGCAAATACCTTGCGCTAAAAGGTCAGTTCCCCCAAAGCGAGATTGATGAAGTAAGTAATCACTTTTGCGTTGATTCTGTACTGACACTGGAAGTGCCGGATCTTGTCGGCGAGCGCCATTTGGTGACAATTCATAAAGCATAACAGGATTAAGTGTGGCTAAGGTTATCGCAATTGCGAATCAGAAGGGTGGCGTGGGTAAAACAACCACCGCTGTAAATGTGGCAGCCTCTATGGCAGCGACTAAGCGAAAGGTGCTGCTTATTGATTTGGATCCGCAAGGTAACGCCACAATGGGCAGTGGCCTGGATAAATACGATGTCCCTGCAACGTGCTTTGAACTGTTAATTGAAGAACGTCCTGTTGAAGAGGTCGTTGTTAAAGATACATCCGGCAAATACGACATCATTCCTGCCAATGGTGATGTCACTGCTGCTGAAATTAAGCTGATGGAAATGTTTGCCCGGGAGGTCCGGTTACGGAATTCTCTCAAACCGGTCATGGATTATTACGATTTCATTTTTATTGATTGCCCGCCATCCCTTAATCAGTTGACGGTGAATGCACTGGCTGCCGCCGATTCTGTGCTGGTCCCCATGCAATGTGAATATTACGCATTGGAAGGCTTAACAGCGCTGATGGATACCATTTCCAAGCTGGCATCAGTGGTCAATCCGGACCTGAAAATTGAGGGCGTACTGCGTACGATGTATGACCCGCGTAATCGTCTGGCCAATGATGTGTCTGAGCAATTGAAACGGCATTTTGGAGAGCAGGTATATCGTACCGTCATTCCCCGGAATGTTCGCCTTGCAGAAGCGCCAAGTTTTGGCACACCAGCGATGTATTACGACAAGTCATCGACGGGCGCGAAGGCGTACCTGGCATTAGCTGGCGAAATTCTGCGCCGACGAGATAAAGCTGGTATGCAGGCAGCCAAAGCCAGTTGATTTACTGTTGCCAAGCAACACGCCGTATTTTGTGAGTAATTGAGGAAACTATGTCAGCGAAAAAAAGAGGACTTGGCCGAGGACTGGATGCCCTGTTGGCGACAAGTCAGTCTTCAGCACAAAAACAACAGCAACACGCATCATCAGACCTGACACCTGTTGAATCTGAATTAAGCAAATTACCCATTGAGTATCTTAAGCCGGGAAAATATCAGCCGCGTAAAGATATGTCACCGGATGCGCTGGAAGAGCTGGCCTCCTCAATCCGCTCTCAGGGCGTTATTCAGCCTATTGTTGTCCGCCAGACAGACAAGAACAGCTACGAAATTATCGCCGGTGAGCGAAGATGGCGGGCTGCACAGATGGCACAGCTTGATAATGTGCCATGTCTGATAAAAGACGTGCCGGATGAAGCGGCTGTTGCGATTGCACTGATTGAGAATATTCAGCGTGAAGATCTCAATGCAATGGAAGAGGCGCAGGCGCTTAACCGGCTGATGAAAGAATTTGAACTCACTCATGCCGAGGTGGCAGAAGCCGTCGGCAAATCGCGCACATCGGTAACCAACCTGCTACGCCTGAATAATCTTAATGACGATGTAAAACTGCTGCTCGAGCACGGTGATATCGAAATGGGCCATGCCCGTGCGTTACTCGCGCTGGATGGAGAACAGCAAACCGAAGCAGCGCAGATTGTTTCAGGTAAAGCGCTAACGGTTCGTGATACTGAAAAGCTGGTACGCAAATACCTTGAACCCGCCACACCAAAGCCTGAAAAGAAAGTTGACCCGGATGTTCAGAATCTGATGAACCGACTTTCTGAGAATCTGGGCACAGCGGTCAACATTGACCATAACGCCAAAGGTAAAGGGAAAATTACGATAAATTTCAGTGATCTGGAACAACTAGACGGAATTTTGTCAAAAATCCACTAGTCACAGATGACGAAGAATGTTTAATTAGCTGTTTGGAAAATGTACAGAAAGATTTGTGGCACAAAAGCCCCGTAACGAAATACAGACAGAAAATTTTCATTATCACTTACAAAACGCGATGTGCTGTTGAAAAATATCGTTAAAACAGTATACTTCTGACGCTTTTTGGTTGAGCAGAAGTAAAAGAGAAACGCCGTGCGAAGCGACCTGGCCCGAGAGGGCAAAAATCTGGCCAGAAAAGCCCTGATTGCACAGCTTCTGGTATCAACAGCTTTGGTGATTGCGGTCTGGCTGATACTTGATTCGCATCAGGCCGTTTCAGTGGCCATGGGTTCGCTGATAAGCATTCTCCCAAACAGCATATTCGCCGTATTTGCGTTTAGATACGCCGGGGCCCGGCAAAATCAGCAGGTTGCCCGCAGTTTTAGCCAGGGGGCGAAGATCAAACTGGCTATAAGTTTTATTTTATTTGTTATTGCATTTAAAGGGTTACACGTTGACCCGCTCGCATTAATCGGCGGATTTGCAATAGC
>CAZOYR010000168.1:0-4886 GCA_964584105.1 uncultured Alteromonas sp.
CCTACGAATGGCGGGATCAAAACCCGCTGCCTTACCAACTTGGCTATACCCCAACTGTGGTGCGGAAGGAGAGACTTGAACTCTCACGCCGTGAAGCACTGGAACCTAAATCCAGCGTGTCTACCAATTCCACCACTCCCGCGCAGTCAGACATCACTGAGAAATACTGAAGAGAATGGTGGCTACGGCGAGATTCGAACTTGCGACCCCATCATTATGAGTGATGTGCTCTAACCAACTGAGCTACGTAGCCTTACGTTTCTCTTCCCTCTCAGGAAGTGGCGCGTATTATGCGAATATGGAGGGGGGCAGTCAACCCCTTTTTTACTATCTTTTACCAAGTGACCAGAATATATACTAGAAAGACAAAAAACAGCGATTTTCTGACCAGATTATCGAAGCTGAGCGATGTATTCAGCGCTAACTCTCTGCTTAATAACTGTTTAATCTGGCTATTATTTAACGTCAACATCTGTTTGATAATAGCAAATATCCAGAGGACGCGGTGCCAGTGCGTCATCTACATAAAACGGATTATCCAGCGTGCGCGCCTGCGCAGCCTTCTTTTCATACTCACTGTGACCCGGCAACTGAATGCGTACCTGTTTACGACGTGATGCAGGTACATCGTCTCCCATTCTTGCATCAATTAATTCACTATCTTCTGAAAAATCTTTCAGTACGCCACCATTGCTGCGCGCGCCACGAGGCAGTTGCTGCAGCACTTCCATCCCATCAACGACGCGGCCAAACACGGACATGTTGCGATCAAGATGACGCGGCGCATGACCCAGAACGATATAAAACTCGGTGCTGCCGGTATCTGGCTTATTATCACGCGCCATCGCAACCATACCCGGACAGTGCGTCAGCCAATAACGCTGGCGATCAGGGGTAGTCGCCGCAGGAAAACCATTGATAAATCCGGTGACGGGGGCAAAAGGGGCAGGGCGCTCAACCTCATAAAACCCCTCAACGGATGTGGCCGTGAATTCAGCGGGCAACGGCGCAGTGCTACTATTTTGCTTATGCGTTCCGTTTGTACCTGCCTGGGCGACAAAACCTTCAATCACGCGATAAAAGTAGCGATTATTGTAAAACCGTTGCTTCACCAGGTTTTTAAACCGCTTTACATGTTCAGGTGCAATGCTGTCTGTCAGCGCGATAATCACAGTGCCATGATTGGTTTGCAAATAGACTAAATCTGACTGAGGAACCGGGTAATAAAAGTCTTCGTCGTTAGCAGTCGTTACAAAAGGCAGGGCGAGAAGCACTGCGAGCAATAAGCCAGGTAAAGTGTATTTTCTCATGGACGCTTACAAATCAGCTGCAAAAAGATGACTGAGTTTAACATAAGCCATTATCTCCAGCAGCCCGCCGGCAGTGTCTTTTAAGCGTTGCTGATTACGTTCATGTTGCCTTTGTTCAAGTTGTATTCATTTTCGGGTTGCTAAAGTAATCGGGTATTACTGCTAAAGGAGACAGAAAATGAACAAGCGCATGTCAATATTATTGTTACTGGGCGCTTTTGTCGCATCACCAGTAATGGCTGATCCGCCGGGACACGCAAAGGCACATGGTCATCATAAGCAAGGTCATAAATACGATAAACGCCATAAAGCGAGGCATCATAATTATTATGACGACAGACGTCATGAGCATGACAGGTATCATTCCCGTGACAGGCACCGTGACACTGTGGTGGTCATCGAGCGTCAGCATCGCCCTTACCATTCTATAAGAGGTACTGGCAGGTACCTGAGCGATCGTCATTTCCGTCGTAGCCATATCATAGACCGTCACGATGGCATCATTACGCTGCGAGTCGATGGCAGATTATTGCATGTGCTGGCTGATACCCACCATATTATTGAGCTCATCCGGCACCGGTAGGCTTTTTGATAGCGTTTTAATGTAAAAGTGTAAGTGTTCTGCACGGCATTGCCGGGATGTCTCTGCTACCACCGTATGGTTAGGACGGATCGGCGTCTTAAATTTGTTCATAAGGTCAGTATTTTACGACATGGATACACGCTACAGTCATTTCGTAGTGTGAAGCTACACATCGATTAACGCAATACTATGGAGAGTAATATGCAGACATTGACGACCTGTGAAATACAAGATGTGAATGGTGGCATTATACCGGTTTTAATAGGTATTGATGTGGGACTTAATCTGGTTATGCTGGCAGTGGGTTATGGCTCTGGCGCTTTTGAATAAGGAAATACTGATGCAAGAACTGACGTTATCTGACTGTGGTGAGATTAGTGGGGGCATCTTTTTTGTTCCGGCGCTGATTGCATTTGGAAAAGGCGTGGGTTATGGCATTGCGGCCGGCAGTGCACTGTATGGTGTCGCATTTGCTGCTAAAAGCGTTAGCTAACACTTTTCGGTACACAATTAACAGGAGTCACTGATGCGACTTTTATTTTGTCTGATATGTCTGAGCTACGCTTTTTCATTGCCATTATTGTTGGATCAAAAGCAGACCGTCGTCATTGCTGGCGGTGCCATTATTGCCGCCGGCGGGTTGTTTATGCTGATTCACAGTGATGGCAGGAGACGAGAGAGGCAGGGGCAATCGCAATAGCGACTATCTGATACAAAAAAGCCGCTGGTTTATCAGCGGCTTTCATTAGCGGTGTAAAGGTTTAGACGTTAAAACGGAAGTGAATAACATCACCGTCTTTAACAATGTAATCTTTACCTTCCAGACGCCATTTACCCGCATCCTTCGCCCCTTGCTCACCGTTGTACTCGACAAAGTGGTCATAAGAGACAATCTCGGCGCGGATAAAGCCTTTTTCAAAATCGGTGTGAATTTTACCGGCCGCCTGCGGCGCTGTAGAGCCTTCAGGGTAGGTCCAGGCTCTGACTTCCTTTACCCCGGCAGTAAAGTAGGTTTGCAGGGTAAGCAGGTTGTAACCAGCACGAATTACGCGGTTCAGGCCCGGTTCTTCCAGTCCCATATCCTGCATAAACTCATCGCGCTCATCATCGTCCAGTTCTGCAATTTCAGATTCAATTGCAGCACATACAGCGACGACTACGGCGTTTTCACCTTTTGCTATTTCACGAACCTGATCCAGATAAGGATTATTCTCAAAACCGTCATCGTTCACATTGGCAATGTACATCGTTGGCTTGAGTGTCAGCATATTCATATAACTGATTGCCGCCAGCTCTTCTTTTTCAAGATCTAATGCGCGCAGCAACTTGCCCTCATCAAGGTGAGGCTTAATCTTTTCGAGCACTTTCAGCTCATACTTGGCTTCAGCGTCGCCACCTTTCGCGCGTTTGGCAACGCGATGTAATGCTTTTTCAGTAGTCTCTAAATCTGCCAGTGCAAGCTCGGTATTAATAACGTCAATATCATCCTGAGGACTGACTTTACCGGCTACGTGGACAATATTCTCATCGTCAAAGCAGCGAACAACATGTCCGATTGCATCGGTTTCACGAATGTTAGCTAAGAACTTATTACCTAAACCTTCACCTTTTGATGCACCTTCGACCAGGCCGGCGATATCAACAAATTCCATGGTGGTAGGAATCACCCGTTGTGGATTTACGATGGCGGCCAGTTTGTCCAGACGAAGGTCCGGAACAGGGACAACCCCGGTATTGGGCTCAATGGTACAGAACGGAAAATTTGCTGCTTCGATGCCCGCTTTGGTAAGCGCGTTAAATAGCGTCGATTTACCTACGTTTGGCAGGCCGACGATACCACATTTGAAACCCATGCTAGCCTCTTGTATCGATTAGTTTATTTGGAGAGTTCGGCTTTGAACGCGTGAAGCCGGTTTTGCGCTGCTTTTAAATCTTCGCTGAGCAGAATGTCGGTGCATCGCACAGCTTCATCAATGGCTGATTCCATTGCTGTACGCTCATCTGCCGCGGGCTTACCCAATACATGACCAGTGACCCGGGACTTATGTCCTGGATGGCCTATCCCGATGCGTAAGCGTAAAAAATTCTTGTTGTTTGCCATTCGGGCGACGATATCTCGTACCCCATTCTGGCTTGAACTACCGCCTTGTTTGAATTTCGCGATACCCGGTGGTAAATCCAGTTCATCAAATGCGACCAGCATTTGTTCTGGTTCAATACGATAAAAATTTGCCAGTGCACTTACAGCCTGACCACTCTTATTCATAAATGTACTGGGGTAGAGCAAACGGACATCCTGACCAGCCACTGTGATTCGTGCTGTTTTACCAAAAAATTTGGACTCTGGTGTCAACGATGTATTGTAGCGTGCGGCCAGTTCTTCTAAAAACCAGGCGCCTGCATTATGGCGGGTTTGTTCGTATTCGGGGCCTGGATTACCCAGGCCCACAATAAGACGAATATCAGTCAAGAGGGATTATTCCTCGTTACCTTCTTCGCTTTCACCTTCACGTTCAGCTTCTTCAGCGTCAATTACAGGTGGTTTAGGAGCAGCTTTGATTGTTATCACTGTCAGGTCGTGATCTTCATGGCCTTTAGCCAGCTCTACAGAGCTTACGCCTTTAGGAAGTTTAACGTCAGACAGGTGAACAGTACCGTCCATTTCCAGATCCGCGATATCTACTTCGATATACTCTGGCAGATCTTTAGGCAGACAGGTGATTTCGATTTCATTCAGGTGATGCTCTGCGATGCCACCAGCTTTGATAGCGTCGTTTTTGTCTGCATTAATGAAGTGCAGAGGAACATTTGTGTGAACGTCTTCGCCTGCAACAACACGCTGGAAATCGATGTGCGTGATTTTAGGCTTGAACGGGTGACGTTGCATGTCTTTAACCAGAGCTTCAACTTTTTTACCGTCGATGTTCAGAGTCAGAACATGAGAGTAAAACGCTTCATAATCAGCAGAGTTGTTAACTTTGTTGTGATCAAGC
>CAZOYR010000169.1:0-4733 GCA_964584105.1 uncultured Alteromonas sp.
TATTCTGGTGGAATCATTCATCCTTTCCAGAGATATGTTCGATTATCTTGTCGAACAACATAATTTGATTGAGCAATACAATTCAGACGAAGCGGACTTTTTTAGTAAATTAGCGCTCGGCAGTACCAAAGAAGATATGTTTCAGTATTACCTTAACCATATCGATGTGACTGTCGACTCGGAATCTGCAGTGATTACACTTAAAACGCAGGCATTCAACCGTGAATATGCACATACGCTTAACCGCGCCATTATCGAACATGCAGAAGCGTTTATTAACCAGATAAATAATGACCTTGCGAAGTCCAAGCTGACATTTGCGAAAAATGAACACGATGTGGTTGAAGAAAAATTACAGAGCGCTAAAAAGGAACTGTTAGCATTTCAGTCTCAATATAATGTGCTGGATCCTACTGCAGAAGGCGCAGCCTCACAGCAAATCGCGTTTTCTTTAGAAGCGACTCTGGCCCAGAAACAGGCTGAGTTGCGCACCCTGTCAGGCATGATGAGCGAACTGGCACCGGAGATGAAAAACCTGAAGCGACAAATTTCAGCACTGCAGGACGCCGTTAATCAGCAGAAAAGTGATTTGAATAAAGCCGCGGTGGATGAGAACAGCGATATTTCGATGACTGAGCTAATGGCACAGTACAGTAATTTGCAAATTCAGCTTCAACTAGCGATTCAGGCATACTCATCCTCACTGATGACCCTGGAAAGTACACGAGTTAAAGCTTATGAGAAAATTCAGCATCTTGTGACCATTGAAAACCCCACGCAGCCGGACGCCAATCAGTATCCTAAGATTATTTACAATCTTACACTGTTCGGTGTCATTCTGTTTTTGATTTATGGTATCGGGCGTATTGTGGTCGCTACGATAAGAGAGCTTTAAGTTCCGGACAGGCTGATGTCAACGAATCCTCACGCTATTGGGCTGGCGTGTGGGTGCTTTTCACCCCGTCTTAACTTGTGTATCGGTCCAGCCTTTAGTATAACGACGGTACTTTTGAGAACATTCAGGTCTCGTAATTCGTGCAAAGCGGCTTACGTTTCGTTTTCGAACTTATAAATACAATAATACGGAATCTCATTGTGACAACAAAATCAACAAACGACACGCGCTTCTTTGGCCATCCAGGGGGGCTGCAGACGCTATTTTTTACAGAAATGTGGGAACGCATGAGCTACTACGGTATGCGTGCACTTCTGGTTCTTTTTATGACAGCCTCGCTGCAAGAAGAAGGACTTGCATTTACTGTTGCCTCAGCCACAGCTATCTACGGACTTTATACCGGCGCGGTATATTTTATGGGTTTACCGGGCGGCTGGATTGCAGACCGTCTGATTGGTAGCCAGCGAGCAGTCTGGTATGGCGGCATCATCATCATGTGCGGCCATATTGTGCTTGCTATTCCAAGCCATAGCACCTTTTTCATCGGACTGATTCTGGTGGTGCTGGGTACCGGTCTTTTGAAACCTAACATCAGTGCGATGGTGGGCGGCCTTTATTCTGATAATGATGCCCGCCGGGATGGTGGTTTCACCATTTATTACATGGGAATTAACATTGGTTCACTTATCGGTTATGCGGTATGTGGCTGGCTTGCGCCGAATATGGGCTATCACTGGGCTTTCGGTGCCGCCGCAGTAGGTATGGCAATCGGCCTTGTTCAGTATAAGGCAACGCAGAACCGTTTAGCAGGAAATGGTGATGAGCCGGCAACAGAGCTCACCCCGAAGGTTCACAAGGCTGGCTGGACTGGCATAGTTGTATTTCTTGCGGTACTGATCGGCGTGACTGCAGCGACCACGATGGGTGTCCTGGTCATAGACCCAGTCGCTCTGGCGAAATACGTTGCTATTGCCTTTACTGTAATCTTTCTGATTTATTTTGGCGGAATCTTTTTCTTCGGTAACTTAAACGAACCTGAGAAAAAACGCATGGGCGCACTCTTTTTGATCTGTGTCGCTTCAGCGTGTTTCTGGGCTGGTTTCGAGCAGGCGGGTTCTTCGCTTAATCTTTTCGGACGTGATTACACCGATCGTATGATTGGCGCATTCTCTATTCCACCGGCCTGGTTCCAGTCAGCAAACTCTATTTTCATTATCATCCTGTCACCTTTTTTCGCAGCACTTTGGGTGAATTTGGGTAAGCGTATGCTGGATCCATCCTACGGTGCAAAATGTGCTGTTGGTCTGATTATTATGGCAACCGGCTTTATCGTGATGTTTTTTGCCGCACAGCTTGCTGCCAGTGGCTTAAAAGTCGCGCCCTACTGGTTGATCATGACGTACTTCCTGCACACTGTCGGTGAGCTTTGTCTTAGTCCGGTCGCGTTGAGTGCGGTAAGTAAGTTGTCTCCCAAACGGTTTGCAGGCCAAATGATGGGGGTCTTCGTACTTACCTATTCAATTGGTAACGTGATTGCCGGGTTGCTGGCCGGAAACTTTAATCCGGATCGCCTGGACACTATGCCTGACCTGTTCATGCAAATCAGTCTGTTCAGTATCGCTATTGGTATAGTCGTGCTGCTGCTGTCACTTAAAACCCGCCACTGGGAAGCGCTTGCAGAGAAGAAGCACGAAGATGAACCACACCCTGTATCACAACAAGGGTGATGGTCAGCAGCTTTCGATCAGCTGATTAACGCTAATCAATACTTCAAGCCGTCACACCTGTGACGGCTTTTTGCTTATAAAGGTGAGCCATGAAGCTATATTTTTTCACTAAAAATATTCCGGGATTAGGCGCATTGAGCCTTAAACAGCGTATGACATTGCTTGAGGATGCCGGCAGACGAATGAGCGTACCTGAGAAAACGCTTCTGAATGTCCTTAAGCTTTTAGTCATTGTGCCGGTTTTTGTATTTATTTTGCGCACCGCCACGGACTGGACATCATTAGTGTGGGCTTTTCTGGTATTTTTACTGTATCCCATTGTGGTTAAACCGCTTCAGTACTCACTAAGCGCTAAATACATCAAATTGCCTGACAACACTTCATCCCCTAAGGAGTAAAGATGAACACCATTCTGGTTACCGGCGGCGCCGGTTATATTGGTAGTCATACGTCGCTGCAACTACTGGAAAACGGTTTCAATGTTGTAGTTCTGGATAATCTTGCCAATTCAAGTGCAGAGTCTTTAAAGCGCGTTGAGAGCCTGACAGGAAAATCGCTTACCTTTATCCAGGGCGATATTCGTGATGGCGACCTGCTCAACGATCTGTTCAGCCAGCACGATATTGATGCTGTTATTCACTTTGCGGGACTCAAGGCGGTCGGCGAATCAGTGCAAAAGCCGTTAGATTATTACGAAAACAATGTGTATGGCACGCTGGCACTGTGTAAAGCAATGCGCCAGCATAACGTTAAAAACCTGGTCTTTAGCTCCTCAGCAACGGTTTACGGTGATCCTGCAGCCCTTCCTCTGAAAGAGGATATGTCTACCGGGCACCCCACTAACCCCTATGGTATGTCCAAGTTGATGGTAGAGCATGTACTTACTGATTTATATCAGTCAGACGACGCCTGGAATATTGTCCTGCTGCGCTACTTTAACCCTGTAGGCGCGCACGAATCCGGCCAGATTGGTGAAGATCCTAATGGCATTCCGAACAACCTGATGCCTTATATTTCGCAGGTGGCTACAGGCAAACTCGAGCAATTGAGTGTCTTTGGTGATGATTACGACACGAAAGACGGCACCGGCGTCCGCGACTATATTCATGTAGTTGATTTAGCCAATGGCCACCTCAAAGCACTGGATCGCATTGAACTCAATATGGGGCTGGATATTTACAATCTTGGTACAGGCCAGGGGTATTCGGTACTGGAAATGATTGATGCATTTGAAAAAGCATCAGGTCAATCTGTCGATTATAAAATCGCGCCCCGGCGCGAGGGTGATGTCGCAGCTTGCTATGCGGATCCCACAAAGGCAGCAAAAGAGCTTAACTGGCATGCGGAGAAAGGGCTGGCAGACATGTGTAATGATGTCTGGAAATGGCAGTCTGCGAACCCTCAGGGGTACACTGTATAGCGCAATAAAAAAGCCCGGTAATAACCGGGCTTTTTTATCTGGTAGAACGTTTAGCTGATATCAGCACTTATTTAGTTATCGCCCTCACCCAGCAGCGATTCAAAATCATCAAAATTCTCTTCCTGCTCTTCTGTGTCCATTTGATCTGTACCCACTTCTCCGTCTGTCACTCTGAATTTCAGGTTTTGGAAATAGGCATTCTTAACAAAGGAATACTGGTCAAAGGACTGCTCCAACTGCTGTTCCTGGTCCAGTAGCGCAGCCCTACCCTCTAACAGCGATATGACTATTGTTGCAATATTAAAGTTGGTATTAAGTATGGTATTTGGGTAAGTGTATCCATCAGCCACACGCCCACCGAAAGTACGCGGATCGGAAGGCCCAAGTACAGGCAACATCAGGTAAGGTCCGGTATCTATTCCCCATACCGCCAGTGTTTCTCCAAAGCTTTCCCGCTGCCGCTCGATTCCCAGTTTTGTAGCAACGTCGATGGTGCCAAGTAAGCCCACAGTACTATTGATGAAGAACCGCCCCAGACTATCCATGCCCTCATTCAGGTCACCCTGAAGCATGTTATTCATAAAGTTTGCGGGCTCTTCAAGGTTGTTGGTCGCGTTCACCAGACCGGTGCGGATAAACTGCGGCATAACGGCGACATAACCGACGGTAACGGGCCGAATCAGATAATTAT
>CAZOYR010000170.1:0-4724 GCA_964584105.1 uncultured Alteromonas sp.
AAGGTTCTCTATTGAGTTGTCGGCATATAATTCTTCACCAATAGGACAAGAAACTTGTCTTCCAACTTCTATAGGAGCACTCTCTGAATACAAAAACTTTTCCTGGAAGTATTCTGCCAAAGTGTTTGCTTGAGTTTGCGCGTGCTCCCATATTTCTTTAGCAACGTTCTCTTGAAAAGATCTAGGATCGGGATATCGATTACGAAGCAAAAGATACTGTTCACCAATCTTAAATAGTATGTATTCCTTCACATATACATTTACTCTCATATAGCACCTAACATATTAATAGACCCCAAAGTGGTGTGGTTCCTGGTCCCACTTTGGGGTAATTAAGTTCAACTATCTTCAAAGATTACTCGATAAGTCATTCTGATAAAAGTGAAAAGGCAAAGTGGTGCATTTCACGCAACGCACAAAATACCCCAAAACGCCGATGCGATTGATATGGTGTACTTTGCGCACGTCGCCGCGTAAAAACCGTCCCTGGGTCAGTATTTTTTAATTTATTTCATCGCTACGCTGATGCGCTTTTAATAGCCCTGAAAACGCCTGATGAAAAGCACCTTCTTAAACGCCGTCTATGAGTTTATGCTGGTAAAGCACTATGCAAAGCGAACTATCGAGACGTACTTAACCTGGATCACTGACTATATTCGTTTTCATCAATACGCGCACCCGGAAACACTCAATGCTGTTCATGTTGAGGCGTATCTCACACATCTTGCGGTGACGCGGAAAGTAGCGGCGTCTACGCAATCGACAGCGCTTAACGCGCTGGTGTTCCTGTACGATAAGTTCCTTGAAACACCGTTACCCGCTGATATGCATTTTCTAAATAGCGGACGCCAGCGAAAACTGCCTGTTGTATTAACGCAACCGGAAGTAAAAGCGCTATTAAGCCGGGTTGCTCACCAGCACTATCTTGCAGTTGCTATGCTGTATGGAAGCGGACTGCGATTAATGGAATGCGTTCGATTACGGGTAGGAGATATTGATTTTGATTATAAGTGTGTACGAATTTGGTTTGGCAAAGGTGGAAAGCACCGTGTGGTTACACTTTCAGCGTCTCTTACCACTCTGCTTGAAAATCATATTGTTCGTGCAAAAGAAATGCTGGAACATGATCTTCAGGTTCCTGAATTTGCCGGTGCCTGGATCCCACAGGGTCTACGCAGAAAATATAAACACAGAAATAAAACACTGGAGTGGCAGTACCTGTTTCCTTCTGGCAAGCTTAGTCTCGATCCTGAAAATGGTGAGTTGCGCCGTCACCATATAGATGAAAAACAGATCCAGCGGGCGGTAAGAAAAGCGGCTTCACAGGCCGACATTGCAAAGCACGTCACACCACATACTCTCAGGCACTCGTTTGCTACCCACTTACTTCAGTCGGGGGCGGATATTCGTACCGTTCAGGAGCAGCTAGGACATGCAGATGTCAGAACAACGCAGATTTATACACACATTCTTCAGCAAGGGGCTCACGGTGTCGTAAGCCCGCTTTCAGGCGTGATCTGATGAAAAGTCTTTGAATTAAGGCGCGGTACTGCATTATCGGGATCACTGTTTGACTTCAAAGGGCAGGTTGACCGTGGCCGCGTTTATCTCGGAAACCCAGAGGTAACGACCGGGTTCAAGGTCAACTGTAACAAAGCCATATTTTCCCGCATAGGTGTGCTCCAGCCCACCCAAAAAGGTAACCGGTGCGGGCGCTCTTAACCCGCCTACATTGGTCCAGTCCATCCAAAAGAAGACCTTATCCAGATCCGTCGATGACGTAAGTTTCGCCAGGTTCAAGTCGTAAGGCATAAATCCTTTGGGAGTGTCCTGCATCTCAATGCGGAAAGTATGTGTACCCGGTGGCAACGCTTGCGGACCGGAAACACCCTGGTTCGACACTGTGACCGTATAGTCGGCCTCAGGCGGTACGTAGTTGTTTTGCGCTGCTTTAACCGTTATCTGCTGCAGCATACCCATAAGCGTATGCCAGCTGCCATCGGGGGCTTTTACATAGCACTCCACCAGATACGTGCCTGGCTCGTCGAGTAAAAAGGTAGCCTGAGTACTTCGCCCTGCGGCTAACAATCCGGCGCCTCCTGCCCAGGTCATCTGTAATCCCCAGTCGGGTACATGTTCTTCGAAAAACGGACCAATGTCAGCCTTGGTTAATTCGCCGCTGCGTAGTCCTTGCATGAGCGGTTCAAAAACTGGCGCAACATGCTTAAGCTGATCGTCGATCGTCTTGCCCTCTGCTAACCGATACATCACCACAAAGTGGGCCTGTGCGCCTTTGTTGGTAAACATGAAGGTCGTCCAGCCAGTAGGCAGAGTGGCCGGTGCCTCAATGCGATATTCAGTGGTGACAATATCTACCACATTGGTTTTAGCGGCGGCGGGGAAGAAACAACCTGTAAACAGGAAAAACAACAAAATACAGCGACAGCGGGTTATTCGATAAATACGCATAACAGCCTCTTTGTATGTAATTGTTGGCTTAACTACTAAGGCTAGTTCAACTGTATGAGTTCGCAACAATGAACAGTGGACAATAAAAAAGGGCCCGTAGGCCCTTTGAGTCTTACTTAGTCAGTTACACGCGCTCAAAGATCGTCGCGATGCCCTGACCTAAACCAATACACATGGTGGCCAGACCGACAGACTTGTCGTTCGCTTCCATTAGGTTAAGCAGCGTTGTGCTGATACGCGCACCTGAACAGCCCAGTGGGTGACCCAGTGCAATAGCACCACCGTTCAGGTTAACTTTTTCGTCATAGTTATCCAGCCAGCCAAGCTGTTTAATGCACGAGAGCGCCTGCGCGGCAAAGGCTTCGTTGAACTCGGCAAGCTCAATGTCGTCCATGCTCATGCCGGCACGTTTCAGTGCTTTTTGCGTGGCAGGCACCGGGCCATAACCCATAATCGCCGCATCACAGCCAGAAACGCCCATGGCACGAATTTTAGCGCGCGGCTTAAGTCCAAGCGCCTTGGCTTTATCTGCTGACATCAGCAGCATGGCAGAGGCACCGTCTGAAATGGCTGACGACGTACCTGCTGTCACCGTACCGTTCACCGGATCAAACACCGGGCGTAAACCTGCCAGCGTATCCACCGTGGTTTCAGGGCGGATAACCTCATCATAATCTACCATTTTCAGCACGCCGTTCTGGTCGTGCCCTTCGATAGGTGCGATTTCATTCGCCCAGCGACCTTCTTCGTGCGCTTTGGCGGCACGTTGGTGAGAGCGGGCACCAAAGGCGTCCTGCATTTCACGGGTGATGCCGTTCTGGCGACCCAGCAGTTCTGCAGTCATACCCATATTGCCTGAAGCTTTAGCAGTATGCTTCGCCAGACCAGGGTGGAAATCCAGGTTGTAGTTCATAGGCACATGACCCATGTGCTCCACACCACCAATCATAAACACATCACCGTTGCCGGTCATAATGCCTTTGGCCGCATCATGCAATGCCTGCATGGATGAACCGCACAGGCGGTTTACGGTAACTGCACTGGTGCTGCGCGGAATATCGGTTAGCAACTGCGCGTTACGGGCAATGTTAAAGCCCTGTTCTTTGGTTTGCTGTACACAACCCCAGATGATGTCCTCGATCTCAGTTGGATCAAGATTTGGGTTACGTTCCAGTAAGGTTGTCATCAGGTGCGCAGATAAGGTTTCGGCGCGCACATTTCTAAAAACACCGCCCTTGGAGCGACCCATGGGGGTACGAATACAATCGATAACGACGACTTCTTTCATGTTATTCTCCTTGGGGATTAAGCGAAGTAGGATTTGCCATCAGCGGCCATCTTACGAACGCCGTCTGTGACCTGATAAATCGCACCTAAGTGCGCGTACTTGTCGGCAAGTTCAACGAACTTGTCCAGCCCCATGGTTTCTATCCAGCGGAATACACCACCACGGAATGGCGGGAAGCCTAAACCGTACAGCAGTGCCATATCTGCTTCTGCCGCACTACCCACGATGTTTTCTTCCAGACAACGAATCGCTTCGTTGGCCATTGGAATCATCAGGCGCGCGATAATTTCATCTTTTTCAAACGACTGGTCTGAAGCTGCATGCTGGTTAATCAGCGAGTATGCTTCATCGGCGGCGTCTTTAGTGGGGCGACCACGCTTATCTGTGCCGTAGTTATAGAAGCCTTTGCCATTTTTCTGACCAAGACGCTTCTCGTTGTACATCAGCGTGACCGGGTCGTTTTCAATGGACTTCATACGCTCAGGGAAGCCATCGGCCATTACACCGGCAGCGTGATTCGCCGTGTCCATACCTACCACATCAAGCAGGTACGCCGGGCCCATTGGCCAGCCGAAATCTTTTTCCATAACTTTGTCGACTTTTGTGAAGTCAGCGCCATCTAATACCAGCTTGCTGAATCCGGCAAAGTAAGGGAACAACACGCGGTTGACCAAAAAGCCGGGGCAGTCATTAACCACGATAGGGGTTTTACCCATTTTCATCGTAGCGGCTACCACAGCATTCACGGTCGCATCAGTGGTATCTTTACCGCGGATGATTTCTACCAGTGGCATACGGTGCACAGGGTTAAAGAAGTGCATGCCGCAGAAGCGTTCTGGTTTTTTCAGGCTTTCTGCCAGCTTATCGATAGAGATGGTCGAGGTGTTTGAACAGATGATGGCGTCATCTGAAACCGTCTCTTCAGTTTCCTGCAGGACCGATGCTTTTACTTTGGGATTCTCAACAA
>CAZOYR010000171.1:0-4604 GCA_964584105.1 uncultured Alteromonas sp.
GACCACCGAAGTTGCTATCAGCGGGACAAAGCCCGTGTATTGCATTCTGCTGCATTCAGACGGCTGCAGGCCAAAACGCAGGTACTGGGGGTAGGTTTAAGTGATTTTTACCGAACCCGGCTGACCCACTCGCTGGAGGCGGCACAAATAGGCACTGGGATTACTGCCCAGTTACAGTCAAAGTACCCGCAAACAGCCAGCGAGCTGAGACTGGATACCAGCCTGACAGAGACCTTGTGTCTGGCGCATGATATCGGCCACCCTCCGTTCGGACATGGCGGAGAGATCGCCCTGCACTATATGATGCATGAGCATGGCGGATTTGAAGGCAACGGCCAGACATTTCGCATTATCACGCAGCTTGAACCCTATACGGCAGACCATGGGATGAACCTGGCTCGCCGCAGTATTCTGGGCCTGATAAAATATCCTAACTTTATCGATACGCTCACAAATCCGGCCTGTCACGGACAAATTAATACGTCATTGCGCCAGGTAAAAGCCGACGACTGGCATCCGCCTAAAGGCTTGTTCGGTTGTGATAAGCCCCTATTCGACTGGTTACTGGCACCGTTTAGTGAAGACGATGTTGCCCGGTTTATGGCATTTGATTCGTTTGATAACAAACACGGAAAAACCCGTCATAAGTCTTTCGACTGCACAATCATGGAACTGGCAGA
This sequence comes from uncultured Alteromonas sp., assembly GCA_964584105.1. Taxonomy (GTDB): domain Bacteria; phylum Pseudomonadota; class Gammaproteobacteria; order Enterobacterales; family Alteromonadaceae; genus Alteromonas. The sequence goes on from CAZOYR010000171.1 coordinate 681, forward strand.
CGACATTGCCTATGGCATTCATGATCTTGAAGATGCCATTGTCATGAGCATGGTGACCTATGAGCACTTCGTCAAAGATATTGTAGATCCCCTTGAGGAAATGGACGTGCCCTGGTTGTCGGCCAATATCGGACAATTGGCGATGCGTTTGTTCAGTAGCCAGCATCATGAGAGAAAAAACGCTATCGGTGCGCTGGTTAATTGTTTTATCACCGCCATTACTATCACGCAGCAAGCGCAGTTTGCACATCCCCTCTTGGCGAATCAGGCCCAGCTACCAGCGCTTTATGAAAAAGCACTCAGCCTGTTTAAATCGTTTGTTTATCATCAGGTTATCCGGCGTTCAGAAGTGCAGATACTTGAATACAAGGGCCAGCAAATGGTGATGGAGCTGTTTGAGGCGTTTGCCAGCGATCCTGAACGCTTACTACCAGAAAACACCAGACAACGCTGGCGACAGGCTGAAGAAGCCGGCTATGGCCACCGGATCATTGCCGATTATATTTCTGGCATGACCGACGAATTTGCCGCGCGTCTGTACAGTTCCTTGTTTGTACCCAAACATGGATAATGCATGAAGTTTTTGTCATAAAGAAAGAAAACCGCACTTTTGCAGGTCTTATCCGTAAGTACGTTAAAACAGGCAGCCAGGGCACCGACCCAATTCGTCTGCAAATGTCACCCACCACTATTAACGGGTAGGTTTTTATGTCAAAACGCTTTGTTCCTTCAGTCAAACTGACTGAAAATGATGTCACAGATGAATCCGTTTATCGTCAACGGCGAACATTGCTCAAGCGGATGGGTTTTATCGGCGCTGGCGCATTGTTATCGCCTCAGACTTCAGCGCTGGGCTGGTTTGACGATGACGAAGAGAAACAAGCGGCTAAACGCGAGGCGCTTGATTTTACGCCCGCCGGTCAGTACAGCACGTCCGAAAAGAAGACCCCTTACGACAAGGTTACCGGCTATAACAATTTTTATGAATTTGGCACGGGCAAAGATGACCCGGCTGAGTATGCGCATAACCTGAAGATTGATCCCTGGCGTTTAGAAATCGATGGTATGGTCGAAAAACCGTTCGTGCTTGACCACGCCAGCCTGACCCAGCGCTTTAGTCTGCAGGAGCGTATCTACCGGCTACGCTGTGTGGAAGCATGGTCAATGGTCATTCCCTGGATAGGGTTTGAACTTGCACAAATACTTAAAGCAGCGCGCCCCCTTTCCTCTGCCCGCTACGTTGCCTTTCAGACACTGTATGATCCTGAACAAATGCGTGGTCAAAACAGTAGGTTTGTTGGTGGTGGCGTTGACTATCCTTACGTGGAGGGTCTGCGGCTGGATGAAGCCATGCATCCGCTGACACTGATGGCTGTCGGGCTTTACGGCAAAACGCTACCGGAGCAAAATGGCGCGCCCATCCGTCTGGTTGTGCCCTGGAAATATGGCTTTAAAAGTATTAAATCCATTGTCCGAATTACGCTGACCGACAAAGAGCCACCGACAACCTGGAACAAGCTCGCGCCGGATGAATATGGTTTTTACGCTAATGTTAACCCCAAGGTTGATCATCCTCGCTGGAGTCAGGCAAGCGAGCGACGGATTGCCGGGGGCGGATTGTTATCGCGCAACCGGATTGAAACGCAGATGTTTAATGGCTACAGTGAAGTGGCGTCCTTGTATAAGGGTATGAATCTGAGAAAGTATTATTAATATGGCGTTTTCGGTTTTTAAGCGCCCTGCCCGGCTTACCAAGTTGCAGATTTGGGTAGGTAAATGCCTGGCTCATTTACTCATAGCCGGCGCACTCGTCTGGCAGTTTGTTCAGGGCTTTTCAGATAATCTGGGCGCTGATCCGGTGCAAAGCTTACTGGATTTTACCGGACAACACGCTGTGCATCTTTTGCTCTTCACATTATGCCTTGCTCCTCTGGCCCGCTTCACGCCATGTGGTGATTTAATTCGCTACCGCAGAATGATAGGTGTTTACACCTTTGTCTATGCGCTGGCGCACTTCTCGACGTACATTCTGTTTGAGCTTCAGCTGAACTGGCCGCTAATCGGCAGTGAATTGGTCAAACGCCCCTATATCAGTGTCGGTTTTGCCGCCCTGCTGATATTGCTGGCACTGGCAGTAACCTCTTTTAATACAATCCGCAAAAAGATGGGCAGAAAATGGCAGTCATTGCATAATTGGGTATATGTGGCTGTCGTACTGGCACTGCTGCATTTTAGCTGGTCGCAGAAAACAATCTGGGCAGAGCCGATTTTTTACTGGCTAGCCGCGTTCATTATTTTACTGCCCCGTATGCAATATGCGATTCGCGCAAAACAACAAAAGCGCCGACGTCGCAAACCGGCATAAAAGCCGGTCCTCATCGCTGAGGCTTAACATCCTTTTAACGCGTAACTCAGTGAATTTACAAAGATAAAACACGAAACTCAGTTACTCTGTCAAGGCGCAGTGGTAAAATGCGTGTTCACTGATATCGTCCTTTTGTTATGCGACAGAGTGAAATCTCATCGCCCTGCTTATAGTCAGATGCGACATTTTTTACACGCACCGAGGTTCCATGACACATTCACAGCATTCCGGCCACCCCGAGCATCAACATCGTGAGGGCGAAGCATCGTTAAAAGTCGTCACATTCTGGCTAGCGTTTGGCACCTTTGTACTTGGTTGTAGCGAATTTGCAGCCATGGGGTTACTGCCTTACTTTGCACAAGACTTTGGCATTTCAGAAAAGGTAGCTGGCTATGCGATAAGTGCCTATGCTTTGGGCGTGGTAGTGGGCGCACCACTGATCACCATGTTTTTTTCACACATTGCGCGGCGGACCATGCTCATTGCCATGATGATTTTTTATGCCGGTGGAAATTTGCTGACCGCACTGGCATGGTCAGAATGGACGATGAATATCGCGCGTTTCATCGCCGGTCTGCCCCATGGTGCCTATTTTGGCATCGCGATGCTGTTTGCCGCGGATATCGCAGGCAAAAACCGACGTGCCAGAGCGGTGAGTAATGTTATTCTGGGCTTAACGGTGGCCACGATTATCGGTGTGCCCGGTATCAGTGCCATCGGGCAGACTATGGGCTGGCGTATCGGCTTTTTCATGATTTCCGCCTTATCACTGGTAACCGCAGTAATGGTGTGGAAAATGGCGCCGTATCGCGGACCAAACCCGAATGCCAATCCTCGCTCAGAGCTAACCGCACTTAAAAACAAAGATGTGCTGCTGGTGCTACTGATGGGGGCGATCGGCTTTGGGGGCATGTTCTCCGTTTATTCCTATTTCAGTGCAACATACCTCAATACAACGTCCTCGCCGGAGTGGGGTATTTCCGTTGTACTCCTTGTTTACGGCGTCGGTACAACCCTGGGTAATCTTTTAGCCGGCCGCATTGCTGAAGGCCGGTTGCTGCGCACAGCACTGGGTTTTCAGGTGCTACTTGGTATCTCCGCTGCCGCCTATGCCATGTCTGTCGGCAATCCTGTGTTAATGGCTGTCGCCTTGTTCTGCATGGGCATGGGGGGAGGCATGGTAGTACCGTTGCAAACCCGCCTGATGGATGTTGCTGGTAATGCGCAAACACTGGCAGGTGCAATGAATCATGCCGCATTCAACTCGGCCAATGCGCTAGGTCCATGGCTGGCCGGCATGGCCCTGGCAGCCGGTTACGGTTACGCCAGCACCGGCTGGGTGGGCGTTGCCTTATCAGCCGGGGGTGTTTTGATATGGTGCTTGATCGTTATGGCGAACAGTAGTCGGCAGACCAGTGAGGCTGTCTCCTAGGTCAATATCTACTATGTACACGCTGCTTTATCGTTCAAGCTTGAAGTCTAATTGAACAAAGTATGGGGAAGATTTAACAGGTTTTCCCTCCTCACATTTTGGTCCGTACCGCCACTGACTTAATGCA
>CAZOYR010000172.1:0-4530 GCA_964584105.1 uncultured Alteromonas sp.
AATCCGTATTCTGTGCGCTTGTGCTCATAGCAATTTAGGCTCATTTGTTCTGTCCCCACAGTTTATTGCGACCTTTCTTCGTGCGACAAAATGGATTTAATGCGACTGTAAAAGCGATCATAAAAAGTTACGCACCGTATAAATCAACAGCTTACTGAAAGTACTCAGACAACTTGCCTGGTGTGACGTAAAACTTTGATAAGGAACACTGTGTTGAAGAATTTGTTTTTTAAACATACATTGCTGCTACTTTTCTTCCTCTCCGCAACCGCCTGTACCACCACTGACGAAACAGAATCCACACTGCAGAGCGAACCTGTTGCCCAGGAGCAACAGCAAAACAAAAATGTCGAGAAATTGCGGGCTGGGGAGGATGTTACCGTCCAAACCAGTCAGGGAAATATCAGTGTCTCTCCCACTGTGGTGGCAATAACCGATGCAAAGGAGAAGCAGGGAAGCGGTGACGCGCCGTTTTATTATGACCCCTGGGAAGATTTCAATCGGGCTATCTTCACCTTCAACAATTACAGTTATGAATATGTGTTGTACCCAGCTGCTAAAGGTTATCGTTACATCGTTCCGGCTGCTGCGCGCGACAAAATTGGTAATGCGTTTGATAATATTCGCGAGCCACTGAATCTGCTTAATAATCTGGCCGCTGGCCAGTTCAAAGAAGCCGGGTCAAATCTCGGGCGATTTGCCATTAACTCAACGCTGGGTTTGTTGGGTCTGTTTGATCCGGCAAAGCACTGGTTTGAAATTGACGCACAGCGTCAGACACTGGGCGACACACTGCAACATTATGACGTGGGCGCTGGTCCGTATCTGGTGCTTCCTATTCTAGGCCCGGGCGACTCACGCAGTGCGTTCTCTTTGATAACAGAAAGCTTCATCCATCCTATTGACCAGTTAGTCGACGCGCCGGAATCCTATTATATTCGTTCGTTTGACGGGTTTGACGATTATTCTGACCAAGCGGAAACCTATAACCAGCTATATCAGCAAGCGGAAGATCCATACATCTACTTCAGAAATCAGTACATTCAGGGTAAGCGCAGAGATGAGTACTTCCAGTATAAGCAGGTCGACGATGATGAGTAAGCTGGCAGCAGGGATTGTTCGCGCACGATGGCTTATCATACTGATTTTCACGGCGCTGGTTTGCTTTTTCGGTTATCAGATAGCCAATTTTAAAATCGATGCCTCGGCTGACACATTACTGGTAAAAAATAACAAGCTTTATATTCAAAATCAGGTGGTTAATCAGACATTTTCCCCCGACGAATTTATTTTGCTTGCGTACCAGCCGAAAAATCATGCGCTTTTCAGTAATCAAACGTTTGCAGATATAGAAAAGCTGTCTGAAGCGATTAAAGACATTGAGCGGGTGGAGAATGTTACCTCCATTTTAACCGTCCCGTTAATCAATGACGCATCAGCGCTAACCGGTAATACCAATGTGAATGCGCTGACCTGGCTGGAGCAGCGGTACGGCCCGTCGCGAATGAAAGAAATGGTGGCAGGCCATCCTATCTTTACCGATCTATTGGTTAATCGACAGGGCACGGCCACAGCTATTCAGGTTGTATTTAAACCTGATCCAACGCTTACCAAGCTTGATAACCAAATTACAAATATTCAAAAGCAAGCACTGGATGGTCCTTTATCCGAAGCGCAGCAATCGAAAATTGATGCCCTTCAGGCGCAGGCCGATCCCATCAGACAGCAGCTTACAAAGACCAGAAAAAAAGAAATAGCGCAACTCAATGAAATTACCAGGCAGGTAGAAAGTCGCGCAAATACCTACATGGGTGGCTCTTATGTGGTGGGGCAGCATCTCATCGACATTATCCAGTCAGATCTTAAGGTATTCGGTAGTGCGATTGCCGCCGTCGTTGCGCTGTTGCTTCTTTTATTATTCAGAACGCTGCGCTGGGTCATTTTTCCTCTGGGTGCTTGCGCCGTTAGTGTAACGCTGACTATGGGATTATTTGGCTGGCTGGATATGCGTACTACCGTTTTATCAGCGAACTTTATTGCTTTGCAGCTTATTCTTACCCTTGCTGTTATGATTCATCTGATCGGCGCATACCGGGAAATCAGCCGTGACAATCCCTCTCTTTCGCAATCTGAACGGATTATTGCCACCCTGAATGAAAAGCTGGCGCCTTGTTTCTATGCGACGCTTACCACCTCAGTAGGTTTTGGCTCGCTAATATTCAGCGGCCTGCAACCGGTGGTGGATTTTGGCTACATGATGCTCAGCGCCATGCTGATCACTATGGTTGTGAGCTTACTGCTGTTTCCTGCGATCCTGACATTCTTACCCGCTAAACAGGAAAAACAGGAGTATCGGTTTATTACCGGGATGCTGAGCGGGATGAGAAGACTCAACCTTGCTGCCCCTAAATCTGTTATTGCTGTCATGCTCATCGTTTTCCTGGGGATGGCCGCCGGCATTTCACGCCTGAACGTTGAAAACTCATTTATCGATTACTTCGCCAAAGATACGACGGTCTATCAGGAATTGGCGTTTATTGATCAGGAGTTCGGAGGCTCCACGCCGCTAGACATTATTCTTGATATCGGTGAGGCAAATGAAAAAGAACAATTGGTTCTGACGGCCGATACAGTAGGGCAGCTGCAGTTGGTGCAAGCGGCGGTAGCGGCATTTGAGGCTACCGGTAGCGTGACCTCGGTGGTCAATTTCACTGAGTTGGCTAAACAACTTAACGACGGAAAGCCTCTAACTGAATATGAACTGACGACAATTTACCGGTTGCTTGATGAAAAAGTTGTTAATCAACTCATCGGCTCGTACTTTTCTGCCAAGGATGAACAGCTGAGAATTTCGGTGCGCATTCAGGATACCACTGAGGGCTTACAGCGTGATCAGTTAATGGAAAATCTTAAGAGTGATATTCAGGCCGTGGGTGTCGATAAGGACGATGTAACACTAACCAATTTATTTGTTCTGTATCAGGATATTCTGAGTCGGCTGTTTGACTCGCAAATTACAACGCTGGGTATTGTTTATGTGGTGCTCGGTTTGGTGTTATTGGCAATCTTCCGGTCCGTCAAAATTGCATTAATAGCGCTGGTTCCAAATGTATTAACCACATTAGGGATTCTTGGTCTGATTGGTTGGTTGGGAATGCCTCTGGATATAATGACAATTACGATTGCTGCGATTGCAATGGGTATTGCCGTGGATGATACCATTCACTTCTTGCATGCCTGGCTGCAAGGTAGAGAAGAAGGGTCTGGTGAGACACAGGCTGAACGCGCTAGTCGTGCCGCATTTGGTCACACAGGGCTGGCGTTGATGTTTACTACAACAATTATCGCGGTAGGTTTTTCTCTGTTCGGCTTTTCAAACTTTATCCCGAGTGTGAATTTTGGCTTTCTCACGGCAACAGCGATGGTGATGGCGCTTGTTACAGACGTAACTTTATTGCCGGCATTGTTAAATAAGTTTGTGGCCTCAGAGAAGCAGGCTTCTACACAATCTTCTTATTCAAAAGCGTAGAGACTTATCCTGGTAGATGGGCTTTTCCATCTACCGCTCCCGCGCACTGTAATTCACTTTAAACCTGATCAACCATCTTTTACAGTTACGTTGTTCGGCCTGGGCCGGCAATGTCAGTGACCCAATTGTATTGTGCTTGGAAATATTTGTGAGTAGCAGTAGCTGAATGCCCGCGTGTTTTTATCACCAGTGATAGTGGGGAGGTGATATCTGGGCTGCAGTGGTCGGTGGCGTGAGGAGAAAATTCATTCTAATGGTCAAATGCGTATTGCGCTGAATCTGTACGACAACTAACTACGGGTACTTATCGGGTATTGAAGATAAAAATTAGCAGTAATCCTGATGTTTATATGTAAATGCGTCAGATACAGGCACAAAAAAACCCGGCAAGCCGGGTTTCTTTTAAATAGATGCGAATTAACAATCGTCGTCTTCTGCATCCATTCCTTCTTTCACGTCTTCACAGGTATCTTCAACCGCATTACCTGCATCTTCCATTGACTCTTCCATTTCGTCACTGGCTTCAGACATTGTTTCATCAAGCTCTTCGCCTGCGTTCTCTGCACCGCCGTCATCACACGCTGCTACTGACAGAGCGAACATACCCACGAAAAGAGTTTTTAATAGATTTTTGTACGTCATCATAGTCCTTGCTCCTTAAACGTAATTATACTTTCGGCGACTTGCCGCGTAATGCATTAGCAATTAGTGAAATCACCAAAAGCGCTACAAAAACAAAAAACAAAAATTGGGCAATGCCTGTTGCTGCACCAGCAATGCCACCGAAGCCAAAAACTGCTGCAATAATGGCAATGATAAAGAATGTAATAGCCCAACCTAGCATGAGATTATCCTCGTTTTGCTTCCATTGAATGTCCCTTAAGCTAATGCGGGTTTCATGCCAATGGTTAAGTGTATGAAAATTAACAGCTTTTTTATGACTCACAAAGAAAAACTACAAATTATTCATCACTCTTACAGGTGATTTGCAGTTTTTACAC
>CAZOYR010000173.1:0-4369 GCA_964584105.1 uncultured Alteromonas sp.
CCCGGCTTTAGCAGGATATTGTCCGGAATACCGATTTTCCCGATATCATGCATAGGCGCTGCATGGAGCAATGTTTCGGCTTGCTCTGGCGAAAACCCGTATGCTACAGCGAGTACTTTTGAATAATGACTCATACGAAGTACATGCATGCCGGTTTCATTATCTTTATATTCTGCTGCACGTCCCAGCCGCTGCACAACTTCCAGCCGCGTCAGCTTAAGTTCCTCAGCTTTCACCAAAGACAAATGCGTATTCACGCGGGCTCTGACCACCGGCGCCGACACAGGCTTGGTGATATAATCCACACCACCGACCTCAAACCCTTTAGCTTCGTCGTGCTCTTCTTCCAGTGCAGTAACAAAAATGACCGGTACTGAGGCAGTATCCGGGTTTGATTTAAGCGCAATGCACAACTCAAACCCTGTCATCCCAGGCATCATCACATCAGACAAAATCAGATCTGGCCGCTTTTGTGCCGCCAAACGGACCGCTTCCTCGCCACTTTTGGCAAAGACAAGCTGATGATCACTGGCCAGGATAGTATTCAGGACGCGAAGATTAACCGGCTCATCATCAACTAATAAAAGCGTTGGCTTAGGCGCTGTTTGCTGCATTTTTGACCTCTTGTACTGCTTCGAGGGATGAAATCAGCTCATCTGCCAGCACAGTGGCCTGATCAAACTCGAAATCATCAATCAGATTAATGATGCAATCCAATTGCTCATGATAGCGTCCTGCATTGATATTACGTATTTTCTCTAAGTTGTTGTCGTCCAGCTGATGCTCACAGATACTGGCACGTAGTGTCTGCAGCAGCGTCATAAGCTGTTGCCGCCCCAGAGGGCTGCTATCATCCGTTTGCGATGACTGCTCAGCAAATTCCGGCAATGCAAGAATTGTCTTTACCTGCTGTTGAATCTCAATCACACGATCTGCATTTCCTGCATCCTGCTCAACGCCTGCAAACATGCCATGAAGCTTTTCCAGCGCCAGATTACCAGCCACACCCTTAAGTGTGTGCGCCAGGCTGCCAGCCTGTTCAATCGCGTTTTGGTTAACATAGGTCGCCAGCGTATCAAGCTCTGTTGTCAGCTTATCGGCAAACTTTCTGACTTCTGCAATGTGGCGTGTTTTTTCGGCCCACAATGCCTCGCCTTTTTTCCAGTTGATCACCTGCCGGGTGGTAGTACTGTGCCTGACCTGACGCTGATGGGTATCATCAAGCTCTCCCAGTACCCGGGCTATCTCGGTGTACAATTGCTCGTAATCTACCGGTTTATTTGCAAAGCCTTCCATCCCTGCGCTTCGTGCATCCTGCTTATCTTGCACCAGCACGCTGGCAGTAAGTGCAATTATAGGAACATGCACGGCGCCTGTATTGGCTTCAAATTCACGGCGCTTTCTGGCGGCGGTCAGGCCATCCATGACTGGCATCTGCAAATCCATCAATACGACGTCAAACGACGAGGCTGCCATCTTCTCGAGCGCTTCAAGCCCGTTTCGGGCCACGTCGACAATATGGTCATCGCGCTGTAATAACAGCGCGATCAAGTCGCTGTTCTGAGAAATATCGTCAACCACAAGCACCCTGCGCGGCGACAGTGATATAGTATGAAGCGGTTGCTGTAATACCGGCCGTTTGACGGGGGTCAGTGGCAGCGTAAAGGTAAAGACAGACCCTTTACCGATTTCACTGCTGGCACTGATCGTTCCCCCCATAAGCTCAACCAGCTGTTTACTGATCGTTGTGCCCAGCCCGGTTCCTCCGAACCGGCGGCTCATTGACGCGTCGGCCTGTGAGAAAGCGTCAAATACACGGGTAAGTTGCTCTTGCGTCATCCCTATCCCTGTATCTGTCACGACAAACTCAACTGCATCACCCTGAGCGGTAATGGTCAGTGAAATACTTCCCTGTTCAGTAAATTTAACTGCATTTCCGATAAGATTATTGAGCACCTGACGAATACGTTCCGGCACACCGTTATAAGCGTCGGCAAGATTTTTATCGAGGTTAACGTTGAGCAGTAACGATTTGCGCTGTGCTTCAAGCCAGAACGTACTGACTACGGTGTCAACTTCATCAGTAAGCACAAAATCCCGGTACTCAAGCTCCAGTTTCCCTTTTTCAAGTTTTGCACTGTTTAAAATATCGTTAAGCAAATGCAGCAGGGAGCGTGCCGAACGATTAATAGTGGCACAGTGTTTATGCTGCGTATCACTGAGGTTTTCATCCAGCAACAAATCACTGAATCCGATGATTGCATTCATTGGCGTACGTATTTCATGACTCATATTAGCCATGAACGCAGCTCGGGTGGCAGCAGCCTGCTCCGCGACGTCTTTGGCCACCACCAGCTCTTCTTCCATCTGTCGACGCTCAGTAATATCGAAGATAAAACCGTCAAGCCAGCTGGTATTGCCTTTTTCATCGCAAACCATCATGCCCTGCTCACGCATCCACCGAATACTGCCATCTTTGTGGATAATGCGGTATTCAACAGAAAATGCATCCTGCGACTTCACTGAATCGGAAATAATATGTAAATCATCCGGATGACAGATATCCACAAAGCTGACGGAGGGATTCGGATGGGTAAATGCACTGGCCTGATACCCGGTGATCCCTTCTACAGCATCTGTAATAAATACCATCGGCCAGGCAGGTTCATTCAGACAGCGAAACGCAATGCCCGGCACATTGGCAAAAAATGACCGGAATTTGGCTTCGCTTTCGCGCAACGCCGATTCCATCTTTATACGCTCGCTGATATCGCTGATAAATGCGATAAAATAGTGCTTCTGATTTATCCGGGTGTGCCCGACGCCAACTCTGACCGGTATTTCCTGTCCCGATTTATGAAGCGCAGTTACATCACGGTTTCCACCGATCACTTTGTCCCATATGCGTGTTTGTTGAGGCTGCTCGCTAAATAGTTGCATGTACTCATGCCGGCGAGCCTGAGGGATAACCTGATAAACAGAGGTGTTTTTTAATTCAGCGGGGGTGAAGCCCAGAATTTTGCCGATTGCAGGATTAGCCTCCAGAATCACCCCATCACCGTCAATAGTAATCACACCGTCAACCGCTGTGTCCATAATGGCACGAAGCGTCTTTTCGCTTTCCAGTGCACGGGTTGATGTGTTGCGGTATTTAATGAGCAGCGTGACCCCTAACACCAGCGTAATAATGACGATGACAATGACGCTGATCAGTGCTGCCAGTAGCATCGTCATTTCACTACTGTTGCCGGAAGCCTGCATATTTTCCGGCTTAACAAACCGGGCGGCAGCCATGCCGGTGTAATGCATGCCGCAGATCGCCAGGCCCATCACCAGGCTCGCGATAGCGTTGACCCGTCGCCCGGTCCCCCGCAGCCCTTTTATTCTGTTCAGCCCATACCGAATCCATAGCGCCAGCATTGCCAGCACAACCGCAACCAAAATAGACAAGCCGAACATAACCGGGTCATAACGCAGCATCGGCCCCATTTGCATAGCGGCCATTCCGGCATAATGCATACTGCCGATACCGGCACCGACGAATACCCCCCCCAGGACTATATGCACGCGCCTGAGATGTGAATGACACAATATATGCAGTGCGATCCACGCTGCAACCCAACCGGGCACAAATGACAGGCCAGTCAATCCCCAGTCGTAGTTGACTGCGGTATTAAGGTTGAAAGCCAGCATACCGACAAAATGCATTCCCCAGATACCGGCCCCCAGCGCCATACTCCCCACACCCAGCAAAATTTGTTTTTGAGAATGTCTGAGCGCCGTACTGACCTGTCCGGCCACCGAAAATGCCATAAATGAAGCAAACACCGCGATGGCAAGTGACAACATCACCAGTCCTGTATCGTAGCTTCCCTGAATGACCGCGCTATCTGCGGGTATTAAAAATTGTGATGCAAACCATTTCATCATAGGTGTACCCGAACTGATAAGAAAGAAAACTGACGCGCCAGAAACTACACATTAATCGACAATGTAAGTGCTGGATAATCACTCTTTTCATCGACTGATTACTGGTTTTCTTGACTGACAAGGTGTGAAGTTAATACTTTTATACTATGTAGAGTACCATCAACTGGCACCCGGACTGCAGAAGTTCTTATACACTGGTATATTTCTGAATACTTAAATATGACTACACATAAGATAAAGGCAATATAGCTTCACGCGGTAAGCGCGGGGGCCTGTAGAGAGTAAGATTGGCTGCGATACGCACTTGCTTGAGAGCGATGTCTGAGACGAAGGCGGATAAGCGACGAAGCAGATACAAAAAAGCCGCTTAGATAAGCGGCTTAAAAGTGGTTGCGGGAGCTGGATTTGAACCAACGACCTTCGGGTTATGAGCCCGACG
>CAZOYR010000174.1:0-3815 GCA_964584105.1 uncultured Alteromonas sp.
CTGGCTGACGGTCTGCCCGTAAATCTTCATCACGGAAGCACTTAACGATTTGATAATAGCGGTCCATGCCTGACATCATCAGCAACTGTTTGAACAGCTGAGGCGACTGGGGCAGTGCAAAGAACTCCCCCTTATGCGTACGGCTGGGTACCAGATAATCCCGCGCGCCTTCCGGGGTCGCTTTGGTTAGTATCGGTGTTTCAATGTCCAGAAAGCCATCATCTTCCAGATAGCGACGTACCGCAGCCGTTACCTGCGCACGGAACTTCAGACGCTGGCTCATCAGCGGGCGGCGCAAATCCAGATAACGGTAACGCAAGCGCTGTTCTTCAGAGTTTTCCTGATTCCAGTCCAGCGGCAATACAGACGATTTGCTGAAGATTTCCAGGCCTGTACCCAGAATTTCGATAGCGCCTGTGCGCATACCATCATTCACCTGCCCTTCAGGACGGGCACGGACTTTACCGGTCAGTTTCACGCAAAATTCGCTGCGAAGTTTGTTCGCTTCTTCCAGTACTTCAGGTAAATCCGGGTCAAAGACTACCTGAACCATACCTTCACGATCGCGCAGATCGATAAAAATCAGGCCGCCTAAATCGCGGCGCTTATTCACCCACCCGCAAAGAGTGACTTCTTGTCCTACATAAGATGAATCGATGTTCCCACAGTAATCTGTGCGCATGGTCGCTGACCCCTGGTTGTTTTACTAAGCTGTGCCACATGCATTTGCTAATTTACGCCGGTATTACCTGCCTAAAGCGGCAATTTGTAAAAAAGCTATCGGGCAATCAGTTGCTGTATGTCAAAATAAGGCCGCATAGTATAAACAAATGCGATTTAAAGCCCAATGAGAAATCAACATTTCCCTGACCGCAATTTGCCTGCACCGCTTTATCTGGGCTTACCGATATGGCAGCACCCCAGCTGGCCTGCTCTGTGGTTGCCCCCGTCCCAGGCGCGAACCAATGCGCTGAGCGCTTATGCGGGGCACTTTAGCAGTGTGGAGGGCAACAGCACCTTTTATGCTTTGCCGGACAGTGCGACCTGTCAGCGCTGGTATGAAAGCGTGCCGGCAAATTTCAGGTTCACGTTTAAAATTAATCAACAGGTCAGTCACGCTGACAATATCCTGCTAAATGCAGACAAACTCGGCGCTCAGCTTTCGACTTTAGCGCATTTAAAAGAAAAACTGGGGCCACTGATGCTGCAGCTGCCTGCCCGCTTTTCTCCTGAACGCCTCACCGAGCTGGCGCAATTTATCTCAAAATGGCCAAAGGATTATTGTCTGGCGGTAGAAGTCCGTCATCCTGCATTTTTTGAAAAAGGACACGCCGAGAAATTGTTGAACAACCTGCTTAAAGAACATGGCGTGAATCGGGTGATGATGGATACCCGCGCCCTGTTTAAAGGGCAAATATTGTCCGAGGCCATGTTGGATGCACGGGAGAAAAAACCGCGCCTCCCCCTGCATGTCTGGGCCAGTGCTCAGCATCCTGTGATCCGCTTTGTCGGTCATGACGATAATGAGATAAACAAACAATGTTTATTGCCCTGGGTCGATAAATGCCACGCGTGGCGAATGGCGGGAATATCGCCGTTTTTATTTTTACACCGGGCGGATAACAAAGATGCGCCATGGTTGGCGCATCTGTTTATTGATTTATATAACAAGCAGTATCCTGAGCAGGCATTGCCGGAAATTGGACTCTCCGTGCAGCCTGCTCAACAGACACTATTCTGAGGAGTTTCTGAAGTCACCGGCATCAAGCTCGTGCTTTTTCATCAACTTGTGCATGTCTGTGCGATTTCTGCCCGCCAGTTCCGCTGCCCGCGTGACATTACCATCTGTCATTTTCAGCAGCTTATATAAATATTGCTGCTCAAAGGCGTCCCTGGCTTCAGTCAGGGTTGGCCAGCTTTGTTTTGTCGCTGACAGTGCCTGTTCCACCAAGTGCAGTGGGATTACCGGTGTTTGAGTCAGTGCCACACACTGCTCTACCACGTTAACCAGCTGTCTGACGTTACCCGGCCAGTCTGATTTGACCAGATGCTGCATCGCATCATCTGAAAACTGGGTAACATTAACGCCGTGACGCTGACCACTTTGCTGTAGTAAGGTTCTGGCCAGAAGCGGGATATCTTCGCTACGCTCTTTCAGGGAAGGCAGCTTAAGATTGACCACATTCAGTCGGTAGTACAAATCTTCACGGAAGGTGCCCTCTTCCATCTCTTTATGCAAATCTTTATGCGTTGCAGAGATAATCCGTACATCAATGTCCACATGCTTACTGCTACCGACCGGACGAATCTGGCGCTCCTGCAATGCGCGCAGCAATTTAACCTGCAAGGTCATGGGCATATCGCCAATTTCATCCAGAAACAGGGTGCCGCCATTGGCTTCTCTGAACAGACCCGGCGCAGCCTGTACCGCACCGGTAAAAGCGCCTTTCGCATGGCCAAACAATTCTGATTCAAGCAGGTTCTCAGGTAATGCACCGCAGTTAATAGCCACAAAAGGCATATCAGAACGATTGCTGGCACGATGAATGGCATTGGCCAGCAGCTCTTTACCGGTACCACTGGCACCGCTGATTAATACGCTGACTTCGCGTTGTGCAATCCGATATGCCTGATCCAGCACATTGGTCATTTCCGGTGCGCGTGTCACGATATCCTGACACCATTCGCCCGGCTGCGCCGCCTGAGACTGGCTTAACGCCTTATTAAGCAAATTGCGCAATTCATCATGATCAACAGGCTTTGGCAGAAAGCCAAAAACGCCACGCTGCGTTGCTGCAACAGCATCAGAGATAGTGCCGTGAGCGGTCATCAGAATGACGGGAATATCTTTACGAATACCCATGATTTCTTCAAACAGGCTCAGTCCATCCAGCCCCGGCATTCTTAAGTCGCTCAGTACAACATCGTACTCTTCACTGCGAATCTTTTTTAATGCTGCCTGTCCGTCCTCAACCGCTGTTACGCCAAATCCTTCTCCTTCAAGGCGGATTGTCAGCAGGCGCAATAAACTTTTGTCATCGTCCACTAACAATAACTGCGGGTTTGCTTTTACGGATTCACTCACTGCTGGTTACCTCTGTTTTTATCCATCAAAGTCGCTTCTACTTCTAACAATTCTTCAAGTTTTTTACGCTGCGCTTCGAGTTCTTCTTTAAGCGCTTCACTGGATTGCGCCTGCTCTGCGTTCACTTTATTCAGCACCACCAGGGCGGATTCTAATTCCAGCATTTCATTATTTGGCGCGATCACCATGGTTTCTACCAGCGGTGCAATATTGCTTTGCAGTTTGGGTTTAAGAATATTCAACCAATGCTGCGCCCGCAGTCTGTCCTGATAAGGCGTATCGACCGGCAATGAAAGCAAAATCTTTTTCAGCAGGTCAGGTGTGGTATCACCAAGGTTCGCTATGGCCTGCTTGCGGTCAGGCCAGCTTGTTTTATCAGCGCTGAGCCAAATCCCGGCCCAGTGCAAAAAATCACACTGGTGATCAAACTCTTCCTGCTCAGGCGACACTAAACAAAAGTCATCGCTGTCATCAATAACAACAATAGGCTGCGGCTCATTTTTTTCAGGTGGAGCCGGCTCGGATTGCTGTAATCCCGCACACCCAGTCAGTACTGCTATGAAAGGCAGTAAAATCAATTTTTTCATTATTGTTTTACCTCACGCGGGATAGTCACTCTAAAACACACATCAGCATCTTCAACATCGACACGTCTCCGGGCTGGCGTGCACACGGTCGCGAAGCGCCGCGATCCGCGGGTCGCGAACCCGCTCGTCCGTGAACTGCGCCT
>CAZOYR010000174.1:3825-4350 GCA_964584105.1 uncultured Alteromonas sp.
ACGGACCAAGCTCGAACTGTTCAAACGTGCGGTCGAGGACGGATTGTCAGACACATCGCCATGCATCAGTTTTGCGCAATCTGAAACAATGGATAATCCCAGTCCAGTGCCAATAACATTGTCATTGCGCGGGTCATCGCCTCGGGTAAACGGCTCAAACAAGCGTTTGACCGCGTCCGGCGCAATCCGTTTCCCCCGATTTGCTACATCCAATACGGTATTGCCATCCCTTTGATAAATCGACAGATTGATTGGACGTCCAACCGCGCCATGGGCAACGGCATTAGAAATCAGGTTATCCAGAATGCGACGATATAACTCCTCATCCACCACGATGCTGCTGGTGCGGATATCGACCGTTACTTCACGGTCCTGTAATGCAAGGGCATAGTCTTCCAGACAATCTTTGACCATTTGATTCGGGTCAACGTCGGTGAACGTCGGCTGCGCCTGTTGCAACAGGAGATTATAATCTAAAAGTTTCTCAACCAGTGTA
Organism: uncultured Alteromonas sp.; assembly: GCA_964584105.1. Lineage (GTDB taxonomy): Bacteria > Pseudomonadota > Gammaproteobacteria > Enterobacterales > Alteromonadaceae > Alteromonas. The sequence goes on from CAZOYR010000174.1 coordinate 4,322, forward strand.
TTTAATCGTTGCGTACTGGATGTCAGCAG
>CAZOYR010000175.1:0-4283 GCA_964584105.1 uncultured Alteromonas sp.
GCTATTAAATAGCAGGTGATTTTTCCACCCGTTCTGATAAAGTGGATAACGATAATTACTTAAATTTCAAACGCTCACGCATTTTTGGCAGAACAAACGTTACGTTTTTCTTTTCTACTTGTCACAGCGTAGTGTTATGGCTGCCATCCTCAGATAAAAATGAATAACAATTGATGTGCGGCCAGCGATCCATGCAATGGATCAGTACAGGATGTTAATTTAAAAGGGAAGTACATCATGTTAAAGCCGACAAGGTTATTGGCAGCGGCGATGGCTGTCAGTGGGTGGCTGTTTTGCCTACCCGCAGTGGCCATCGAAACCCCTCCCGTCACCCTCGATACGCTCGACAAAAGCATGGCCGAACTGGTCGAAGAGCAAAACCTCCCCTCCCTGTCTTACGCCATTATTCAGCCTGATAAACCTGCGCATATTAAAGCCATAGGCACATTGCGAAAGGGGCGGGAAACGCCTGTTACTCCCGACACGGCTTATCGAATCGCCTCCATTAGTAAAATGTTTGTGGGCATCGCAGCCATGCAATTAGTTGAAGCCGGCCAGATTAATCCTGAATCGAGGGTGGCCGATGTCTTACCGGAATTTGAATTTAAAAATCCGTGGGAGTCGACGCATCCGCTTAAGGTAAAACATTTGCTGGAAAGCACCACAGGCTTCGACGAAATGTCGCTCTCAGAATTTGTGTACGACAATCAGCCAGTGATGCCTTTAAAAGAAGCGCTGAATTATCACCCTGACAGCCATGTTAGTCGGTGGGCACCCGGTACCCGCCACGCTTACTCAAATACTGCGGCGGCAGTTACGGCGCTACTTATTGAAAAAGTCACGGGCCGGCCGTTTACTGAATACGTGCAAGGCAACATATTTTCGCCTTTGAAGATGAACCACACCTTTTATGGTACCGCGCCAGAGTCGGTTACGATGGCTGAAGGGCATAGCGGGGGAAATATTGTAGAGCACGATCATTTACTGATGTACCCCGCCGGGGGCGCCTCATCCAGCATTAACGATATGCATCGCTTGCTCACGTTTTTTGTAGAGCGGGGCGCGCCTTTGCTTAACACCCAAACCGTAGACCGTATGGAGCAGTCACAAACCACCAATTCGGGTGAGTTTGATGCAGGCTATGGCGTCTATAACTTCGCTCGTTATTATGATGGCTGGGGCTATCGGGGCCACGATGGCTCGTTACCGGGATGGACCTCGGAACTGGCTTATTCACCCGATAACGGAACTGGCTTTGCGCTACTTCTCAACGCTGAAAACCCACGGGCTTTTTATAAAGCGGCACGATTACTGGCAGACTTCATTGCCAGGGACAATGAATTGCCATCGGTAAAGACCGAGTCGGTGCCCGCACAGTGGCAGGAAATGTCAGGTTACTATCGCCTTATCAATCCGCGCATAGAAAAACAGTATTTTATTGAGCGAATTGTTTCACCCATCAAACTTAACGTTACTGACAAAGACGCGCATTTATCCATGGTGTCAAACCCTGGGTGGGAAAGAGACGTTGTGTATGTGGGTAATGACAGATGGAGTAATGACAAAGGGGAGATTGTAATGACTAGCGCCACTGACCCGGTGGCTGGCGATGTTGTTCAATACGGAGATCGGGTATTCGTTAAAATATCTGCGTTTGACGCAATGGCAGATAAAGCAATTCTTTTTGCGTGGCTACTGATGCTGGTGAGTACCTTGATTTATACCCCTGTCTGGCTGGTCAACAAAGCACGAGGAAAAATCACTGGTACGCACAGTATTCAGTTGCGTAAATGGATGTCTTTGTCAGCCGTGGCGGCCCTGTTGTTTGTAGCGCTCATCGGCATAGGATTAAGTAATCCGTTTGATAATCTTGGCGCGCCAGGGCCAATTTCAATAGGGCTATTTATTGCGTCGTTACTCTTTGCGCTGGTGACAGTGTGGGCTTGCTGGAAGCGGATTAAATATCGCGGCCTCTCGACATCGCGATGGATACGTGGATTCGTGGCCGTGTATCTTATTCTCCAGCTTGTGGTGGTTATCTACCTGGCATACTTCGGCGCGATTGGCCTGATAAGCTGGACGTAGTCGAATCCATTAAGCGGCGATGCTGATCGCCGCTCATTACCTTCTGTTAGTTGTTTTGACAGTTACGCACTGACGGAATCGTACACCACGACCTTTTTCCACAAGTGGCTGTAGTCATCAATAAACTTTTTATGAAGCGGATGGCTTTGATAGGCATTCTGATCTTCAATACTGTTAAACATCATCATCTCAGATACCTGATAGCTGCTGTCAATAACATCCCGTGACTCAGTAGCAGCAGGCACGCCCACATGCAGAGCCTGAATATGTTTAATCTCACGCAGGCTGTTCAGACCCTTAATCAGGGTCTGCTTATCGGCTTTTGATTCTGGTTGCTTCAGCCAGAAATACACCATATGAACTACCGGCGAAACCTGCTCGCAGGGTGAATCGGTGTGCGCTTTTACCGGCAGAGCCGCTGCGGCACACAGTGAACCGGCAGCCATACCGGCAAAAGATAAAAACTTACGTCTGTCAGGTTGATTCATCGGATTTTCCTTGTCTCAGGTAACAGTAGAACAGCTTAAAATTAATTGTTCAGCATTTAATCAGTCATAATACGCATAAATCAGCATATACCAACCATTTCGCACCAACTCTCTGGCATCCCCACACTTGCTTTTTAAGCAGTCGTTGGTCATGCTTGAGCGACAATTTTGATGATAAAGGGTGGCAATGACCTACGTATCTCCGGTGTGTGTGGTTACTGGCGGAAGTCAGGGAATCGGGTTGGCTGTCAGTGAGAAAATGTCGGCCAATGGTTATCGGGTATTTAATCTTGACCTGGAAGATTTCGCCCGGCCGGTGGAAAACGGCCAGTGGGTTAAATGTGATGTGGCCCAGGTCGGTGAAGTTAAGCAATGCATTGAAACCATTATAGCGCAGGCATCTCGTATTGATGCCCTGATTTCTAATGCGGGTATTCACTTTTCAGGCACGATTGAGCAAACCTCAGAGGCAGAGTTTGATCGTGTATTTGCTATTAATGTGAAAGGGGCCTACGCCGCCATTCAATCTGTCTTGCCTGTCATGAAATCGCAGCGCAGTGGGGCTATTGTCGTGATGGGCTCAGATCAAAGCCTGATTGGAAAGCCCGGTTCGTTCGCTTATAACCTGTCAAAGGCCGCGCTGGCGTCGATGGTAAAAACCACCGCGCTGGACTATGCCGAGTATAATATTCGCGCCAACGCCGTCTGCCCCGGTACAATAGAAACACCACTATTTCACAACGCGATAAATAGCTTTGTGGAAAAATCAGGGGCCAACAAAGCTGATGTTGTGGCCGATGAAGCCGCGCAGCAACCGCTCGGTCGGTTAGGCCAGCCCGAGGAAGTTGCAGAGTTAGTACTGTTCCTTGCCGGGGACAAAGCAACCTTCATCACCGGTAGTCTGCAGGTAATCGATGGCGGGTATACGGCGCGCTGATGCATCGGCTGATTGATTCCCACGTTCACCTGTTTGATTTAAAAACCGGTGACTATCACTGGCTTCGGCCGGAAAATCCGCCGCACTGGGCTGACAAGCCCTTGATTAACCGCTCGTTTTATCAGCAGGATATCAGTATCACCGATTCGGTTACCTTAAGTGGTATCGTTCATATTGAGGCAGGATATGATAATCGCAGACCCTGGCGGGAAATTGATTATTTGGAGCAGTCAGTATCTCTGCCGCTTCGCACCGTGGCAGGCGCTGATATTACCAGCGCGAGTTTTTCAGACACGCTGGATAAGCTGGCTGCGTTTAAAAGTGTGTGCGGCATCCGGCATATTCTGGATGACCAGGCGGTATCAGTACTTGGTCATTCCCTCACAGCGAATAACCTGCAGTATTTGGCTGAGAGTGACTGGCATTTTGAGGCGCAGTTTTCTGCCAGCGACAGCCGGGCCACTCAGGCGCTGCGCAGGCTTTTAGATACAACCGGCGCCAGATGTATTATCAACCACGCAGGTATGATACCCGGCGAGACGGTGAACACCCTCAGGTGGCAAGAAAACCTGCAGCAACTGGCGAAAAATCCGAAGGTGGCCATTAAGGCCTCCGGCTGGGAAATGATGGGGGCGACAAGACAGTGGCACGTAGCGCAAGTCGCTGAGATTGTCGATACGCTAATCACGCTATTCGGTGTGCAGCGGGTCATGCTGGGCAGCAATTTCCCGCTGTGTCTGTTTAGTTGTGATTATGCTGCTTACTGGCAGCAG
>CAZOYR010000176.1:0-4148 GCA_964584105.1 uncultured Alteromonas sp.
TAACGGTATTCGGCGAGTTAATACCAATGACACAATAGCGCTGTACTGTGCTTACAGTGCATATTCTGCTTAATAGTGTGTTAACGTAAGCTTAAATCAAGTCAGGGAAGTAGTGATGATCGAACAGGTATCATCAAGCAGGAGACATTAATGTGACAGAACGGCAAAAAAAATATGTTTTTATTGCTCGGGGCAGTTCTCACATCCGTTATTTTAAAGCCCTAGCCGCTGAATCCTCTTTGAATATTGCCGTGATTAAACTTAATCTACTGCGCTTCGGACCATCAATTAAACGCTATACAGATGTCACGAAAAATGTAGATATTGAAGCATTGGTTACCCCCCACCTTGAAAAAAAGGCCATCAAGCACCGTACATTAAGAAAATCTGTATTCTGGCCTGCCTTTGTCTCACTTACTCGCTTTTTGACAAAATTTTCAATTGCCAAAAATGCGGCAATGATCGATCGCGCCAAGGCTGATGTGGTTGGCGTGTGGAATGGACAAAAACAGCCAAGTGCAGGTATCGCAGAGGCCGCCAGGGCACTGGGTAAAGACGTCATCTATTTTGAAAATGGTCTTTTACCCAACACGACAACCTGTGACTGGTCTGGCGTAAACTGCAAAAATTCACTGCCTAAAGAGGCAGAGTTTTATCGCCGGTTCTATGTTGATACAACCCTGCCATGTGAATTGGTCACGCGAAAAGCAGTACGCGAGAAGGCGGCTGGCCTGCGTGCTGAACATTTGCCAAAGCGCTATATTTTTGTTCCTTTCCAGGTGGAAACAGATAGCCAGATAATCTCAAACTCCCCCTGGATTAAAAATATGAGCCAGCTCTACAGTCACCTATCAAATGTGATTGAGCAGGTGGATGATGCTGATTTACATATTGTGATCAAAGAACACCCCTCAGAACCCACCAGACACGATCATTTACATCACAAAAATAAACGCATTTTGTTTGCTAATCACTGTAATACCCAGGCGCTGATAGAACGGGCGCAGGCAGTAATGACCATAAACTCCACAGTAGGCATTGAGTCGTTAATGTTGGGAAAGCCCGTAATCGTGCTGGGTGACGCCTGTTACGACATTGAAGGTGTGACGCATAAAGTGCAGTCAGAACAGGCGATGCTAAAGGCACTGAATACACTGGCGCATCTTTATGCAGATCCCGTAATTAAAGGGGGATTTTTACACTTTTTGCATGACCACTATGTGATTCCGACAACATGGAAGAAGATTGATGAAAAGCATATACAGGCTATTACTCAGCGGCTGCTCAGACAAGACGTATTAGCACAGTCTCTTAGTGATGATAAAAGCGTAGGGCCGCTGTAAACTGACCAGGATGTAAAATAAAAAAGGCGCTGATTAAAGCGCCTTTTTATTACAAAAACGTCTGGCGATAGCATGACCAGTGATCAGAGAACTGTTCCGTGGGTTTCCTGACAAAACCGCTGCGAATAAACATATTGATTCTGCCATCAACATAACAAATAAACAGATTGGCAAGCACGGCTTCATCCGCACCCAAATCGCGTCCCTCGCGTAACTTACGCTCACGCAGAACCTGTTTAAACTGCGTTTCCAGTCGCTCAAACAGTTTAGCGATACGAGCACGTAGTCTGTCCTGCTCGCCCTGCAGTGCATCACCATTGAGGATACGACTGATACCGGGATTTTTTTCCGCAAATCCCAGCAACAAATGCAGAATCATCTGGCATCGGGCCAGCGAATCTTTTTCTTCATTAAGAATTTTATTTATTCGAGAGAATAACGTCTCTTCAATAAACTCTATCAGTCCTTCAAACATACGTGCTTTACTTGGAAAATGGCGATAAAGCGCAGCTTCTGATACGCCTACCTTTTCAGCAAGTTTTGCCGTTGTGATGCGCTGACCCGGATTGCTTTCCAGCATACCGGCCAGAGCCTGAAGGATTTGAGCACGACGATTGGTCTTTTTTACAGCAGGCATAACGCGTGTATTTCCTCAGCTTTGGGCCTGAGGCCCGTTCCTTGTCTAAAGCGGCTTATAAGCCAGGATTTTTATAAGTTGTTATCGACCAACTATGTATCAGGTTGATGATTTATTTTTATATTTTTCATCAATAAGCGATAACAACTCCCGGGCGAGCAGTGTTTTTGGGGCGGGGCCAAGTTGTTTGTCACCGTTTTCCCAAAAGACATGCAGTGCGTTGTGATCACTGTTAAAGCCCAGGCCGCTGGTGGTTATATCGTTTGCAGCCACCATCGCCAACTTCTTCTTTTCTAATTTTGATTTGGCGTAATGCGCCAGGTTCTGACTTTCAGCGGCAAAGCCGACCGCAAATGGCGCATCAGGTAGCGCTGCTACCTCCTTAAGAATATCAGGGTTTTTAACAAAAGTAAGCGTTAACTCATCACCTGTTTTCTTTATTTTATTATTTTCTAGTACTTTTGCCTTGTAATCAGCGACGGCAGCGGTGGCAATAAAGATATCGGCAGCCTTAACATGTTGCATAACCGCATCCAACATTTGTTGTGCGGTCTCTACATTGAGCACCTTTACCCCGACAGGCGGAGTGACTGAGACCGGTCCGGACACCAGAATAACATCGGCGCCCGCCTCAGCAGCAGCTGCTGCCATTGCGTAACCCATTTTTCCTGAACTGTGATTCGAGATATACCGGACCGGATCCAGCGGTTCCCGGGTCGGACCTGCCGTGATTAAAATTGTCTTTCCCTGCAGGTCAGTAGCCTGATCCTGCTGTGCGCTATCACCGAGCAGATGGTCAACAATATCGGCCGGCTCGACCATCCTGCCATAGCCAACATCACCACACGCCTGCTCGCCACTGGCGGGTCCGATAAAGGCTATCTGCATCTCTTGCAGCAACTGTAAATTTCTTTGTGTCGCCGGGGCAGCCCACATTTGCTGGTTCATCGCCGGGGCGATAAAAATCTGCGCATCCGTTGCTAAGAACAACGTTGTTAGCAAATCATCAGCCATGCCGCAGGCCAGTTTCGCCATGATGTTAGCGGTAGCAGGTGCAATAAGCAGAATATCTGCCCATTTAGCCAGCTCTATATGACCCATAGCCGCTTCAGCAGCTGGATCCAGTAACGTATCATGCACCGGGTTACCTGACACCGCCTGAAGCGACATGCCACTGACAAATGCTTTGGCTGAGTCTGTTAACACCACTCTGACAGTAGCACCGGCAGCGGTGAGTTTTCTGACCAGATCGGGGGTTTTATATGCAGCGATCCCACCAGTGATGCCCAGTAAAACGTTTTTACCCTGTAATTGCATAAGCGTTTGTAACCATCGGCGAATAAAAGCGTAGCCTACCACGCAATGGCGCTAACCGGTAGATTGAACCGGGTGGTAAAAACCGGCTACAGATCAGTACACGTCAGGTCTGGCCGCGTTTATAAAGAAGCTTTTAAGGAAGAAACATGACTATAGCCACCTGGCCGTTATGCGAGCAACCGCGGGAAAAATTACTCAGGCAAGGTGCCGAACAATTGTCTGATACAGAGCTTTTGGCCGTTTTTCTTGGCAATGGTACGCAAAAACATACGGTTAGCATGCTTTCGCAAGCGATGATGCGGGAGTTTGCTACTGTAGGGCGTCTGTTAACTGCGGATCTGCAGAGCTTTTGCGCTATAAGCGGTGTAGGGGTAGTGCGGTTTTGCCAACTGCAGGCGGCAAAAGAATTAGTCAAACGCATGTACGAAGAACCATTGGCGCAAAAGGACGTATTAAGTGATGTTACGCAGGTAAGCCGGTATTTACGTGCCCAGCTGATGAACGCAGAGCATGAGATTTTTGCTGTTCTCATGCTTGACTCGCAGCATCGTCTGATTGTATTTCGGCGCATGTTTAGCGGCACCATCGACAGCGCAGCCGTTTATCCGCGGGAAATATTGAAGCAAGCATTAAAAGACAATGCCGCGGCGATCATTTTAGTGCATAATCACCCCTCCGGGATCGCGGATCCCAGCAGAGCCGATATTGCGCTGACGAAAGAGATCAGCGCAGCCATGGCGCTGGTGGACATAAGCGTACTGGATCATTTTATTGTAGGTCAGGGATATGTGGTTTCTTTATCGCAGCAAGGATTGATGTGATGAAAAACCCCAGCTATACTGACAGCGCGT
>CAZOYR010000177.1:0-4135 GCA_964584105.1 uncultured Alteromonas sp.
GCCCCGAGGCCACACCCAAAAAGTTACCCTCGGTGAAAGGTGGCGCTACATCCTTACTGGCGGCGCTGGTCTGCTGGTCCTTTGTATTACTTGGTGCATGCATTGCCATTCCCATGATCTTAAAAGCCCAGGCTTTTTGAACCCGTGCTTTTTTTGGTATCCATAATGCCCTTAGCGGCGATCATGAATTGCCGCCCTAAATTGCCGACGCCTTAAAATTAGACATTTCTAATATACCCAACTATTTTTGTAGTTCAGCCTGTCATTTTGCAGGACTGAAATGAGGATAGAACGATGAAAAAACATATAATTGGAGGTGTTTTATTTTGCGTCTTTAGTCTTTTAACGATTCAAAATACCTATGCAGATGACCATCAGCCTCCGTTTAAAGGCGGTAACTACTGGGAAGTAACCGGTATTAAGACCGAAGATGGTGCAGGTCTGAAATACAGTAAGTGGCTGGCGGCTGAATGGCGTAAAAGTATGGACTTTGCCGTTTCCAAAGGCTGGCTGGAAAGTTATACCGTACTTTACAACGTACACGCACGTTCCGATGAGCCGGATATCTATATTGTTCGTCAGTTTAAGGACTGGGCGTCAGAAGATGAAAATGATAAACGGCGTGGTGAATACATGGAATGGGCCAAAAAAAGTATGGAAAAAATGGAAACCGAAAGTGGCGATCGTGCCGAATATCGCACAATTATGAGCACAGTGTTGCTGCAGGAAATGCTCCCACGTAACGAGTAAGTCATTTCTCTAATAATACGCAGGAGCTATGCAGTACCTGCTCCTCCCCACATGTGTAATGCCAGCGCTGCACTGTCACATCTCTAATGTTGTGTTATTTTTTCTGTAATCTTCAGCATCCGGTAAATTCGCGTTATCCTCGTTGGATACTGAAAAGGAGCGCAAGATGGAAGCGACATTCTGGCATAAAAAGTGGGAAACCAATGAGATTGGTTTTCACGAAAACGAGTACAACCCTGCCCTAACCCGGCACTTTTCCGGCCTTAGCTTACCCAGGGGGAGTCGGGTCTTTGTTCCCCTTTGCGGGAAAACCCGGGATATACACTGGCTACTCGACCAGGGCTTTAAAGTTGTCGGCGCTGAGCTCAGCGAGCTTGCCGTCAAACAACTTTTTGAAGAGTTGCACAAGCAACCGGCTGTTGAAGACACCGCCACCGGCAAGATTTATACAGCCCCCGGTCTTCAGATATTTACCGGCGATATTTTTCAGCTTACTCCAAACAGCATTGGTCGGATTGATGGGATATATGATCGCGCCGCGCTGGTGGCATTGCCGGATGCGATGCGTAAAAACTATGCCGAGCTGTTGCGAACGCTCACCGATACTGCTCCGCAACTTGTTATCACTTTTACCTATGATCAAAGCCACATGAACGGCCCGCCATTTAGCGTTCCGGCCAGTGAGATTGAAGCGCTTTACGCACCTTTTTATCAGCTTCATCAGGTTCAGGACTCTGAGGTTAAAGGGGGTTTGAAAGGAAAATGTGAGGCGAGAATCAATGTTTGGCAACTGAGTAAAAGAGCGTAAGTTCGTCTTCTTGAAATGTTTTATCCCAAAACTTGATATTTCTTTGCTGAACCGAAACGGTACTGTTGGGTTATCAATGTGTGATGACCCACAGGTTAACCAAAAGGAAATACTGGATGAAACAAATAAATAAACCGCTTCTGGCTGCAGCGATGTCTGCCGTGCTAATGACACCTGCCGCATTTGCTGAATCAACAACCTATAATATCGATCCTGACCACACCAGCGTTGTCGCCACGTGGAGCCACTTTGGTTTTTCAAACCCAACGGCAACGTTCGATGATGCATCAGGCACGATTACGTTTGACGATGAAGATGCCAGCGCCTCAAGTATCAATGTTACGATTCCGGTAGACACTGTTGATACCTATGTGAAAAAGCTTACCAATGAGTTCATGAACAAAGAATACTTTAATGTTGATGAGTATCCGGAAGCAACGTTTAAGAGTACCCGTGTAGAAGAAGCCGGCAGCGATGAGTATAAAGTGCACGGCGATCTGACCATCAAAGGCACCACCAAGCCGGTGACATTTGATGTGACCCTGAATAAACAGGGCGAGCACCCAATGACCAAGAAGCAGGCCATTGGTTTTGACGCGACAACCACCATCATGCGGTCAGACTTTGGCATCGACAAGTACGTGCCGAATGTTTCTGATGAAGTCATGCTGCGTATTACCACCGAGGCGCAGGCGAAATAATTTTTGCTCGCGCGGTGGTATGTGCCGCGCGGCTTTCCTTCATATACTGTCAAATAGTGGCTGATTCTCAGCCCATGGCGCAATTCGTCAATTGTGAACCACCTTCCCCTCTGGTAGCGTTATACCCCTTATCGATAATCATAGAGAGTTCCGGTTGTGTTTGAGTTAACCTCTTCTAGCCTGAAAGGCAAAGTCAGTGATGCCGAGTGGAAAACCCGCGTCGATTTGGCAGCCTGCTATCGTCTGGTCGCCGACATGGGATGGGGAGATCTGATTTACACCCATATCTCAGCCAAAGTCCCTGACACCGAGTATTACCTGGTCAACGCGTTTGGCCTTACCTTTGATGAAGTCACTGCCTCGAATCTGGTGAAAGTGGATTTGCAGGGCAATATTCATGACGACAGTCCCTACACAATTAATCCGGCCGGATTCACTATCCATAGCGCAATTCACGAGGCGCGCAGCGACGCCAGATGCATTGTGCACCTGCACACGAAGGCAACCATCACGGTAGCATCGGTGAAAGGTGGCTTGCAGCCATGGAGCCAATACTCGTTGTTCTCGCTGCCCTCACTGAGTTATCACGATTACGAGGGTCTTGCGGTTAACGATGATGAGCGTACGAGATTACAACAAAATCTGGGCGACACAAACCACATGCTATTGCCTAACCATGGTGGCCTGACGCTGGGGACCACAGTGGGCGACGCGTTTATGCGTTTTTACGATTTACAGCGCGCCTGTGAGATCCAGGTAGAGCTGATGAATTCAGGCCGCGAAATCATTCCTGTTCCACAATCGATTGTTGATGGCATTTATGAGCAGGCCAGTAAGGTGCACTCGGGTGAAACCGGTGGCCAGAAAGCCTGGCCTGCGATGTTAAGAAAAGTGTGGAAGATGGACCCCGGTTTTTGCGAATAGCATCCAGTAAAACAGGATAAAAGATGAAAGTTACCAAAGTAGAAATTTTTGATATTGAATGCCCGGACCGCCCACCATGGAACCCTGTTTTTGTCAGAATCTACACTGACGAAGGTATCACGGGTGTGGGTGAGGCTGGCCTTGCTTATGACCTGGGGCATAGTGCTGCTGCGCATATGATTAAAGAGATTGCAGAAGCCATGTTAATTGGCTGGAACCCGTTTAATACCGAGCACCTGTGGAGCCGCATGTTGCGTGAAAGCTTCTGGGGCCTGGGTGGCGGCCCGGTTATCTATGCCGCCATGAGCGCGATAGACACTGCGCTTTGGGATATCCGTGCCCGTGCACTAAATGTACCCGTTTATGCCTTATTAGGCGGACGTACCAATGATAAGCTTCGCTGTTACGCCAGTCAGCTTCAGTTCGACTGGGATAAAGAAATCACCAAACTGAATGCCCCCGAAGACTATGGTCGCGCGGCAGAAAAAGCGATGGCCGAGGGCTACGATGCCATCAAGGTTGACCCGATTGTTTATGACAAAGACGGCGTTACCCATTTTGATCGTACTAAGTTGTTCACAAAAGCGGAAATGAAGCTGTTTCGTGCCAGACTGCAGGCCATCCGTGATGCTATGGGTGATGAAGGCGACATCATATTTGAATGTCATAGCTTGCTGGGTGCCTCAACGGCCATTCAGCTTGCTGATATTGTTGAGGACATCGGCTGTCTGTATTACGAAGAGCCCGTCAATTATCTGAATGCCAAACTGCATGACAAGGTAGCACGCCGTGTCAATGTGCCTATTGCCGGTGGTGAGCGTCTGTACAATCGCTGGGATATCCGCCCTTATCTGGAAGACCAGTCACTGGATGTACTGCAGCCCGATGTTGGTTTGTGTGGTGGCTTCACCGAAACCAAGAAAGTCTGTGACTATGCCGATATCTACGATGT
>CAZOYR010000178.1:0-3932 GCA_964584105.1 uncultured Alteromonas sp.
TCTGCTCTGGTCCAAGTGTGATCTCACCCCTATGGATGAGGGTAAACATGATCAGTGCATTTTTAATGGCCCAGCTATAACTATATGAAAGTAGGCCAGGTATTACGGAATAGTTGAATGTCTGATGAGCGCGGCGATACAACGTTTGATTTTGAAAATTGCGAAGATGAACCCATTCATATTCCGGAATCTATTCAAAGCTATGGTTTTTTAATTGCCTTTGAAGATGATGACCTGACGATAAGTGTTGTCAGCGAAAATACAGAACAAATCTTTAAAGAATCTATTCTGGACAAACACTTCATCGATATCCTTTGTCCCAAAACAGATACAAAAGCCTTTTTAAAAGATACCTTCGAACGGGTGTCAGCGAATAAAATCCGCCTGCCAATCAAAATTGAGCTTGATGAATCATTATTGCAACCAGATACCGATAACGATTATCTTGCTGTGGTTTACAATGCAAACGGCAAGTACGTTGTCGAATTAGAGCCGGCGACCGAATTCAGAGATGCCTATAGCGCAGAACAATTTATTAAGCTGTATGCCATGTCGGTGGCACCGCGTTTTAAAGAGATGAATTCGTTAAGCGAGATGGCGCAGGAAATGGTATCAACCATCCGGTATCTAACGAATATGGATAGGGTGGTTCTATACAAATTCCATGAGGACTATTCTGGAAAGGTGATTGCTGAAGCAAAGGCAGACGATATGGATTCTTATAAGAATCTTTATTTTCCTGCCAGCGATATACCCAGCCAGGCTCGCGAGCTGTACACGCAAAACTGGGTTAGATTGACCCCTGATACAGAATTACCGGCCGCAGCGCTGATACCATCTATTGAACAATCAAATCGCGAACCCCTTGACCTTACCCGCTCGCTGTTACGGCGTTTTTCCCCTATTCACTTGCAGTACATCAGGAATCAGGGGTTGAGAGCCTCTTTTTCAATCTCACTGGTGACTGAGGGCGAGCTTTACGGATTGATTTCCTGTCATCATCGCGAGGCTAAGTATATCCCCCAGGATGTAAGGCTTCAGTGTGAAAACTTAAGTCAGTTATTCAGCTGGCACTTACGGGCTAAAGAGGAAGAAATTGCGCGTAAGAAAAAGCAGCAAATCGATAAAGCGGTTGATGGCATGCTGGATAAAATTGGTCCTTCTAATCCCATTGGCCGGGTAGTGAAAAGCTGCGAGAAAGCATTTTTAGAAGCGATGAACAGCTGTGGGTTTATTTACTTCTCACAATACGAAACCATCGTTTTAGGAGACACCCTACCAGTAGATTTAATTAAATCAATATTTAGCAGTGCCCGGAATACCACCGGATTTCCGTATGAAAATGATGCGTTATATGAAGAGTGGCCAGAAGCTGAGCATTACAATATTGCCGGCATTCTGATTATTCCGTTGTTTGAAAAAAAGCAGTACTTCACCGCCTGGTTCAGAAAAGAGGAGCATCGGGTTCAAAAGTGGATCGGCTCAGAGGGTGAAAAATCAGAGGCTGCGTCAAAAGAAGAGCGGTTAAAGCCACGCACCACTTTTCAGGTTAATGAAAGAACAATCACGGGGCGCTCCCCTGAATTTGATAAGGCCGATATTGACACTGCCAACCGCTTAAATCGGATGTTTCTTGTTTATGCACTGGAAGTACAGGAGCGCATGCACATCAGTATTGAAGAGCTGGAAAAGCAGGATCAGTATCGTAATGAATTTTTAGCGACGCTGGCGCATGAGCTGCGAAATCCGCTTGGGCCGATTATGTCAGGCGCCAGTATTTTAGAGACCGCCTCTGATGAAGCCACCCGGGCCCGGGTGACTTCAATTATCAATCGTCAGGCTGAGTATATGTCGAAGTTGATTAACGACTTGATGGATGTGTCGCGGATCACACGAGGCAAAGTGAAACTGGAGTTTGAAAAGGTCAACATTCAGGACGTTATTTCCGATTCACTGGAAATTGTTGACCAGCACATCAAGGCCAAAAATCATGAACTGGAACTTCATTATCTTCAGGATGGCGTTACCGTGTTTGGTGATAAAGCACGGTTGAGTCAGATTTTTTCAAACATTATTCACAATGCAGCGAAATATACTGAAGATAAAGGCGAAATTTCTATAAATGTTCGCGAAGAAGGTCCTATGGTCGTGGTGGCTATAAAAGATAACGGCATGGGCATTCCTGAAGACCGGCTCAAGGATGTCTTTAATATGTTTACACAAATTGATGCGCACTCTACCCACACCAAAGGCGGACTGGGTATCGGCCTTACACTGGTGCATAAGCTGGTAACATTACATCACGGGGATATTTCGGTGTTCAGTGAAGGGCAGGGCAAAGGCAGTACGTTTGAGGTGCGTTTACCTATCTCCAAACAGGCTTTTGAAGAGTCAGATACAGAATCCACACCGGTGTCAGCCCCCCGTCAACAGAAAATAATGTTTGTTGACGACAATGCCGATCTTGTGGACACATACTGTTTATTGTCTGAGGCAATGGGGCTTGAAGCCGCCGGTATTACTTCGCCCAAAAAGGCGGTAGAGGCGTTTAAGCACTTCAAACCTGATTTTGTATTTCTGGATATTGGTATGCCTGAAATTGATGGCTACGAGTTATGTCGGATGCTAAAAAAACTACCTGAGGCACAGAATGTCAGGTTCTTCTCGCAAAGCGGGTGGGGCACAGAAAAATATATCGAAGAGTCAAAGGAAGCCGGGTTTGAAGAGCACTTTGTCAAACCGTTATCCACCGACACAATTCGCTCAGTTCTCAAGTAAAAACTCTGAGTGAAAGAAAAAAACGCCTGATGATGACAGCGATGGTCAGAGACATCGTAACGTTAAATATCATGGTGTAAAAGAGAAGACGTAAGCGGTAAGCAAATGGCGCTACCGCTTTTGAGCTACAAGGACGAGCGATGAAAAAATTTAGTTTGTTATTATTTCCGTTGATAGCTGTTGGCTGCAACACCACTGATTCTGCAAAACCTGAACATGCCTATCCGCAAAAATATGTCGACCTGACCGCAGATGACAGTCAGCATTTATTGGAAAAGTACTGGGTGCTGAGTGTCAGAAAAGACCCGGCGCCTCCTCCCAATGCCGTTCGCGATAATCTCGCTGGATGTACATCGGTTACCTTCCTCATTAACAGCAACGGTCGTGCTGATGGATACACGATTACTAATTCATACCCTGAAGGTGTATTTGACCGCCATGTACTTGCCGCGCTTGCTCGCTGGCGCTATAAACCAGCTGAAGGCAATATCGATAAAATGCCGGTTTTGACCTCTGTATCAATAAGTTTTACGCCAGAGGGATCATCCAATTTATATGATGCGCGCCAGCACTGCGCCCCGATGTCTGATGCACAGTGAGGCATTATCCTCACCCTTACCAATATGAGATAAAAAGTCGGGCAAGATAGGTGCGTGTCAGCTTTCTTGTGGCGGTGTATAGCGATAAAGCGTGACCCCATTTGATATTACACTGCACCCTGGCTTCATCGCGTTTCGTGATAACAACATCCAGTGAGTGCGATGCGCATAGCCAACATCCTGTCCTTTAGTGATATCAAAGCAGCGACCAACATTGCGCTTATCGGTTAATATAAATCGCGCATCTTCTCCCGCTTTCATCCAGTTATAAGCCGCAGCATTCTGGCTCTGAATAGGCGTGTGATACCCAAAATGCACAACTGGATAGGGTGAAAATAAAATAAATTGTTCCGAGAAACCTGTCAGTGCAATGGTTGCAGCTTGGTTACCAATCACTTGTTGCACATTTTGGTAAATGCTTTCGGGCGTTTTTACCGGGTTTAGCAGCGAATATCCCCATGTGCTGTATAGCGGCCAAAGCATGCACATAAATAGTGGCCACGCTTTCCACGTATTGTGCCTGGTTGTCAGTAAGGTAACCGCTATACCCGCCAG
>CAZOYR010000179.1:0-3893 GCA_964584105.1 uncultured Alteromonas sp.
GCGCCAACCAATACTCAATGCGACAAAAGTGATCAATACAGTAACAGGTCTGGAAGATTTGAATGCGCCAATAAGTAGTAGTGGATAAACGAGATAAAACTGCTCCATCGTTGAAAGTGTCCAAAGATGAGCAACCATACCTGAACCGTGGCCATGAAAAGCATTAAAGTAGTTAACAGTATGTGTAGCAGCAAAGTAAAATAAATTATTTTCCCATGAGTCGCCCAAGATTACCGTGTCGAGAATAAAAGCTGAGATTATAAATGTATAATAAGCAGGGGCGATTCTTAAAAATCGATTTCTCCAGAATCTGGGAGTGTTTATCGATTTTTTTACATTAATTTCTTTAAGCAAAGAGTTAGTGATAAGAAAGCCTGATAGCGCTAAAAGAAAAGGGACACCTATACCGCGGAATGCGTCAAAGCCTGCATGGCTGAGAATGATAAAATAAACCGCCAGTACTCTGACCAGGTCAAGTCCTGGTAGGCGCTCTTTACTAACGCTAAACTGCTGGCTTTTACTCATATGCGGATAAACTTTTTAAAAGGTTAGGGATTGTATGGGGCGCTGGAGATTTATAGCGTAATCATACTAAGCGAGCCCGGATTAGAGAATCCGGGCTCGATCGTTATTACATTTGTGCTTCAATCTCTTTTTTGGTGCTCAGTAATGCACTTTGATTTGGCTTGACTTTCAATGCCTGCTGAATCCAGCGATGGGCTTCGTCTTGTTGCCCTTGCTGATTCAGTAACCACGCAAGATTATTCATCGCACGCCAGTTCGAACTGTCACTGTCTGCGATTTGGCGGTATTGCTCAATGGATGCCTGAGGGTTTGATTTTGCCAGCTCATTCGCATACAGCTCGCGAGTGTTGCCAGTACTATTAGAATCTCCCAGGTAAGACTTGAGTAAGCTAAGCCCTTCTTCCTGCTGACCATTGGCTTTTAAAGCACGGTACAGCGTCTGCACTGTATTAGCGTTTGGTGAGGCCTCGTAAGCCTGGCGTAACCCCTCTATTGCGCTACCTGCATCACCATTAGCCATTGCCACTTTACCCTGGATAAGACGTGCTGCTGCAGTTTGGCGCTGCGTCTCGCTAAGCTTATCCAGTGTTGCCTGCGCCTGTTGAGGTTGCTTTTTAGTCAGATAAACATCAGCTGTCAGCAATATCGCCCGGTCGGTAACATTGGTGTTCTGGTCAAGCAGCGGTTTAAGTGTGCGAATAGCGGTATCATGTGCGCCCTGAAGTGCCTGCGTGCGACCCAGCATGTAATAAACTGCCGGTGTCGACATTTCATTTTCAATCAGTTTGTTCAGGCGATATTCCGCTTTTTCGTACTGCTCAGACTGCAAAAACGCGCGGGCCAGTAAAAACTCTGCTTTCGGCTTTGTTTCCATAGGAAAGTTAGCATTTTTGCCGATATCAATCGCGCGGCGGGTATCACCGGTAAGTACATGCGTGTACATTTTTGTGTATTGGGACGCATTATCATTGCCGGTTACCTCAGTTACCAGCTTCTTAATATTGGCTTCCGCCTTCTGACTGTTTTGCGCTGACAGGAATGCCCCGCGAAGCGCAGCCTCATCATTTACAGCGTCAGATAAGATAGACATGTATTGCGAGAACGCGGCGTCATACTGCTCCTGCTCCAGTGCACGGGCTGCTTTGTGATTACGCGCTGCACTGTTGTCGCTGTCCAACTGCGCGATCTTGTCATAAATCGCATCCAGGGCATCGTAGTTCCCCTGATACTTTTCAAACTCAGCGGCAATCAGATAATTGTCAATATTGTCAGGTTCTTGCTGTTTCCATTTTTCAAGTTGAGCGCGAGCCGCTGCTTCACCTTCTTCGTTGGCTTTAAGTGTAAGCAAGATAAGCTTGGCCTGCTTAGTATTACCTTCAGCTTCCTGTGACAATATCCGTTCTGACGACTGACGGACCATTTCCATACCCGTTTCGTCGCCGGCAATCAGTTTGAACAGACCCACTTCCTGGCGTTGTTGCTCTGTCTGAATATCTTTTGCATCAACCTGAGAAAGGATTTGCTTCGCACCAGAAGAAAAGCCGTCCTGAATCAGACGCATTCCGGTAACGACGGACAGTTCAGCGTTATCGTCGATCATTTCCGGACTGCGGTTAAATACTTCCAGCGCATCGTTACTGGCACCGGTTTGCAATTTAGCCGCAATATACATTTGCTTAGCAGGGTGGTTAGCCGGCACCTGATTAACGATCCGCTCAAGGTTGGTAATGGCCTGCTCATAATTTTTTAGCTTATAGTGCGACATACCCGCAACGTAATGGGTAAGGGCAGAGCTTAGCCCTGCATTCTGGGCCTTTTCTATCCGTCGTGTAGCGGTTTCAAAATCTTCTTCAGACATGGCTACTATCGCAGACAACTGATTAGCCAAAGCCTGATTGGGGTATCGTTTGAGTATCTGGTCGATGTATGGTTTAGCTTCTTCGAATCGCTGCAGACGAATCAGTGACTCAGCAATATTGAAGTTAAGTCGCAAGAAAGCGGGCTTCTTTTCCAGAAGTTGCTGGAAATTTTCCAGAGCAACTTCTGTTTTTCCCATTCCATATTGAATTTCAGCAATTAGCGATTGGGTGACCCAGTCATCAGAACCTTTTGCGGCAGCACGTTGGAGGATTTCCTCCTCGGCGGATTGGGTATTAACGACGAAGTGATCAACCAGCGTTAGCAATGTGGCTTCGCGCTGCGCCAGATTTTTATCGTCAAGCTGTGACAATATTGCCTGGGCTTCAGACTTATCACCCTGACGACCTAAAACTAATGCTTCGATAATATCTACGAAATCAGAGCGTTGAAAGTCGTCCCGCTGCCTTAACTGTTCGATGGCCTGTAACGTTGCGGCGTTATCGGCGTAAGCATAAGTGGCACTGACGTAGCTGTCAGTTAATTTTACAGTCGATGCGCCAGCATCCATGGCGCGGTCAAACGCACTAACGGCATTTTCCATATCGCCCATTTCAAAATACGTTTGTGCTAATAGCAGCCGCGCGTCAGCACTATCAGGCGATTCCTGCACCGCTGACTTTAATGTTACCAACGCTTCCTGATAATTCTTATTATTTAAGGCGTTTCTTGCTTGCTCCAACTGAGCGCCAGTGTCTTGTTCGGCACAACCAGCCAGGATTGCAAGAGGAAGGGCAGCGATAAGAAATTTCTTCGATAGTGTTTGTTTCATAGACTCATCATTTTTTATAAGGCACCCGCAATACTGTAAGCGGTTTATTAAAAAAGTTAAAGCATATACGTATGCAGCACTTTTTTGATCAGGCACAAAAAAGGCGACACGCGGTCGCCTTTCAAAACTTTAGAAAAGTTGATTACTTAGCTTTACGACGGCTAGATGCGCCAAGACCTAACAGACCCAGACCTAAAATAGCCAGTGTAGAAGGCTCTGGTACAAAGATAGCACTTAAATCACCAGTAACACGCTGGGTGCCTTCAAAGGCGAATCTGTCAACGTCGCCATCAACATTCACGAACGTGAAGAAAGGCATTGGTGAAACAAAGAAGTTTTGACCATTTTCGTTCAATTCGAAGTCATAAAACATGAAATCAAACAGACCACCGAATGAGAAGAAGTTAACGATGTTTCTGCCGATGCTTTCACTACCACCAAGTAGTATATCATCTGAAGTATTGATGCGGCTGAAATCTCCTTCTAGCGCTCTTGTATCGCGGTTAGGATCGATGTACAGCTGGAATGAACCTTGGTCAGCTGACAGAGCACCAAAGGCACCATCTTCGGTAGGATCAGCCAGACCACCCTGGGCAGAAAATGTTGCATACAAGCTGTAGTTGGAGCCAATTTGAGAGCCTGATAAAAGATCATCGCCACCTTCATTTGCAAAAAGCTG
>CAZOYR010000180.1:0-3879 GCA_964584105.1 uncultured Alteromonas sp.
TGCCACCCCATTTCAGGTAGCCAGTAAAGTGTGAGAATTAACACGCCCGCCGATTCGACAATAAAGGCAAACAGCAGCACACCTTTTGCCGTGCTGACCAAAGAGGTGGTGTCAGTCTGATTAAACGCCTCTTTAAGCGCGCTTTGCTGTAAAAAGCTGATTTTGCTGCCTACGGCTACCAGTGTCACTACAGCAAATGTCATTAATCCCAGGCCTCCAAGCTGAATCAATACAGCGATAATGCTTTGGCCAAGCGGCGTGAATGCGGTGCCCGTGTCAACCACAACCAGTCCTGTCACGGTGACCGCCGAGGTTGCGGTAAACAAGCTTTGTACCCAGGTGATGGGCGTGGTGGTTGCAGCTGGCATCTTCAGTAGTAGTGCGCCCAAAACGATTATCGCAATGAAGCTCAGCGATAAAATAAGCGGGGGAGCAGCATGTATTTTTCGTGCACCGCCCGGCCGCCTTTCCAGGGGACGGTGTGTTGGTGACCACTGAATCATCGGTTGAACCGCGGTGCTATTCTGATTAAGGACTCGCGAGAGCCGCACAGCAATACAACATCTGACTCTGCTACCTCACAGGTCAGTGATGGTGATTTAATTAAATTATCTTTTCGCTTTATCAGTAAGCAAGATATCGTTGATTCAAAGCCAGTAATCAGTGTCTCTACGGTCGATGATTTCTTCATCGGTGGTAGTCTGATTTCTACCACATAAACACCATGACCCAGGCTAAGGTAATCGTTCACCATCGGATAATTTAACGCCTGAGCGACACGAGCGCCCATTTCTTCCTCGGGATGGATAATTCTGTTAACACCTAATTTGGACAAAATAGTGTGATGGGCTGTCGAGTTGGCTTTTACCCAGATTTGCGCAACGCCCTGATTTTTTAATAGCAGCGTACAAAGTAAACTGGCCTGCATGTCCTCACCGATGGCAACCAGTACCGCTTCACTATTTGTCAGGTTAATCTCAGCCATCGCACGTTCATCCGTGGCGTCGCAGATGAGTGTTTGCGTAAGCTCCGCAGCATATTGTTCAGCAAGCTTTTCGTCACTATCGATCCCCGTTACGGTGTGGCCTAAATGCATTAGCTCGAGACTGGCGGTAATGCCAAAGCGACCGAGTCCAATGACTGTGAAATGTGCCATGATTACTCCAGATTGTTGTCAATGAACCGGTATCCTTTACCGGCGATTGTTTCAATAAATTCAGGGTTACCGGGATCGTCGTTCAGCTTTTTACGCAATTGACTGAGTAAAATTCGCAGATAATGATTATCCTGCTTATGATAATCTCCCCAGATTTCCCGCAGTAGTTGTTGCTGGCTGAATAATTGCCCCGGTTTGCGGGTCAGGACTTCGAGCATGCTAAATTCTTTGTTAGTTAGCATCACAGACAAACCATCAATCGACACCTGATTATTGGCTGGCGCAATTTTTAGTCTGCCAAGTGATCTGACGTGTGCATCAACCGAGGCCGACTGATGGGTGTCACGTAACAGCACATTTATCCGGGCAATCAATTCACCAATACCAAACGGCTTGCTTACATAGTCATTGGCGCCGGCATTTAATAATGTAATCTTGCTGTCCTGGGCATCACGTGCAGACAACACCAGTACCGGCACATTGCTGTCCTTGCGAACGCGTGTTAGTACCGTGATCCCGTCCTTATCAGGCAGACCAAGATCGAGAATGATGAGATCGGGTTTTGTGGCCAGAATACTGGTGATTGCCTGACCAGCTGTTTCCACCTCAGTGCAATCAAATCCCTCAGCCCGAAGTGCAATAGTGAGCATACGCCTCAAACGATGCTCGTCCTCTACAATCAGTATCTGTTTTGTCATACTGCGTCTTTCACGCTGGCCGGTAGTGTAATGTTCACGATGCACCCCGGATTGGCCGATGTCATGGCGATTGTTCCCTGATGAGCTTCTATGATTGCTCTGGCGACTGTCAGGCCAAGCCCCAGGCCGCCTTCACCACTATCTTTATTGCGAGAAGTGACAAAAGGTTCAAATCGTTCCTGTATTGGGGTTGCCGAAGGATGGTTGCCAAAATCCCGAACAGAAACTTTGACGTGCCCACTATCATCCTCTAGCGTTATTTCGACTGTTTCACTTGCCGGGCTGTAGCGAAGCGCGTTATCGATAATGTTATACAATGCTTGCTCCAGAACGGGTGCGAAACACTGAATTGTTTTAATTTTTTTCAATGAAGATGAAACGCTCAGGCGATGGGTCTGGAACTGACTAGCGACCGTGTCCATGAGCGCAACTACATCGACCATGTCCTGCTGCTGTGCTTTTCCATTATGATAGAGACGGCTTGCCTGCAGCAGGTTTTCAATATAATGATGCAGGCGTCTGCTCTCGCTCAATGCGCCTTCGACAAGCTCGCTATGCTCAGGCGAGGGCAGCTTTTGACCGAAATGTTTAAGCGTATCCAAAGAGCCAATTATTGTGGAAAGAGGGGTGCGCAGGTCATGAGAAACAGACATAAGCAAATTATTTTGTAGCTGCGCGCGGCGCAAAGCGATTTGTTGTCTGCGGTAAATCTGCGCAAGTTGTGAGGCAAGTAGTGAAGTAATAACAAAAATAGCGAGATTGCTAATGTCCTCGGCTTGATTCATCACCAGAGAGTAGCGCGGCTCAGTGAATAAAAAATTAAATGAGAGAGCGCCTATCATTGCCGCCAGTAATCCGCAAAGGCGGTCAAACATCAGTGCAACGATGATTAATGCCAGTTGTAGCACGAGCAAAAAGCCGCTCAATGGTGCAGATATCAAAGAGAGCAGGGCACAGATCGCAGTTGCACCGGCCATTATGGCAAAGGTGATCAGAATGCGACTAAAAAATGATGATGTTTCAGTAGTTAACACGTAATGGAACAATACTCATCTTAAACCTGACATCACTTTAACAACCTATTTGACGGAAGTAGCGTAAAAAAATCGTAAAAGTCTTATCGCAACACAGAACGGGTTTATGCATAAATTTCTCCTTATCACATTGTTACTTTCTTTTGTCAGCGGATGCTCCAGCGGCGACTGGCGTACGGCAAGTCGTGAACCGGCGGGCATTGCGCCGGCACCGTCACAGACCCCTCAGGCGGTTATCGAAGTGTACGCGGCGGATGCGTTTAGCTGGAAAGGCTGGTTTGCCGTGCATACCTGGATTGCCACAAAGGCACCTGATGCTCAGGAATACACAGTATATGAAGTAGTGGGCTGGCGCACCGATCGCGGCTTGCCTGCGCTTAAGTCCTACCGCACTACGACGCCTGATCGGTTCTGGTATGGGGCGAAGCCAGAGAAAATACTGTCATTACGAGGCGATAAGGCCGCATCGCTGATCCCTGATATTGAACAGGCAGTGGAGGCTTATCCCTGGGCGAACGAATATCAGGTGTTTCCGGGCCCTAACAGCAATACGTTTCCGGCCTGGGTGGCGCGGCAAGTGCCCGAACTGGGGCTTGAAATGCCGTTTCGGGCTATCGGCAGTGGTTATGCAGACAATTAAAAAAGGGAGTAATTACTCCCTTTTTTGTTACCGGATAAGTTTACTTCAGTGACGTAATCGTCATGTGAGGTGAGCGGTAGACAATATCATCGTTTAACTCAATGCCCAGTCCGGGCGTATCCGGTGCGCTGATGTATCCGTTCTCTGGCTGGAAGTCCTGTATACACAACTCCCGATTCCAGTGCTTAGTGGCATACGTGTGATGCTCGTGAATCAGAAAGTTTGGTATGGCAGTTTCCAGGTGCAGGGCGGCGGCGGTGGCTACCGGCCCGCCACACACGTGGGCCTGAATACGCACATCGTAGATATCGGCATAGTCACAGACTTTCTTGGTTTCGGTGAAGCCACCAC
>CAZOYR010000181.1:0-3657 GCA_964584105.1 uncultured Alteromonas sp.
GTATACGTCGAACAAGTTTAGGCCAACTAGTTGATTTACGCCAATTTTTTCTACATGAGAAAGAATGGCACCCACAGAAATCTCATCTTTCACCGTTATTGCTATATCTCTACGGTTAGCAGGGTACTTTGAGATCGTTTTTGCTGCAGGTAATTGCCTGTTAGACAACATGTTAAGGTCAAGTTCGAATAAAAACGGCCGACCGTTTATACCGACCAGCTTGGCAAATTGAGGGTGTAATGCGCCAATCCAGCCAATGGTTTCGTTACCCAGAAGAATTTTTGCTGTCATTCCAGGATGCAGTGCTGAGTGCTCGGCTGCTTCGAACGTAATATCGCCCTGTTTGGCTGTTAATGCCAATAACCCTTCGACATCACCTTTTGCATCGAAAAAGTCAACAGCATCATCACTGCTCTGCCAGCTTTCTGCTTCGCGACGACCCAGCAACAGACCACCAATCACTGATTCTTGTGAGACACCTGCGGTTTCCCCTTCCTGAGGAATAAACCGTAGTCCGGTCTCAAAAAGACGAATTCGTGATTGCTGACGCTTTTGGTTATAAGCCGCGGCCTGCAGCAAGCCGGGCCATACACTCACCCGCATCACGGACATATCTGACGCGATAGGGTGCGGCAAAACCATCCCTTTTACATCCGGGAATAATGCATCCTGCACTTTAGGGTCGACAAAAGAATAGGTAATCGCTTCGGAATAACCGCGTGTGGTAAGCATGGATTTAAACACAGCGGGTGCAATCATGCTTTCCGAGGCTGGCAGCATTGATAAGCTGGCGGTGGGCGCGACATCAGGAATATTGTTATAGCCGTAGACGCGGGCGACCTCTTCAATAAGATCTTCCTCAATGGCGATATCAAACCGATAGCTGGGCACTTCGGCCTGCCACTCTTGCTCCATCTGCGTCACTTTCAGACCAAGACGCGTCAGCATTTCGGTCACTGTTGCAGTATCAATACTGATACCCAATACACGCTCAAGCCGTGACTGACGTAGTACAACTGTTCGGGTAGACGGAAGATGTGACTCACTAACCGCTTCGGCCACAGGGCCGGCATTGCCACCACAAATATCAATAATCAGCGCAGTCGCTCTTTCCATTGCATCACGCTGCAACTGAGGATCAACACCCCGCTCATAGCGGTGCGACGCATCCGTGTGCAAGCCATACTGGCGTGCCCTGCCTGTAATGGCATCAGGCGCAAAAAATGCGCTTTCCAACAGGATATTCTGAGTCTCGGGCTTCACCCCTGACGCTAAACCGCCGAAGATACCCGCCATGGCCAGCGCTTTATTCTCATCGGCAATGACCAGCGTATCGGTATTTAGCGTTGGCGTGGTTTCATCCAGTAGCTTTAACGTTTCGCCTTTATTTGCAAGACGCACATGAATATCGCCCTCGATACTGTTTAAGTCAAACGCGTGAAGAGGCTGACCCAGTTCCAGCAATACATAATTGGTCACATCAACGATGGGGTCGATACTGCGGATGCCGCTGCGGCGCAGCTTTTCTGTCAGCCATAATGGTGATGCCGCAGTTACATCAACATCCTTGATTACCCGCCCCAGGTAGCGAGGGCACGCCTGTGGATCATCCAGGTGAATAGACACTTTATCGTCAATACTGGCAGGCACAGGTTCAATAACCGGTGCAGTGACATCAAGATTATTCAGTACCCCTACCTCGCGGGCAATACCGCGCAGGCCCAGGCAATCTGCCCGGTTAGGAGTTAAATCAACATCAAAACTTTTGTCTTCAAGGTTAAGATATTCGCGCAAATCCTGGCCAACCGGCGCATCCTGAGGAAGCTCAATGATGCCATCGTGGTCATCACTGATGCCCAGCTCTGAAAAGCTGCAAAGCATACCAAAAGAGGGTTCGCCGCGAAGTTTGGCTTTCTTGATTTTAAAATTACCCGGCAATACTGCGCCAACTACCGCCACGGCAACTTTAATACCCTGCCGACAGTTCGGCGCGCCACATACGATATCCAGCAGTTCATCGCCGTTAACATTAATTTTGGTGACGCGCAGTTTATCGGCGTCGGGGTGCTGGCCGCACTCGACAACTTCACCGACCACAACACCGGAGAACTTACCGGCTACCTCGGCAACGTCGTCAACTTCCAGGCCCGCCATGCTCAACTGCTCAGACAGCGCGTGGGACGATAACTGTGGGTTTACCCACTCTCTCAACCAACTTTCACTAAATTTCATAAACTACTCTGCCCTGCCTTAGTTGAACTGTTTAAGGAATCGAAGATCATTTTCAAAAAATGACCGCAGATCGGTTACGCCATAGCGCAACATAGTCAGGCGCTCTACCCCCATTCCAAAGGCAAAACCGGTGTATTCTTCCGGGTCAATATTGACCGCCTTCAGAACGTTAGGGTGCACCATTCCACAGCCCAGGACTTCCAGCCACTGGCCGTTTTTACCCATAACATCAACCTCGGCTGAAGGCTCGGTAAACGGGAAGTAAGACGGTCTGAAACGAATTTCCAGCGACTCTTCAAAAAAGTGATGAAGAAAGTCGTGCAGGATACCTTTTAGTTCGGTAAAGCTCACATTCTTATCAACCATCAACCCTTCCACCTGATGGAACATCGGCGTATGCGTCTGGTCATAATCGTTGCGATATACACGGCCCGGCGAGATAATGCGCAGCGGTGGCTTCTCTACTTCCATCGTGCGAATCTGCACACCAGATGTCTGCGTGCGAAGCATAATATCGGGATTAAAATAAAAGGTATCATGGTCAGCACGCGCAGGGTGATTAGCAGGGATATTCAGCGCGTCGAAGTTGTGGAAGCTGTCTTCGATTTCCGGCCCGGTTTTCGTAGCAAAGCCCAGCTGAGAAAAGAATGATTCAATTCTGGCAATGGTGCGGCTTACAGGGTGAATATTACCAGGCTGTTCTACGCGACCAGGCAGTGTCACATCAATGGCTTCTTCAGCCAGTTTTCTGTTCATCTCTTCAGAACGTAGCGCGTCACCTTTGGCGGCAATTGCCTGGGCTATGACTTGCTTAGCCTGATTGATTTTCTGTCCCGCAGCGGGGCGCTCTTCGGCAGATAATTTACCAAGGCCCTTCAACTGTTCGGTAAGTTTGCCTTTTTTACCCATGTACTCGACCCTAACCTGGTCGAGCGTTGCTGCGTCTTGGGCAGCGTCAATCTGACTTTGCGCCTGACTGATAATCGCTTCAAGTTCCATGATGTCCTCAATATGGCGATTGACGGGATGCTCTGTCTAAAGACCAGAGTGCGTCTGAACTTCAAAACCTATAGTTTACACGAGTGACAAAACCTACCGCTACCCTAACGGGCTGATAAATCCGGCATTTATAAAAATAAATCGGGTTTGCGTGTAATAACTGCGTCATTGCATGGGCGCAGACGTGATGAGAATGGTAAATAGAATACTATTGGAGAAAAATGGTGTGCCAGCAGGACCGGAAACGAAAAACGGCGAGCATCCTGCTCGCCGTTTTCCGAAAGAACTTAAACTTAATTTAGTTAAAAAATTAAGCTAATGCGCCTTTAGCCGCTTCGACTAATGCGCTAAATGCTACCTTGTCATGTACAGCGATGTCGGCAAGGATCTTACGATCGATTTCGACAGACGCTTTTTTCAGACCGT
>CAZOYR010000182.1:0-3426 GCA_964584105.1 uncultured Alteromonas sp.
TACTGAGGATAGCGTAAAACCTGTGAGCAACTCATAGGTCAAAGGTTTTTTGGGGCAAGGCTGACGCGGGGCAAGGTCGCGTGAGCAAAACATGGACGTCAAATGATTACGTGGCAGATTGAGGGCTGCTCGGCTAAGCTATTGTTTTATAGCATTGTTGGTGGTGAGTGGTGAGAGCGATTGCCCGTAATAACGAAGCGGTCAATTTTTTGCCAGAACGTTGCGTGACGCCTAATACCTGTTATGTGTGACAGAAGGGAATCATCGGATATATGTCATCAATTCAGATCGGTGCTATCGCACTTTTTATAGCGATCCCAGTAGCTTACTTTTCTTGGGTAGCGCTTAAGCTAAAACAAGATTCGCCAAAGATCAGGCAGGCCTGGCGCTCAATTGGGTCCTTCAATCAGTACCTCATTAAAATGGGGTTCGTGCTTTTGATCCCTGTCCCGTATTTGAAGGGGCTGCCGGAACGGGATGTTTATCCGGTAGCACTCTTCATCGAGCTTCTGCCAGCCGTGGCGACCGGCTTTTTCGTAGGTGGTTTGATCGCTTATTCCAAGGCAATGCATGCAATCAACCAAAAAGACACATAACAAGGCGCATCAGTTTGTGGCCTTCGGCCACCGGACCGCTTTCAGCGGCCGCTGTGCGCAGCGTTAGGCATCACTTATGACTCCAGGCGTTTTTATATTTTCGTTCTTTCTGTACGGGATAATTGCGTACACCGCCAAGAGAATGCTTTATCCATTTGATAAGGAGCAGCTCCCATGTCCGATTGTTGATTGGCAGTGTGGGCATGAACATACACTTATTGTAAGTCCAGATTATTGGTGGGCGTTTCGCTTCAAATCCGGTATTAAGGGCAGAATTCCAAATGATAATATCAAGGAAGCACTAAAATCATATGTAGAGAAAAATAACAAATTTAATTTGTTTTCCAGCATCGTCTTGGCGGTTTTTTGTTTGGCTCTATATTCTTATACAACGAGTTCTCTGTTGTCACAAACATTGTCTGCGATTGCCATAATACGTCTTTTCTCACGGAGTTATGAGATTGCTTACGCTTTTGGTTGCGACGTCTTCCAGAAGCATGAGTCCGCTACGGGGTTAAAAAAGCATGAGCGAATTCGCTTAGCGCTTTTTAGTTATTTTGAAATATTTTTTTATTCTGCTGCGGCATACACTGCTTTGCCAACAATAGCCTCTGCATCTGAGGCAGTAACATTAGCACTAAACGTGGGTACCCTTACAAACGTTGGATATGCCTTTGGTGCATGCGGGTCATCATTCGTAACAAACATTGTATTTATTCAGGTTTTCGCCACACTGAGCTTGGTTGTGCTTAGTCTGGCGGCATATCTGTCAAGGAACGAAAATGCCTAACTAGTTGCTCAAGGATCGTTCCGGGCCTGAAGCCCTCCACTGGGACGGCGCTACGCGCCGCCCCTTAGCAAAACGTTATCTGAAAGGAACACCATGAAGCTAAAGGTTGAGCATTTAGACGACAAAGGAAATTTCAAGGATCTAGAATTTGATTTGTCGTATCTTCAGTTTACGAAGCACTTAGCCTTTGCAGGCATGGGGGTCAATCGATCTCTATATAATTTGTTTAGGTTCTCGGGATTTATGCTTGAGTTCGTTCAGTACTGGAGGTATGGCGCTGACTATTTTTCGGTGCCAGATGTCATTTTTCATGACCCAACTGAACTTGGTCAGATATCCAATAGAATTGGCAAGGGGCTGGCGGATTTTCTAGCAAAAAGAATTTATGGCGCCAAGTATACTCATAATTATGAGGATGCAATGGTTCAACATGGGCATCCCATTAAGGGTAAAAGGCCAGATTTATACTGTGACACGCGGTCAAGGCAATTTGCCGTTGAAGCAAAGGGCTATAAGGTTTCATCGGTGTCAGCTAACAAGATGCTTGACCATAAGTCGCAGTCAAGACAAGGGCCAATACCAGTCCATTTTTCGGTTGCTAGCGTTGCTTACAACTTATACGAGTCACCAGCTGTTAAGTTTCACGATCCGGTAGGTGATGACATTGAATACTCTGAAGATATCAATCGAAAGTTAATTGCAATTTACTATCGCTCAATTCTGGACTCCGTTGAGCAGCTAGGTATGCAACCCTCCAATCAGGTCGATGATCTTCCGCAAAGCTTTGTTGCCTATCGCATACCCTTTCTTCCTCCGAAGGGTTCGTTGTACCTACTGCTTCATAAGTCGATAGTCGAAGGTATATGGGGAGATCTAGATGACTTTCGCTCAGACTATGATGAAAATGATTTTTTAACATATATCGATGTGGACGGGGTTGGCTTGTGTATCAGATAACAAACGAGTCAATTAGGACGCTCGCAAGCTCGCGCCTATTACGCGGGCGTTAGGCGATAGGAGATCACATGGAAGAAAATTTGTGCAGCTGGACGCCTGGGTTAGTGGTAGAGCTGATTAAGGCTCTTGCATGGCCAATTACCGTGCTAATAATCGGGATTCGCTTTCGTACTGGCATATTTGATTCTATTCAAAAATTCTTTTCTAAAAATACAGTCTCAGAGGTGTCTGCGTCTGCATCTGGAGTATCGGCAAAATTCGTCGCCGCTCAGCAGTCAATAGAAGCTCTTGAGGGTTCAGGTGGTAACGCTGTTAATTTGCCAGAGAATATGAGCTTAGAGGCCATCCGGCAGCGGCACGAAGAACATAAAACGGAATTTAGTGAAGATATACTTGGTGGGATACAAGCACATATCGCCGCTCTCAATATCAGTTCGGAAGAAGCTGTCAATTTGCTAGCTCAGGAAGTGTCACTTCTTCAGAGCGCAATTCGGTATTTCGATATAAACAAGGTCTTATTTCGCTCGCAGTTCAACTTATTTTCAATAATGGCTAATAACGATGGCCGCATAAGTAAAGCAGACGCCGAGCATAATTTCCTTTCGATAAAAGAGCTGGTTGGCGAACCATTGCTCGATTGGGATTGGGTAAAATATGTGGCCTATCCTGTGAGTAATGGGCTGATCATTGAAGAAGGTAGTGAATACAGGCTGACGTCACTCGGTAGGTCCTACGTGGCGTTTATGTCAAGAAACCCACAGCTGGTGGATGAGCTTGCTAAATTGTA
Source organism: uncultured Alteromonas sp. (assembly GCA_964584105.1). Lineage (GTDB taxonomy): Bacteria > Pseudomonadota > Gammaproteobacteria > Enterobacterales > Alteromonadaceae > Alteromonas. The sequence continues at coordinate 3,131 of CAZOYR010000182.1, forward strand.
GCTACAAAGCGTCTAACAATCGCAGGCAACCCGACGGCTTTTTCGTTCCGCCTTCGGCTCCACTACAAAGCCGCGGTTGCTGCGGGCGTTCTTCGAGGACATGTTAGAAGGCTGCTGACTCTACAGCACCTCAGCCCCGCTTTTGTCATGCAGCGCCGAGGAGTTATTGGGTAAAAGGGGCGCAGTTGGAGAGCTGAGTTTCTGCTAGTCTATTCCCCGGCACACCGGCCCGGCACACCGGCCCGGCAGATCCGTTCTGAGGCGATACCATGACCAACCCCAGCACCCCCGTTTTC
>CAZOYR010000183.1:0-3372 GCA_964584105.1 uncultured Alteromonas sp.
TTTGCTTAAGACTAATTCATTTGGAGGCTAGCATGAATAAACATAGCTTGATTTTTATCGGCTTGGATACGCACAAAGAGTTTCATGAAGTAGCTTATTGTGAAGAACAACGCGGGGCGAGTCCGGTTCATTACGGCCGCATCCCCTCTTCCAAAGTCAGCGTTAAAAAGCTTCTCCGTCAGTTCGAGTCGAAATACCCTGGCGCGACACTTCACTTTGTTTATGAAGCCGGCCCTTGTGGCTACTGGATTTACCGGCTTATTACCAGTCTGGGTCACTGTTGCTACGTTGTCGCCCCTTCACTTATTCCTAAAAAGCCCGGTGAGCATATTAAAACTGACCGCCGTGACGCACTAAAGCTGGTGAAGTTATTAAAGTCTGAAGACCTCACGCCTATCTATGTACCTGAGCCTGAAGATGAAGCGATACGTGATTTGTCCCGTGCACGTGAAGCGGCAATGAAGGATTTAAAAGAAGCAAAGTATCAGCTTAAAGCTTTACTGCTTCGTAACAACATACGTTACGAAGGCACTGCCAACTGGTCGAAGAAACACTTACGCTGGCTCACCGAACTCATATTGCCGCATCCTGCACAGCAAATTGTTTTGCAGGAACAACTTCAGACCATTGGCGAACGCATTCGTCGGTTAGAAAGGCTGGATAATGAATTGACTCATCACGTTAACCAGTGGCGTTACTATCCGGTAGTGAAAGCCATTCAGGCTATGCGGGGTGTCAGATTGTTGGTGGCGGTGGGCGTGGTCGCAGAACTTGGCGATTTACACCGTTTCGACCACCCCAGAAAACTTATGGCCTATTTAGGTCTGGTTCCCAGTGAACAATCATCAGGTGGAAAACGGCACTTGGGAGCCATCACTAAAGCCGGAAACGGCAGAGCCAGGCGTTTACTGATTGAAGGTGCCCACAGCTATCGTTATCCAGCAAACGTCTCCACTGAATTACAGTTAAGGCAGGAAGGTTTACCCAAAGACATTGTTGATATTGCCTGGAAAGCACAACTGCGCCTGTGCAAACGCTACCAACGCATGAACAAAAAAGGTAAACACTACAATTTAATCATCACCGCGATAGCCAGAGAAATGGCAGCTTACATCTGGGCTATCGCAAAAGAAGTGGTACTCACTTCCGTGAACCCAAAATTACGGTTAAGTCGAGTACCTGCATGATAAACGAGTTTGAGCTAACGTATTCGGATCAGGCCGCGGAATGTGGCACAACCTACGAGGGCGTTATGATGGCAACTACCTAACGGTTGTTGGCCCACGAGCATAGACTGATGAGAAGGTGTCACGGCGGATTGAGTAAGGTCAGCTCTGCTTATTCATCGAATAAGTAACCTACGAATACCAGCATACCAACCGACGAATTTACTGCCTCATCCGGTGCGTTAGCTCATTTAATATGAGTGAGAAATACAAATGATTATGGACTGCAAGAGTGTCAGGGAAGCACTCGTTATGTGTTGACAAAGGGAGTCATACCAGACGCCGTGATCTGCGGTTAATGCTGCGAAGCAGTATTAATACGCAGCATTACCTTGTTATATTTTACTTTCTACTATCTTTACCGAAAACTTGCGAAGTTGCTCATAACTCTCAGATGGATCTCGCGGCGGCATTCTCCGCGTTACCTCAGACTGCCCAGTAACGATGAAATTGATGCGACCTTGCTCAAGTGATACATGATTAGGCCCGCCCCAATTTGCTTTATGTTCTGGGTCATCTTGACCATCATCTTCCCATCCGCACACTGCACAAATCTCATATGCTTCTGGCTCGCCTAAAGTTGCATAACCGCAGCATGGACAACAGTAAAGGCCTTTTGGTGATTGTTCTCGTTTTCTCATAGAATATAGACATCATGATTCCCTGAGCGAGGTGTCGACCTCCTGCGCTTTTTTCGTGGGTTAGTCAAACCAGAGCCACACTGTTTGATAGGTATGCAAACAAAACAGGAGATCGACATGCCTAAATCTAGCACAGTTTTTCTCGGGTTAGACGTTCATAAAGACAGCACTGATGTGGCTATTGCTGACGCCGACACCGCCTCACCCGTGCACCATTACGGTACGATAACCACAACCATCCGCTCCGTAAACAAGTTAATCAAGAACTTACTGTTCTCTGGCGCATCGTTGTGTGTGGTCTATGAGGCTGGTCCCTGCGGCTTCTGGCTGTATCGCTACTTTACTCAAAAAGGCATTACGTGTTGGGTAGTGTCACCGTCGCTGATCCCTAAAGCGCCGGGCGATAAGGTCAAAACTGACCGGCGTGATGCGATGGCGCTGGCCAGACTGGCACGTGGCGGGTTGCTCAGTCCTATTCATGTACCCGATGCCGATGATGAAGCCATCCGCGATTTAATCCGGGCACGGGAGGATGCGATGGTTGATTTGCGTCAGGCCCGACAGCGCCTTAAATCGTTTTTACTACGAAATGGCCATGCCTGCTCTGGGCGGCAAAACTGGAGTGAGGCATATAAACGGCATCTGGCAGATATTCATTTTCTGCAACCTGCAAAGAAAATTACATATCAGCATTACATCAATACGGTCACAGAGCGTTATGAACGCCTGCAGCATATTGAGCAGGAACTGAATATCGTTGCGCAGCAATGGTGCTGGTATCCCCTGGTACAGTGGCTGACCGTCCTGCGTGGTATTCGCTTTTTATCCGCAGTGACTCTGGTGGCAGAGCTTGGCGATATGCGCCGTTTCAGCAACCCGCGCAGCCTGATGAACTTCGTTGGCCTGACGCCCAGTGAGTTCTCCAGTGGTGCACGACAACGGCAAGGCGGTATTACCAAATGCGGCAATACACACGCCCGTCGTATTCTCATTGAAGCCGCCTGGGCCTACAGGTTCAGCCCAAAAGTATCGCTGGAGATGCAAAAGCGCCAGGAAGGCCACTCTGTCAGTTTGCAGAACCGGGCCTGGGACGCACAGCTGCGGCTATGTCGGCGATTTGCCACGTTAAAAGCCCGGGGCAAAGAGTACAACAAAGTGGTCACGGCCATTGCCAGAGAACTGCTGGGCTACATCTGGGATATCGCCCAGCGCTTCGATCCGGCGATGAAAGTAGAAAGTTAAAACAGGTTTATCGATTTCTGACTGAAGGACTGCCTGCGGCAGCGGTGTGAGCAACCCTCGAGGGCGTTAAGCGATGCAAACTCGCGCTCCTAGACTGAGGAAAGGCTCCAGCGGCGCAAACAAGTCATGGGAATAACCAAACTCCCGAATATCAGCAAGGTCAACCGCCGACATTGATTAGCCAATGGCGCCTTCAGTCAGATCCATTACGCTGATGAAAGAACTCGGCGGGAATATCGTCATGCTTATTGACAGCGGGAATC
>CAZOYR010000184.1:0-3251 GCA_964584105.1 uncultured Alteromonas sp.
ACCAAATCGTTGAACCAGAAAGTGCTCAAAGTCGTCGCGGCTGGGTGCCGCTTTTGAAATAAGTTGCTGCTTATTATCAGCAAAGATAAGGGCGGTAAATTGGAACACGGGAGAAAGGCCTCTTTAATAAGAAGCCTTAAATATACATTTAGACGTCTATACTTTCAAACGTCCAGACGTAATTTTACAAATTCGCTGCCATCAGGTAGTCCAATGCGCCCGTAATAGCGGCAACCTGAGCCTGATTACATTGCTCTGGTGTTGCCTGTTCAGAATCAGGGTAAACCTCTGTGGTTGTTACAAATGTGGCATCTGTCATCCCACCGCACAAGTGCAGCTTCTTCTTGTCATAGCAAATGATGCCTTCGGATTGAACCGGTTCGCCGATCAAACGCCCCTCATCGTCACTAGGTGCAATGTGCGTCACTTTACGAACAGACTCTATCACTGCTTTTTGAAAATCCAGTTGCGGTGCCTGTGAATTGGCGACCGTATAGAATCCGTCTGGAATATTCCAGTTAGTATTCGTAACACCATCGCGCGCCGCCAATGCGGGCCGAAACTCGCTATTATCGGTGTCGGTTGTTTCATGCAAATCAATATGCATCAGAAAAGACACATCCAGGGATGCCAGAAACTGCATAACCAGTGCTGATTCGGGCGCTGGACTGTCCTGGTAAAATGAACGGTTGGGATCCATCGCCATCGGATTCCAGCGGTTGATTGTTTCATAACCCCACGGACTGATGCACGGAACGATGACAAAATTAAATCGCGAGGTGTAACGCATCACATCATTATTGATGAACCGTAATGCCCCCTGAACGCCACTGGTCTCATACCCATGAACGCCGCCCGTGACCAGAATGGTAGGCTTAGTTTGTGATACCGGATCGCTTACCAGTGCATAAAGAGGATATTTCTCCTCGTCATAGGGAAGTGCGCCGTACTGAACAACAGAAAAGCCTTCCATATCGCCAGGTATTTTATTTAAAACCTCTTCACGATAACTGCGCTGAATTGACTGTTTTTCTTTCCATTGCGCTTTTTCTTCATCTGACCAGGGCTGGCCCGGTGTCCCGATGGGATATTCCTGCATAGATTGTTTTCCGCCTTACTTAATAAAGTGACAATGTTAACACAGACTACCGGACGCCTGCGTCTGCTCTGTGCAGATGCTTACGGCTGTGCGTTGTGATAGGTTGAAAGGCTTTAACATTTACTTATTAAGTTTTGGCAACATGCCATTACGCGGGCGATCTATATTGTCGTTAAATAAGAAAAGATAACTATTGGAAAGCGCAGTCAGCACAATAAGGAAAAATCAATGCGTAACATTCTACTTAGTCTGGTGATACTACTTGGAACCGGCAGCGTGTCTGGTTCGCTCCTTGCCCAGGAAGGCAAAATGGTTGTAGCAACTAAAGAGGCGCCACCATTTGTTATAAAAAATGAAAAAGGTGAATTTGAGGGAATTAGCATCACCTTATTTGAAGAAATCGCTAAAGCACGCAATTTGCAGTTTGAATACGCCGAGACGGAATTGTCGGATATGATTTCCGGTCTCGAGTCGGGTAAATACGATGCGTCTATAGCCGCACTCACCGTGAATGCTGACAGAGAAACCAGAATAGATTTTACTCATCCCTACTATACCACCGGACTGGCCATTGCCGTTCCTAAGGACGAAAGCCGGTTAATGGCAGCGATTTCAGGTTTCTTTTCCTGGAAGTTCTTTGTTGCACTGGGCGGACTTTGCCTGCTGCTGCTTGCGGTCGGTCTGGTCGTCTGGCTGGCAGAGCGCAAAGGCAATAAAGAGCAATTTGGGGGCGGAACCGCCAAAGGAATTGGCGCAGGCTTTTGGTGGGCAGCGGTTACGATGACAACCGTTGGGTATGGCGACAAGTCTCCCGTCACCCTGGGCGGGCGCATCGTTGGCTTCATCTGGATGTTTGCTGCAATCATTATTATCAGTAGTTTTACTGCTGCTATTGCTACCAGTCTTACCGTGAGTCAGTTACAGACCAAGGTTCAGGGCGTAGATGATCTGCCGGGCGTAAAAGTACTGACATTAGCAAATTCAGCTAGCGCTTCTTTTCTGGACAATCGTAATATTGATTATAAGGCGGTTGAGACGGTTAATGATGGATTAGTAGCACTGCAAAAGGGAAATGCTGATGCGCTGGTCTATGACAAACCCATCTTGTCTTACCGCATCAACCAGAATTTCAGTGAAGAGGTCACCGTATTACCGGATGTAATTGACAGACAGGACTACTCTATTGGATTGCCTGAGGGAAGTAAGATGCGAGAAGACTTTAATACGTCTCTGCTAAGGATAATTAATACGCAGGAGTGGCAGCAATCGGTAGATGATTATCTGGGCGAGCGGTAAATCGCCCAGTCTTTTTAGTCGGCGCTGATAGCATCAGTGTTAATTAGCGCCGATGTCCACGTAAGACACTCTTTGGTGAGTCGGTAGTTCATCTGTCGGTCAGATAGCGTTCTGGACACATGGATGATTCCTGGTGAAGACATCGTGCACTCTAAAAGTGATTGATCGCTTAACCGTGCGATGACAAATAGATTTTTCTCCAGCTTTAATACTTCTTTCACATCCAGTTTCTGCTGATAACAAAATATGGATAAACCATCCATTAAACTATTGCCAGTGACTTGCTCTGGCGTATTTAAATTTAAGTTCATCGAACCTGCTCAATAGTACTTTCAAGCGGAAGTGTAACCGCTTTCATAGTTTAAACTATTGAACTTTAGTGCTAGGTAATATTACGGATTATCAATATCGAGAAGCTCCAGTGCTGCCTGCACCTGACTCTTCGGGCCGTGCTAAAGCAGATTCTGTCGCGTTCCCCATGCGACAGTCGACCCCTGCTGATTTTAACTTCACAGAGTACATTGAAATAAACGGATGAAAAATGGGATCTCATCCCTTTTAGAAGAAAACAAAAACAGCCTGAAGGCTGGTTTCTGTTTATGGCGTCCCTTGGCTGATTATCTGGTGCTGCCTGCACGTGCCCCTTCGGGTCGTGCTAAAGCACGTTCTGTCGCTTTCACCACGTAACAGTCGAACCCTGCTGATTTACACTTCACAGAATACGTTGAGATAAACGGATAAAAAATGGGATCTATCCCTCACAGAAGCACAAAAAAAACCAGCCCGAAGGCTGGTTTCTGCTTATGGCGTCCCCTAGGGGATTCGAACCCCTGTTACCGCCGTGAAAGGGCGGTGT
>CAZOYR010000185.1:0-3223 GCA_964584105.1 uncultured Alteromonas sp.
AGGCCAGCCGCGAAACTGCACTAGCTCTTATCCGGTTTGAGCTGACGCCAGGCTAATAAAAAAGGCGAACCTGATGGTTCGCCTTTTTTTAACTCGTTTCAGCTGTCACTCTCTGACACCCTACTCGTCCCGATAGGCCTCAATTGGCGCACATGAGCACTGCAGGTTTCTGTCACCATACACATCATCGATACGGTTAACACTGGGCCAGAACTTATTGCGTGCAACAATCGGTACCGGATACGCGGCCAAATGACGGTCATAGCTACGGTTCCAGTCGCTGTCACAGATATCTGCCAGTGTGTGCGGCGCATTGTGCAGCGGATTGTCAGTGGCATCCCACTCACCGCTTTCCACCTTGGCAATTTCCTGACGGATACTGATCATGGCTTCAATAAAGCGATCCAGTTCAAATTTCGCCTCTGATTCAGTCGGCTCAATCATCAGCGTGCCGGCGACAGGGAAGCTCATAGTGGGCGCGTGGAAGCCGTAGTCATTCAGACGTTTGGCGATATCCATCTCAGATACACCCGAGCCCTCTTTTAACGGACGCAGGTCGATAATACATTCGTGCGCCACGCGGCCGTTTTGCCCTTTGTAAAGAACATTGAAGTGACCTTCCAGTGACTTGGCCACATAGTTGGCATTCAAAATGGCAACCTGTGACGCTTTACGCAAGCCTGCTGTCCCCATCATCTTCACGTACATGTAGCTGATAGGCAAAATAGAGGCACTGCCCCATGGCGCTGCGGATACCGCGCCACAGCCTTCGCCGGCACCTTCTATAGCCACAACACGGTGGTTGGGCAGGAATGGCGCAAGATGCGATTTCACACCAATTGGCCCCATACCCGGACCGCCGCCGCCGTGCGGAATACAGAATGTTTTGTGCAGGTTAAGGTGCGAGACGTCTGAACCGATAAAGCCTGGTGCGGTGATCCCCACCTGTGCATTCATATTGGCGCCGTCCATATACACCTGACCACCGTGGTCATGCACGATGTCACAGATTTCACGGATGGTTTCTTCATACACACCATGCGTTGACGGGTAGGTAATCATCGCGCATGACAGGTTATCGCCAACCTCTTTTGCCTTGGCACGCAGGTCGTCTAAATCGACGTTACCGTTTTTATCACAATCGACAACGACAACCTTCAGGCTGACCATTTGCGCTGAAGCGGGGTTAGTACCGTGCGCTGAGCTTGGAATAAGACACACATTACGATGCCCTTCGCCACGGCTTTCGTGGTAGCGCTGAATCGCCAGCAAGCCGGCATATTCACCTTGCGCGCCAGAGTTAGGCTGCATCGACATCGCATCATAACCAGTGATACTGATGAGCCATTCAGCCAGCTCGTCAATCATTTCGTGATAGCCTGTCGCCTGGTCAACCGGAGCGAACGGATGTAGCTGACCAAACTCTGGCCAGGTCACCGGAATCATCTCTGCGGTGGCATTCAGCTTCATGGTGCACGAGCCCAGTGAAATCATGGAATGATTCAACGCCAGGTCTTTGTTTTCGAGTGACTTGATGTAACGCAGCATTTCTGTTTCAGAATGATACTGGTTGAATACATCATTGGTCAGAATATCGCTGGTGCGCGTCAGATCAGCTGGAATTGAGCGACTGCCCTGTGTCGTAACATCAGCATCCAGCTTTTCGACATCTAATCCATGCTCGTGCCCTATCAGCACCTCAAACAGTGCATTGATATCGTCACGGGTTGTGGTTTCATCCAGAGAAATACCCACCGCACCGTCGATATCACTACGCAGATTCAGCCCTTTTTCATACGCGCGGCGCAATACCGCTGCTTTATCATCGACTTTCACTGTAATGGTATCAAACCAGGTATTGTGCATCAGTGCCAGGCCGTTGCTGGTCAGGCCGCTGGCCAGGATATCGGTCAGTCGGTGAATACGACGGGCGATGGTTTTCAACCCTTCAGGACCGTGATACACCGCATAGAATGATGCCATATTGGCAAGCAGCACCTGCGCCGTACAGATATTGGAGTTCGCCTTTTCACGGCGGATATGTTGTTCTCGGGTCTGCAGTGCCATGCGCAGTGCCGGACGACCGCGAGAATCTTTGCTGACACCAATGATACGGCCGGGTAGCGAACGCTTGAACTTATCGCGGGTCGCGAAGAAGGCCGCATGCGGACCACCATAACCCATCGGAACGCCAAAACGCTGCGCACTTCCCAGTGCCACATCAGCGCCCAGCTCACCCGGCGATTTCAGCATTACCAGACTCATCAGGTCTGCGGCCACCGCCACAATGCCCTTTTTGGCTTGTACCGCTGCAATAATATCGCTGATATCTTTTACTTCACCGGTGGTTGAGGGATATTGCAGCAAGGCCCCAAAAACATCATGCTCAGCCGCTTCTTCAGCCGGCCCGCTGACGATACCAAAGCCAAACATTTCAGCGCGGGTTTCCACCACGTCTTTAGTTTGCGGATGCACATCATCAGCGATAAAGAACAGGTTCGCTTTTTTGTTCTTTGACACGCGCTTGGCCAATGCCATGGCTTCTGCCGCCGCTGTCCCCTCATCCAGCAGTGATGCCGAGGCCAGCTCAAGGCCGGTCAGGTCAATGGTGACCTGCTGAAAATTAAGAATTGCTTCCAGGCGGCCCTGAGCAATTTCTGGCTGATAAGGCGTGTAAGCGGTATACCAGCCCGGATTTTCCAGCACGTTACGTAAAATAACATTTGGCACATGCGTATCGTAATAGCCCATGCCGATAAACGAGCGATTGATTTTATTTTTCGCCGCAACCGCTTTCAATGCAGACAGCGCTTCGACTTCGGTAGCACCTTCGCCGGCATTAACAGGCTCATCCAATTGGATTCCTGCCGGTACGGTCTGACTGGTAAGATCTTCCAGAGACTCCGCGCCAATGGTTTGCAGCATCTGGGCAATTTCATCTTCGCCCGGCCCGATATGGCGACGAACGAATGCATTTTTCTGCTCTAGCTGAGCAAGCGTTAAAGCATTATCTGACATAGCAAAATACGCACGTGTAATTAAGAGTGAATTATAAAAGGGGCGTTTAATCAGCCCCTTTTAACAAATATGTATTGCGACGAACCTGTCCGAATTATTCTTCGTCGATTGACGCCTGATAACCGTCTGCATCAAGCAGGTTTTCAACTTCTGACGCGTCGTCGGCTTTAATCTTGAACATCCAGCCATCACCGTAGGAGTCAGA
>CAZOYR010000186.1:0-1066 GCA_964584105.1 uncultured Alteromonas sp.
TAGCCTGGCGTCAGCTCAAACCGGATAAGAGCTAGTGCAGTTTCGCGGCTGGCCTTCAGCGTAAGCGTGCCGAAGCCTGTCAGATTGGAAGCTGCCTACTGAATGCCTTGAAGTCGGCAATAGAAGGCTGTGCTCAACGTCAAGCTCGGTTTAGCAGTGACTATGCATTTGCTGAAACAGCAGAGGCCAGATGATTTATCAATGCCTGTATGTCATCTTTTGATGTCATTAACTGGTTCACCGAATCCTCATCCAGTGCGCTGCCGTTGGCCAATGCGCCTTGCGCTTCAATGAAACCTTTTTCAACACCGTCTTGCATAAGCGTAGTGAAGCTGCTCAATGCCTCTTCAGCGGACTGCTCCGGGTTTTGCTGTTGATAGTCAGTCAGCAGGGAAGAGAAGGTTGAGCGCAGCACATCGCTTAATGTCTCCCCCTCTGTTGCCTGGCGAAGCGCTACTGTTGCGCCGGCTGATTCTTCAGCAGCCTGTAAAGCTTCATTGATATTATGGGTAACAATTGCTGTGACGGCAGCATCAGTATTGTTGCTGTCAGTGATAGTTAAATCGATCTGATCGGTCGCACTGATGGCATTTTTTTCCGCCTGGCGTTCGGCATTGCGCGCATGTGCCATGGCTGAAACATCTTTGCCCAATGGGCCTGTAGCCCCTTCATCTGCCCGGGATGCTTTAAGTTGATGAACTTGCTGACCGAAATTTGAGGTTGCTGCTACGGTTTGCATTTGCGCCTCTGCTGTTAAATAAACATATTCTTATGTTTTCGGCACAATCGCGATAATCTTGAATAAAAATGAGTGTATTGACTCCCTGCTAACGCGTTCTTGAGGGGGACTCTCTTCAGGGATAGATAAATCTTTTTACTGTACTAGCACTTATACTTTTCATAGGTCAGGTTTACTGATGTGATGACAATCATATCAAACAACAAAAAAGCCATTGCAGATCAGCCACATTCAGGCCGTTGCGGAAACATGTGGACCTGACGACTACATACCATCAAAGCTGACCTTATGCCAAACATTTCCTATCCGGACTGAAACCTATTGTGA
>CAZOYR010000186.1:1166-3115 GCA_964584105.1 uncultured Alteromonas sp.
CATCAAAGCTGACCTTATGCCAAACATTTCCTATCCGGACTGAAACCTATTGTGATCATATTATTAACATTAAATTTGTATAATTTTTAGCCTATGCAAATAGTGTCAGCGTAAGGGATTGATAGGTATAGCCACCTGCAAGAGAACACAACAACGCAATACGAGGATTAGGATGATGAAAAAAATAATGATTGGTGCGGCAGTTGGTGCTGCACTTTTGTGTAACGGAACGGCATTTGCTGAGCCCATAATGGGCGGCCAGACAAATGTAGAAGTGACGGCGCCTTTAGCTGACCTTGGGATAACCCCCGCACTACTGGGCGGAGAACTGGTTTCTGCAGATCCGCTTACATTGGGGTTTGATATTACCGGTGGAGACCTCGACTTCACAACGCTAGCCGGCACGATTGAACATGAGGGGGCCAGTATTAGCCTGACCGGCAATATGGGCAATGATGATGACAGTGATGATGTGACCGTTGTACTCAGCGACTTTCTGATTAATACCAGCACAGCAATTTTGTCTGCTGATGTGAATGGCGGCGGCATGGTCGACTTATTCAGTCTTGATTTTACCGGCCTGGATGCTGCAGCAATTACTGATTTATCGAATCCGCAAATTTCACTTAACTTCCTTGACGCAGCAAGTGGACTATTGGAAGAGACCTTTGCGCTGGAAGAAGGCACCCTGATGGGCGCGCAGTTTGGTCTAGCGGCCACGGCGCCAATGGCTATGTCAGCGGATGTTTCCGAACCTGCTCTATTCGGAGCTTTAGCGGGTGGATTCTTTGGTCTGGCGATGTACAGACGCCGACGTCAACAGTAATCTTCATTACGTACAGGCTTCCGTTGGCGTAATAAAAGGGCCTGTTTTATTCCCTCCGTATGAATATCGCCATTTCAATCTCATCATAGTTTTTCGAGCATAAATCAGCTTGCTAATACTTTGTTACATATCGAAGGCTTTATTTAAGCAACTGATTTTTATATGCTTAATCTCGCTCTGTATTTCCTGAACAGCAATTCTAAATAATCTTCAGAACATTCGCTTTCTGCTTTTGTCATACTCACGGCTCTGCAAAAGCTTTACTGCTTACAGGTTATCGCAGAGCATTTAATTAACTACAAGGACAAGTTATGCAAAGGAAAACTTTTTCCGCGCTGGTACTCGCCGGCTGCGCTCTTTTTTCATCTGCCGCCGCTGCAGCCGATAATATTTATGTAGGAGGGAATTTCAGTCGCCAAACCATCGATGCAGGTGACATAGATTTTAACGTGGTCAGTGTCCTGGCAGGATACAAATTCAGTGATTACTGGTCACTTGAAGCACGAGCAGGTACGGGAGTGTCAGACGATTCCAGATTTTACACCTATGAAGGGTTGAAGTATCAGTATCAGGAAGAGATTGATTGGCAAGCCTCACTAAACATAAAGGGCACCTATCCACTCACCAGTGACCTGAGCGTATTCGGTATCCTGGGATATTCAGAAACTGAAATTGGTACAAGTAGTCGCGTAGACGATTCGGTAAGGTATTCAGGTTCATATAACATTACCGGTTTAAATTACGGCGCAGGTTTACAATATAAAATTTCAGATAAGTTTTCTGCTTCTTTGGAATATCAGTTCATGCCTGAACTGTATGACGACCAGGACTGGGGCAGTCTGGCGCTGGGCGTACAATATCATTTCTGACCGCGTCTGATTATTTCCTTGCGGGCCTCAGCGCCCGCTTATTGGTCACTTCCTCTCTTTTCTATTTGTTCATCCTGTCAGCACGTCACCATCGCCTGGCGTGTGACGTATCACATTACGTAATCATAATAATCCTTTTACGGCTTATATTCGTTTGAATGGGTGATTGTTATTAATGACATCTTCGGTACACCGCTTGGTGGGGAAGATGATGACATTTTAGTCACCACAACAGGAGACACTATGAGTAACAC
>CAZOYR010000187.1:0-2949 GCA_964584105.1 uncultured Alteromonas sp.
CTACCAACTGAGCTAAGTCGGCACTGCATCAAGTGGGTGCGCATTCTAGAGTAATCACTTACTCAGTGCAATAGTCTTTTTGAAATTTCTTTCAAATTTTTCTGAGTGTTGAAGCAGTTATCATCATTCAGAAACCAGCGCCGGAAAATCATTTCTGGCGTAGCGGGCAAGACCATGCACCACCAAATTCGCGACGAGGATGCTACCATCGAATTGCGCGAATGCAAGCATATTTTTGCCCCCTCCCCCAATAATAATGGAAAATTCGGCCTGATTGCTCGACAAATAATCAACTGCGCTCAAATAAACACCTCGTACCGCTGCCTGACAGCCCATCGCCACACATTCTTCGGTAGAAGTGCCGGGCCCAAACCGGGTAGGAATATCCTTATTTGCCGACACTCTTGCAGTATTTTTCACCAAAGCGTCTTTCATAATTCCAAAACCAGGCGTGATCCAACCGCCCAAATGTTGACCATCTTTGACAAAATCACAGGTGATTGCCGTACCGACATCAATGACAGCAAAAGGTTTTCTGGTCATTTTGTGTGCAGCCAGCATTGCCAGCCAACGATCCACACCCATTTTTGTGACATCTGAATAGGCGTTTACCAGAGAAAACTGTTCTTTTTGCGTATAAATAATTTTAAGCTGAACTGCATGCTGCTGACAGAATTCAGAAAAATGCTGCTCTATGCTGGCATCGCCCACGTTGGACAAATAAATACAGCTGATATGGGGAAAGGTCTTTAATGTTTGAAAGCACTCAGTGACAGAGTAAGCAGAGTGAAGTTCGGTGTCGATATTATTTAAGGTCACAAATTTGATGCTGGTGTTACCTGCATCGACTAATACAATGTCATTTTCAGTGACCACGCAGACTTACCTCACCACCATGAAAGCGCATAATACCATCACGGGTTTCAACCAACAGGGCGCCACTTTCATCAACGCCACGGTCAATACCGCTAAATCGCTTTTCTCCCATCTGTAAAACCACGGTTTTGTCTGCGTACAAATCCAATGACTCCCAATAGGATACGAATTTACTGAAACCGTGTGACGAGAACGCATCCAGGTGCTGCCATAGTGACTCAACCAGGATTGCGGCGAGGTGATTTCGATCAACCCCGGAAGGCAGGACGCTGGCAAGATCGGTATGAGGCTGACCTACATCATACTGGTCTTCAGGGACATTAATATTCAGCCCTACCCCAATAACGCAGTGCGCCGTTGCGCCTATTTGTCCTTCAACTTCAATCAGAATACCGGCAAGTTTTCTGCCATGTAAATAGATATCATTCGGCCACTTCACCTGCGCATCTTCAACACCGACTTTTCTAAGTCCGTCACACATAGCCACACCAACCAGGAGAGACAGGCCGGCCATACTCTGATAACCATCCGGAAAAGACCAGTACATGGAAAAGGTCAGACTGCCGCCCACCGGAGCAAGCCACTGTCGACCATGCCGCCCTCTGCCAGCGGTCTGAATTTCTGCAAGAATGGTATCGCCGTCGGCCAGATCATCCCTCCTGCGGGTGATACGGCCTTTGAGTTCTGCATTGGTGGATTCAAGTACTGGCGCAACCTGGACGACGGCCAGTCGGGAGTCATGAATGTCCTTTGTTATCTTATCGGCACTGAGCAAATCAAATGGCTGATTGAGTCGATAACCTTTGCCTTTAACCTTAAATACATCCAGACCCCAGTCAGAAAGCTGACTAATGTGGCCGGCCACGGCGGTGCGGGAAAGATTGACCTCCTGCGCGATGGTTTCGCCGGAATGAAACTGCCCATCTGAAAGTAACGCCAGTATGTGCTGACGAATTAATTTCGACGCCTGTTTCATAATGCTACCAATCCTTCTTTCCCCACTAAGCGCACTTCAGGCTCCAATGATACACCGAATTTTTCGCTGATAGTGGTCATTATTTCCCGAGCCAGTGCCACAACATCGTTACCGCTGGCACCGCCGAGGTTGGTAAGTACCAACGGCTGCGTGGGATGGCATCTTACTTCCCCCACTTGCCTACCTTTATAGCCGCATTGGTCAATTAACCACGCGGCAGGGATTTTTACATCGTCACCAACATGAAAGTGCGGGATATCAGGGTACCGATCTTGAAGTTCCTGAAACTGTTGCGCTGAAACCACCGGATTTTTAAAAAAGCTTCCCGCATTTCCCAAGGTTGCCGGATCAGGCAATTTATTGCTTCGAACATCAATGACTTTTTTATAAATTGCGTGAGGGGTAGGATGAGTCAGCGCGCTTAGTTCGCCATAGGAGGTATTGAGCTGATAGTCTTTAGGAAGAACAAAATTCACATGAGTAATGATGACATTACCCAGCAGCTCCTGCTTAAAAATACTATCGCGATAACCAAACCGACACTCTTCATTATTTAAAATGACGGTATTTCCAGTTGTCCTGTCGACCATCTCAACAGACTCAATAAATGTTCTAACTTCCAAACCATAGGCACCGATATTCTGGATAGGCGCGGCGCCTACGGATCCTGGTATAAGCGCCAGGTTTTCCATTCCATGCCATTCTTGCTCTAAAGCAGTTGTCACCAGATGGTGCCAGTTTTCACCCGCGCCAACACGAAGGTGAAAAGCATCGGAGCTTTCGCTTATCTCAAGTCCTTTTATCTGGTTCAGCAGTACTGCACCATCATAGTCTTCAATAAAAACGGTGTTGCTTCCCTCACCGAGTAGATAGTGGTGGGAAAAGCGATCACACAATGAAAGTGCAGACGAGGCATCGTGAAATGCTTCAAGCTGCTGACATTGGGCATTCAGATGGAAGGTATGATGATTATGTAATACAGGCACCGGACACCTTAAGCGGTTATTCTGAGTGAGGACATATTAGGGTATGCGCGTTAGGATGGGAAGGTAGCAGCGGTTTTAGCAACCGCTAATAATGTTCTTATTTTCGAATTT
>CAZOYR010000188.1:0-2911 GCA_964584105.1 uncultured Alteromonas sp.
CTACCATAACCGGAGAAATGTGAGACTCATCGTCATTCACGAAGCGCTGCACGTGGGGATAGTGCCATCCGCTTTCATCACTGACATTACTGACCGGATCGTTTTGCGCACCATATACCAGTGTGGGTACACCCAGTAAAGGTATAGTCGGTAGCATATCAGTTTGTGCCATCGAACCACCACTGCGGGTAAGCGCCAGTTCGGCGCCCGCTTTTATTGAACTATCCGGTACCAGCATATTCAGCCAGGGGCTGAACGTTTGCGCCACACCCAGCGACGCTTTATCAAAACGTTGCATCGGCGCCAGTAACACTAATCCGTCTGCCGCCTGGCTTTCGCGCGCAGCATTGACCGCCGCCAGTGCGCCCATAGAGTGGCCGACAAGAATAAGTGGGCGTTGTGCATCTTTTAATTCGGCACTGATGAAATCAGCCATTTCCTGGCCGTCGGCAACCCCATAGCTACGTTGCGAGTTTGCGTTACCATGACCGGGCAAATCCGGCGCGACCACATCAAAACCCAGGTAATGAAAGTAGCTTATGGTAAATGCCCAAATATTCTTATCCCCACCATGACCATGAAGCAGAAGCACCGTACCTTGATATTCATTTTCCAACTGCTCATCTAAAAGCAGCACTTTTTCTACCACTTTTGAGCCTGAGTCCAGGTTCGTTTTCAATTCCAGACCGTATTCAGACGTGGGTTCAGTGTTTGTATCGGTTGGTTGAGCAGGAGAAGCCGCACTGTACAGATATTGCGTGCAAAATGACGTGATACTGCTGCAGTAGTCCCTGGTGGAGAGGTTCAACACATCATAGAGTTCCTCAAGACTTCCCTTGCTGAAAACAGGTTTCAACTTTGCGTTTTCAATTTCATCAGCGATCAAGCCGGCGCAGCCGGAAACCAGGAAAACCAGTGCGCAAATGCTTGTTATGGGGAGAAGGCGTTTCACTGTTTTTTGTCCTTAAAAAACGTTGCTTTAGATAACAAAAAAGGGAGCCACCGCTCCCTTTGCTTAAATATATTCTACTTCAGTAATTTCAAATTCAACGGTGCCAGAAGGCGTTTCAATGTTCACCACATCATCCACCTCTTTACCAATCAGCCCTCGTGCGATGGGCGAGTTAACGGAAATAAGGTTATTTTTGATATCCGCCTCGTCGTCACCCACGATGCGATAACGGGTTTCTTTATCGGTTTCAAGGTTCATGATGGTCACTGTTGTGCCAAAGATAACCTTGCCGGTATTTTCCATTTTGGTCACATCGATAATTTGCGCGTTGGAAAGCTTGCCCTCGATATCCTGAATACGGCCTTCGCAAAAGCTTTGTTGCTCGCGCGCAGCGTGATACTCCGCGTTTTCCTTTAAATCGCCATGCTCGCGCGCTTCGGCAATGGATTCGATAATGCGAGGGCGCGTGACAGTTTTCAGTTCGTTAAGCTCATTGCGCAGAAGCTCTGCACCGTGAGCAGTCATTGGATACTGAGCCATGGTATTGTCTCACCTGTGTTTTTTGGATTGTCATGATCAAAAAAAGTGCGCCATCAAGGCGCACAGTTTTCATAATTAATGAGAAACAGGATACCTCGTATCCTGTTTTTTGTCATCAATGTTTAATTCGCGCGTGTAATTCCTGTACGGAAGTAGCACGATTGCGATCATCTGCTGACTTCGCCTGAACAGTTGCAAAGGCAGCATTCATGGTCGTTGTGTAGGTGATCTTATTAAGCAGTGCTTCACGGCGGATATAGACAGAGTCCGTGATTGCCTGACGTCCTTCGGTGGTATTGATAATGTAGTCATATACCCCGTTTTTGATGGAGTCGACAATGTTTGGCCGCCCTTCAGACACCTTATTAACAACCGAGCTCATGATGCCAGCATCATATAACTGAGTTGCCGTACCGCGGGTACACTCGATCTCAAAGCCATTTTCCGTCAAAAGTTTTGCCAGCTCAATAACACGGGCTTTATCGGTGTCTCTGACTGAAAGCAGCACCTTACCTTCTTTGGGCAGTGGCGCACCAGCGCCCAGATTGGCTTTGGCATAGGCCTCTTCAAATGTGTCGCCTACGCCCATCACCTCACCGGTAGAGCGCATTTCAGGACCAAGCAGCGGATCTACACCCTGAAACTTCGCAAATGGAAGAACCACTTCTTTTACCGCATAAAACGGTGGGATAACTTCCTCAGTCACACCCTGCTCTGCCAGGCTGACGCCCGCCATTGCCCGCGCAGCCACTTTGGCTAACGGGATACCCGTTGCTTTTGATACAAACGGCACCGTTCGCGCAGCACGCGGGTTGACTTCAATCAGATAAACTTCGCCATCTTTCACCGCGAATTGGGTATTCATCAGACCAACCACGCCCAGCTCAAGTGCCATATCCTTAACCTGCTGACGCATCACATCCTGAATGTCTTTAGGCAAAGAATGTGGCGGCAGTGAACAGGCCGAATCACCAGAGTGAACACCCGCCTGCTCAATGTGTTCCATGATGCCGCCGATGACCACATCGGTACCGTCACACATCGCATCGATATCGACTTCAATCGCGTCGTCCAGGAAGCGGTCCAGCAATACCGGCGAATCGTTAGACACCTTCACCGCTTCATTCAGATAGCGTTTCAGGTCTTTCATGTCATACACGATTTCCATTGCGCGACCGCCTAGTACGTAAGATGGACGAACAACCAGCGGAAAACCAATCTCGTCAGCCCGCTCCAACGCTTCCTGCATATTACTGACAGTTGCATTGGCAGGTTGCTTAAGACTTAACTTATTGACCATGTGCTGGAAACGCTCACGATCTTCAGCGCGGTCGATTGCATCGGGTGCGGTACCAATGATAGGCACACCGTTTGCCTCAAGTGCACGGGCCAGCTTAAGCGGCGTCTGACCACCATACT
>CAZOYR010000189.1:0-2819 GCA_964584105.1 uncultured Alteromonas sp.
CAGGGGACCTGCCGATTATGAGTCGGATGCTCTAACCAACTGAGCTATGGGGCCTGAGGATATTCTGACTGCGCGCGATTGCACCCATCCAGTGCCGCGAAGTATAAGCAGTTTTTTTTTGCTTGTCACCCGCTCAGGGCGGGTTTTTTATTGTTCGGGTGACCAACTGCTCATTTAAGCATCAATCTATAACCGCCTGAAAGCAGGTTTGTTTTGTCTGCGCCCTTACACCCCGGGAAGGCTTTGCGCACTTGTAAAGTTACAGATAAACTGCCAGACAGAGATAATCATTTAGCTACGGATTTTATGAATCAATCGGTCGGGTTCGGCGCGCTTGTGCTTTCAACGCTTATCATTACTGGCTGCGGGTTTTTCAGCCCTTCCAAGTCGCCGGGTGACATACCCGTTCGATTTTCAGATTTACAGCCAACTGATAATTGCGGTCAGCAGATTAAGCTTGATAATAAATACTGGGATGTCGACTATCTTGCGCTTTACCTTTCAGAGCCCAGAGTCAAGATTGATGGTCGCTGGCAAGCGCTTTCTTTTATCCCCAACGATTATCAGTCACGTACTGTCTCACTCTTAGAGTTCACCGATAGCTGTGAAACGCAAAAGCATCCGGTTACTATTCAACTTGATGCCAACGAAAAGCTGATGCAAAGAGCAACTTCCATTCGCTTCACGCTGGGCCTGCCATTTAGTGAAAATCATTTGCTGGAAAGTAGCGCCGCAGCGCCTGTCAATCACACAGCGATGTTTCAGTCGATGCGTGTCGGACATTCATTTATGCGTATTGAACTGAAACAGAGTCGCGAACCGTCTTCGCTGTGGTCATTTATGCTGGCAAGTGGTCAGTGCGATTCACCAAGCGATGATGATACGCCAGTCTCGTGCGCTAAACCGAATCGGGTAACGGTGGACTTGCCACTGAAAGCCAACGTAGAAGACTTGCGATTATCGGCCTCCCTGAGAGAAATTGTGTTTCGGGCAATGCAGGGCGAGAACACATCGTGCAATCTTGGTGATGATTCATCACAGGAATGCACAAAAGTATTACGCAATTTAACCAGTCGTCAGTGGATAAGATGGGATGCTCCGCATCAGGAGTATCTGAAACAAAACTAATTATTTAATGATTGGGATAAGTGCAACGCCCTGGTTTCTTTGCTATCTTTGGATTTTTATACAACTAACCTGATTGCCAGCTTGTGCGGAGAAAAGAATGACAGAAAAGCCCTTTCTGGTAAGCGGTCGTAATACAATAATTCACAAGGTTAGAAAGTACGACTTGCTTATAATGAATGGTGACGAGAAGCCACCAATTTTAGTGACCTTTCGTGGTTTGAAAGAATACGAAGGCAAAGTCCCTGAAAATAAGCGCGACGCAAAAATGATGGATATGGAGCTGGTGGATATCACAACCGGAGAAGTGTTCGGTGATGAAAAAACGTTGCTGTTCATCCAAACCCTGAACGGAAAAGAATACAAAGTTGACTACAGTAAGGTCGGTACTCCGTCCTTTATAAAAATTCATCAGGACAGTTTTTTCTGATGAAAGCGGTCTGGGAAGCCTGAATTGCGCTTCCCACTTTTCACACCCGCCATTTTTTATCCAGCAAAGTTCCGCTAACTGATATTCTTCAGCACATTATTTCTACCTGACAGGCCGGCGTCGCAGTGGCTGTTACAAAGTATGTCGTTCTTGCGATAAACAGCACACAGCCCCGACCATTTACCCCCTGAATTTCTATTTTTATCGCACAATCTCAAATACTGTCGGTTTAACGAAACCTGCATAACCTTCTGCGAATAGTTCACTACTTTAACAGTACACCCGACGCGGTGTCGGGTCATCTGGAGAAGAGCGATGAAAAACGTAAAATCATGGGCAAAATCAGCAGCGACAGTCATGTCAGTATGTTTAGTTGCAGGTGGTGTTTCATTCAGTGCTAATGCCAGTTACCCCAAATACCTGGAATCGGACCTGGTAAAAATCTGTAGCGCTATTAAAAACAATAAGTCGTTTCAGCTGCACATGGCGATAAAGAAAAGTGGGCTGACATATCGTGCGGTAGAAAAAGGGCTGGTCTGTGACAGCATGGATATCCATACCTTTGCGCAGGTGAATAATGCCCAAGCAACTGGAGAATTGCTTGCCCGCAGACTAAAATATGACCGTACCCTAACGGCTGCTCGTTAATTATGAAAACATCCTCGTCAGTGTGGGAGCAAAAGCTTGTTTCGTACCAGCAGGTTATTGCTTCTGCTGACCCTGATGATGCAGTATTTCACAGCTTTCCCTGTCAATCGGCATCCACGCAGCTGTCCGCTTTTCTGTTATTGCGTCACAACAGTGTAGCGGCTCAGCTTCATCATTTGTTGATGTACCATCCTGATGTACAGGATGTGCACTATATCCCTGATGAAAAAGCTACTTTCGATGCACATTATGCTGCTATTTGTTTGTGTGAGTCGGCCAGTGCAGGCAGATTATCCGGTCAATGTAAGCGGGCCGGACGACAGCTCGTTGTTATAGGCAGCAGTAATACGGATGCCCTGAAGGCGTTTGAATCCGGTGCCGCAGCGTTCATTCAATTGCCCTTACAGGAACAGCATGTCATGCGTATCATCAGCGATATTGCGGCCAGGTTACAGGAGCGCTTACAGCAACAGCGTGTCAGGCAGTTGCTGGATAACATGGTAAAAAAGCTGAACATTGCGCCCGACGAGGTAGCCAGCTGGATTGCTTCGCGCTTATCTGCGCGCACACAACAACGGGTAACATTTCGAAGTGATAATGCCTGGTGTAGTCTTGC
>CAZOYR010000190.1:0-2650 GCA_964584105.1 uncultured Alteromonas sp.
CGCTCTCAGTTGGTCATTTTCCAAAATGCGTTTAACGCAATCCAGAATTTCATCGGGTTTATCCATGTCGTAGAGAAGTGCATTTCTGTTGTCGCACAATAGTTCTCTAATATTGTCGGTGTCAGGGGCAACGATGGCTTTCCCTTTCGCTAAATACTCGATGAGTTTTAGCGGGGATGCCCAGGGAGTTACGGCCGGCTGCAGTGCAATGTCCATTTGATCCAGCCAGTGGGGCATATCATTTCTGGCAATTAGGCCGGTGACCTGAAAACGCTCTTCCAGGCCTAATTGTTTTGCTTGTTGTATCAACGGTTCGGCTGCCGGGCCGTCACCTACGATAAGCAGCATCAATTCCTTGTTATTAGACTCTGCAATTAAGTTGAGTAATTTGTCGAGCTGATGCCATTCTCGGCAGAAGCCGACAAAGCCAATAATCAGCTTCTCCTGATACTTTTTATCGCGGGCGTTTTGTTCTGACGGATAGAACTTTTTCGGATCGATGCCGTTCGGAATGACAGTGATACGATCGGTTGGTACGCCTGCCGCAGAGATATAACCTGCAAGTACGTGGGTGACAGGGCAGACATGATCGGCGTTTCGCCAAGCATAATGTTCTGTCCACCTGGCAAGTGACTTTAATGTAATACCGCCATACTGGCTTCTTTCATCGTACAGGGGGGAGTTCACTTCCAGTATCAGTTTGAGGCGAAGTAACTTTTTAACCCAGATTCCAGAGGGCAGAAAGAGGTTATAGCGCTCATAAATTGCATCGGGCTGAACCTTTATGGCAACAAATAATAGTTTTACGAAGACATAAAAGGAGTAACTAAACTCAAGTAACTCTGAACAAAAAGTTGGTAATGACTTTCTTATCTTTGATACCCAACCGCCATCGCTGCCAAATTCCGAATCCTCAGCAACTTTGGGACCGACGACAATTACCTCATGTCCCAGATTTTCCAGGGCATTAATGATCTCTTCTACATGGACGTACTGGCCATCTTTAGACGCTATTCTGTGGTGATACAGTATTTTCATTAAGTGATCCTTTCATCCCCTGATAGTGTCTGTACTTTTGCTGATGGTGTATTCACATGAGTGTTGTTCAGGCTTACGTCTGTTTGCCGAGCATTTACGATGGTGCTGAAGATGTCATGCTGACCACGTGATGTTGTCAGCCAGTCGAACTGCTCGGCATAACGGCGGGTATCCTGACGCTCTGGCGGGTTTGATAGTAGAGTCTTGATACCTTGCGCAATGGCCTGCGGATTTCTGTCGACAAGCACACCTGCGTCCTGGCTCTGAACCACTTCCGGTGTCCCCCAGATATTTGTTGCCACGACGGGGGTGCCACACGCCATGGATTCCAGTAAGACATTTGCCCAGCCTTCGCGACTGGAGGCTAATATGAGCGCATTGGCTGTGCTGTAATAGGCAGCCAGTTCGTTTTGGCTCAGACTTCCCAGGAAAATAACCCGCGACTGCAGACGCTCTTTTTCAACAAGCTGTTTCAGCTGTTTTTCATCCGGACCATTACCTGCAATAAGCAGTAGTACATCAGGTAAATGGCGCAAAGCTTCGATAGCCAGGTAGTGACCTTTACGCTCAATGAGATGCCCGACAGAAAGCAGTATGGTTTGTTGCTCGGGTAGGTGCAGCTGCTTTCTCAGAATATGTTGCTTTTGCTCATCGGCGTAACTAAATAGCTGTAAATCAACACCATTTCTTAATGTAGAGACAGAGTCCGGTTTCGCGCCGAGCTTAATCATCTCCTGCCTTAGTGCTTCGCATACAGCCATGTTGTGATCGCTTTGATTCAGTACTGCCTGAATATCTTTTCTCGGTTTGTCGTACTCAGGAATGAGATTGATATCTGTCCCTCTTGCTGTCACCGTAAAAGGTTTGCCGAGCCTTTTCGCTACTTGCGCTATTGCCACACCATCGGGGTAGAAATAATGACCATCGATGACATCGAAATCGAATCCTTGTTCGATAAGACGCTTAGCCTGTTTGTAAATTGTGTTGGCAAGGGTGTGAGGGGTGAGTGTCATTCCAACTTTAGGTACGACGACAAACCGAGGGTGATAGACCTCCATACCAAAGCGTTCTTCACGAACCGGAGCATTAGCGTAAGAACCATATGAACCAAACACTTGCTGACGAAACGGAAACCACGGAACAGGAGCGATCACTTTTACTTCCACATCCGGGTAATGCAGTTTTAAGTGACGTAATCGTGTTTCGATAAACACACCATGTTTAGGGTTATGTTGTTACTGTCAGTATTTTCATATCACTACTGCCTATTCATAAACTTCGCGAACATGAGTAGACACCACAGGGCATCGGCATGATTTCCCTTACCTGAGGTGTGTTCATCTATCATGGTTTTTAACGCAGAGGCAGAGAAAAAACCGCTATCGAGCATATTCTCAGAAAGTATGGTTGTTCTCAGCTGGTCATTTAAAGGGCCTCGGAACCACTCCGCTAACGGGATACTGAACCCCATTTTCGGGCGGTAGAGAATGTTATGATCCACATAAGGTTCGAGAGCCTTTTTAAACGCGTATTTCCCTTCGTTGCCCCGGATGTTGTCTGAACTGTTAATCGAGAAAGCCCACTCAACAAAGACGTGATCCAACAGAGGGGC
>CAZOYR010000191.1:0-2585 GCA_964584105.1 uncultured Alteromonas sp.
GTGAACTGAGCAAAGGCGGGACCGTTAAAGTAGATTTAGGTGATAACAAGCTGGAGTTTACTTACACCGGGGTTGAGTCCCAAAATACGCAGGCTGAATCAAACTAGGCTGATGGAAGAAAAACAAAAACCCGGCAATTGCCGGGTTTTTTCTTATCGGTGAGATTCTTACTTACTGATATTATCTTGCACGATACACGATACGACCTTTAGTCAAATCGTACGGTGTCATCTCAACAGTGACTTTGTCACCTGTCAGAATTCGAATATAGTTTTTGCGCATTTTACCAGAGATATGCGCAGTGACCACGTGGCCATTTTCCAGTTCGACGCGGAACATTGTGTTAGGAAGGGTATCAAGTACCACGCCTTCCATTTCAATAGAATCTTCTTTTGCCATGTATAGCAGTTACCTCAGTAAGTCAAAATTTTGCCGCGCAGACCTTAACCAATCTAGCTTGATAAGTAAAGGTAAAACGCTATTTTTTATCAAAACGATGCCAGTCGTTGTTATAAAAACGCTCGTTAGGATTAAAGCGTTGCTTATAGTTCATTTTAGCACAATCATCTATCTGGTAGCCCAAATAAAGATACTGCTTGTTATTTGCTTTTGCATGCTTCAACTGTTGCAGGATCATCCAGGTGCCCGGTGAATGTTGCAGCCTGTCCGGAGCGTAGAACGTGTACAGGGCAGAATAAGCCTGGTGCTCGCTACCGTTATCAATACTATCAGTTACCGCAACAGCAACCAACTCGTCACCATCGTAGGCTTCTATAAATACCGGCGACTTCCACTCGCATAGCACAAAGCTTTCATACTGCTGGCGGTTGGGTGGATACATAGAGCCCTCTGCGTGGCGTTGCGATATGTAGCGTTCATAGAGCGCGTAGTAAGCGTCACGGGGTGTTGATGTTAATGTAGAGGTCAGGTGTGCGTTTCGGGACAGTACGCGCTTCTGACTTCGCGACGGAACGAATTCATCTACCAATATGCGAATTGACTGACAAGCAGAACAGGACGGACAATGAGGCCGGTAAATCTGTCCTCCGCTACGTCTGAAGCCTGCCTGAATTAGCTGGCCATATCGCCATGCAAAGTTCTGGTCTTTTTCTGCGAACACCAAAAGTTGCTCATGCTCTTCGGGTAGATAGCTGCAACTGAATGTTTGGGTAATTCCAAATTTCATAGGGCAATCACCTGCTTCTGCCAACACTGTCGATAAGTGGGCATACGGTCCCCGGTTTCATCCAAAGTCTGTGAGTGGTCCTTCAGTCGTGAAACAAAATCTTCACGGCTTATGGTTATCGCTCCCAGGCTCGCCAGGTGGTCTGTAGGCATCTGGCAATCTATAAATGCTAACCCATGCAACTGCATGTGTTTCACTAATGCATACATAGCAAGTTTAGACGTATTTGCCTGTTTGTGGAACATAGATTCCCCACAAAAAACATCCCCAACAGCAACACCGTATAAACCGCCCGCCAGTTCATCGTTGGTATCCCACACCTCAATGGAATGAGCGAAACCCGCATGATGCAATTGTGTGTAAGCGTATTTCATCGTATCGGTTATCCAGGTCGCCGATGAGGTGTCATCGCTGTGAAGATCCTGGCGAGGAATGGAGGCGCACAGTTCAATGACCTCATTAAAGCGGTGATTGAGCGTTACCTTATAGCGTTGCTGGCGGATGAGCTTGCGCAAACTTTTTGCACAGTGAAATTTGTCAAGCTCAATGATAGCGCGGGGATCGGGTGACCACCATAATAATGGCTCGTTATCGCTAAACCAGGGAAAAATACCCTGACTGTATGCATTAAGCAATCGTCGCACTGACAGGTCGCCCCCGAAAGCCAGCAAGCCGTTGGGTTCTGTCAGTGCGGTGCTAACGGGCGGAAATGGTGTGTACTGGGTCAGGTAAGGAAGCTCAATCATAATAAACAGCGAAAGCGATTTTCCAAATAGTTATAACAAATCTAACGGGCATTTACGTTAAATATAGTAATGACATTAAAAAAGGGCCCTTAGGGCCCTTTTTTACAGGATAAAACAGCTTACCACTGTGCGGCGGCTCTAACACCGTCAAGATACTTCTCAGCATCCAACGCTGCCATACAGCCGGTGCCGGCAGAAGTAATTGCCTGACGATATACATGGTCGCTCACATCACCTGCAGCGAAAACGCCTTCAACTGATGTTTGAGTAGCATTACCTTCAGTGCCGCTATTGACCTTGATATAGCCATCTTTCATTTCAAGCTGACCTTCGAAAATATCCGTATTAGGCTTATGGCCAATGGCAATAAACAAGCCCATTACGTCCAACTCTTCCTTGGCGTCGCTTTTGGTATCAGCGATACGGATCTTCGTGACACCCATTTCATCGCCCATCACTTCATCCAGTGTGCGATCAAGATGCAGTACAACATTGCCGTTCTCTGCTTTCTCACGAAGGCGCTGCTCTAGAATTTTTTCTGAGCGGAATGTGTCACGACGATGAACAACATGGACTTCTGACGCAATGTTAGACAGGTAAAGCGCTTCTTCAACCGCGGTATTACCACCGCCCACAACCGCAACTTTCTGGTT
>CAZOYR010000192.1:0-2545 GCA_964584105.1 uncultured Alteromonas sp.
ATAAGGGCTAACGCCATGGCCTTCACACTTAAAAACCTGTTTTCATTGTTTTTCTGCCTGTGCCAGTGTAGCGGGAGATAGCATGATTATCGTTGGCGTAGCCATTTATCTTTTTAATTCATTTTTCCCATAGTGTATTAACACATTCCTTTTTTACTAGTCTGCCATATTTGTAGTGGGATCAGGCGAAGCCGCACCGATTATTGACTCATGCTACGAGTTCAATCATGCTCAACGGTACGATTACGTCCCGGATTTAAAATGAACGCCTTTTCTTCTCTCTTGTTGCTCGTCAGTATCCTTTCACTTCCGGCGATGCCAGTTTATGCAACGTCGGCGCATGAAACGCTGACACTGTCTCGCGCTGAATATCAGGATAAATTGGAAGGATTCTGGCTGGGGCAAAGTATTGCAAACTGGACAGGTCTGGTCACCGAAATGGACAAAATCGGCGGCGAGGGACCCCATGGTGAGTTTTATACGCGAGAAGACTGGGGCACAAAAGATCAGCCAAGCATTTGGGGGCAGGGCGTTCCCAGTGATTTATCGGCAACGATTGACTGGGTGTTTGAGAAAGACGGCATGTGGGGCTCGGATGACGATACTGATATCGAGTATCTGTATCAGCACCTGCTGACAAAATACGAGACGACACATTTAACGGCACAGCAAATTCGTGAAGGCTGGCTGACACATATCTATTCTGACGAAAACACGCCTTTTACCAATGATAAAGGCGAAAAGGAAAACTTTCTCTGGGTGTCGAATCAAAAGGCGCATGATCTGATGCGACAGGGTGTGTTACCTCCCGATACCAGCAAGCCGTCGAAGAATCCGCACTTCGATATGATTGATGCGCAGCTGACCACAGAAATATTCGGATTGTTTGCACCCGGACGGCCTGATATTGCACTGGACATGGCTCGCCTGCCGATATTAACCACCGCCAGAGAAGATGCCCGCTGGGCGGCGGAGTTTTACGTGATAATGTATTCGCTGGCAGCATCATTTAAAAATGCGCCTGATAGCGAACAAATATTGGCGCTTGCGCATAAAGCGCGACAACGACTTCCTGATGCATCGTATACGGCGCACATGTACGATTTTGTGCTTGCGAAGTTTCGCCAGGGTTTGCCGTGGGAAAAGACCCGAGACGCGGTTTATCAGCGTTATCAGGTGGAACAAAAAGGTGGTTATACTGTGACATCCAGAAACCTTTATTGTAACGGCTGTTTTGCCTCCGGCATCAATTTCGCAGCCAGTCTGATAAGTCTGTTTTACGGGGAAGGTGATTACCAAAAGACGGTTAAAATAGCCGTACTTTGTGGCTGGGATGCTGACAACCCGGCCGCCACATGGGGCGGGATGCTGGGTTTTATCATGGGTAAAAAAGCATTAGAGGCACAGTTTGACAGAACCTTTTCAGAAACATTCAATATCCACCGAACCCGCGGCGGGTTCGACAACGATGGTATTGATCAGTTTTCATCCATGGCGGCACGCGGCATAAATATCGTTGATCGTGTTGTGAAACTAATTCCGGGCGCCCGTACAGACCAGCAGAAGAATCAGTGGCATATTCCTGTAAAGGCTACAGCCATCCCGCCAGCTAAGCTACCTGATGACTATCCATATTACCATCATCAGGCAGCAGAAAAATAATAGGTGCTGACTAGCCGGTGCGGCAAGTCATTGCAATACTATCTTATTGCACCGCTGCTCAGGTTACGGTCGCCCGCTGGTTATATTTTGAATCCTTGTAAAGTGCTTTATCCATAATCATTGCTAAAACATCTATCGCCTGAGAGACGTCACTGTAGCGCAAATATAAAGGCGTAAAACCAAACCGGACAATGTCGGGGGCTCTGAAATCCGGTATCACCCCATGTGCGATCAGCGCCTGACAAATAGCATAAGCATCAGGATGAGAAAACGATAACTGGCTGCCTCGTACGGCTGAATCAGCAGGTGACTGGAGAGTTAAATCGAACAGGCAGGCGTGGTCTTTTTTTAGCGATAAAAACAGTTCTGTCAGTTCAATCGATTTATTGCGCACCGCTTGCATATCCACATCAGCAAAGACATCAAGCGCTGCATCCAGTGCCGCCATTGCTATGATAGATGGCGTTCCTGTCAGAAACTGCCGGATCCCCACTGCGGGTTCGTAGTTGTCTGAAAATGCGAACGGATTTGCGTGACCCATCCAGCCACTGAGGGGTTGCTTGACCTGAGCATGATGTCTGGATGCAGCATAAATAAACGCAGGTGCGCCAGGGCCACCATTGAGATATTTATAACCGCACCCCACGGCAAAATCGACGTTACAAGCATCCAGTTCAAGGGGTACAGCACCCGCGCTGTGCGCCAGATCCCAAATGATCAGAATGCCTTTATCCTGTGCCAGCCTGGTTAAGCGCTGCATATCGTGGATCCGTCCGGAACGAAAGTTGATATGCGTAAGCATCAATACCGCGACATCATCGTTTAAGGCCTTCTCGAGCTCATCTGTCGGGACACTATTAAGTTTGCAGCGCTGCTCGCCAAG
>CAZOYR010000193.1:0-2544 GCA_964584105.1 uncultured Alteromonas sp.
GTTCCAAATCGGAACCCTGTTCTTTTTCTAGCACGCCGGCAACAGGTTTTAATCCAAAATGGACCGTGTCCGTTACGTTGGCATCCACCCTAAAAGCAGTGTGGTTGCGGCTAAAACTTTTTGCCCTAACTTGGGCAGAGGCGCGCATTATATAGAGGTTGCGCTAATTTGCAAGGACTATTCGCAGAAAAAGTGAACAGAGCCGCTGTTTTCTGGCCGGGCTGCCAGTATACGCTGATAAGTGGTGCTTTATACTTCAGCAAGCGGTTGATACCTGTGTGGGCACATACCTGTTAGCCCATATCACATAACTATATGTCTCCATTTTGGTAGACTTTATGATTGCTGATGCGTGCCGATAAGTATAAGGTGAAGATTCGACTCAAAAATCTTAGAATTACAGTCGTCTGGTCCGCCCTGAAAAGGGATAGCTGACAAAGACACATTAAGCACATATTCCGACGCAGTAGCAGATTTACGATGATAATGAACAGTGACCAGCACAAGCTGGATGAAATACGAACAACCCTTAGCAAACATTCTACGCTGATGGGTGCCTACTCAGAACTGGAGAAAATCCTTCTGTCTTTGTTCGATGCATCCCGCATGAGTATCTTCCAGCGTCGTCGTCAGCATCAGGATCTGGTCGCCCGGTTTAAAACGGGCAAGGAAACAACGGAAATAAAAGTGCCCATCAGCCCGCTTTCTATTGCCGGTTATGTTGCACTTTCTCAGCTGCCCGTGCTCATTAGTGACCCCTACGACAAGGACGAACTCGCGCGTGTCCACCCGCGACTGCGCTTCGCCGATAAGTTCGATAAATCCAGCTCATTCAAAACCCAGAACATCTTATGTGTGCCTATTCTGAATGCCGGTGTGTTGCTCGGCGTAATGCAAATCATCAACAAAAAGACCGGCTCATTTAACGACACTGATTTAGACATGGCGCGTCAGGTGACCGACATCCTTGGTCAGAAATTTCGCTACGAGCTTGGCGGCACAGCTAATGCCTTTGACTCCATATTGCATCAGGGGCTGATTGAGGAAAAAGCACTTAAAGAACTGATTAGCACCTCAAAAGATCATCGCCAGGTGGTGCAGCGCCTTATGACAGAGCATCGCGTGCAGGAAGCACAGGTCGGTAACTCGTTATCGGTTCACTATCAGGTGCCGTACCTGGCGTACCTACCCGACAAGTATCATCTTTATCAGAATGACAGCAAACTCAACCTGTCCTATCTGAAGCGTAACTTTGTTGCGGTTATTGCCGATGTGCACGATAACCCGATTGTGCTGATGGCCGAACCCAATAACGCCGCGTTGTTGATGGAAATCGAAAGCGCCATGGGCATTGATGTCTACGACATCGCAGTCGGCTTGCCTAATCAGATTCTGCAATACCTGGGGGAAGGCAGCGGCGGCGCAGCCCCGGGAGAGATGAGCGAGATACTTGATGAAATAGGCGGCTCAACGGAAGAGGTTGATGACCATACCGATGAGCTTTCTGATGATGCGCCAGCGGTGGTACGTCTGGTCAGCCGTATTTTACATGACGCAAAACGCCTCAATGCATCAGATATTCACATCGACCCGGAAAAATCAGGGCCAACACGAGTGCGAATGCGGATAGATGGTGTCTGCCGCGATATGAATCAAATCCCTAAGGGCCACCACAGTGCAGTTATCGCCCGCATAAAGATTATGGCCAATCTGAATATCGCTGAGAAGCGGGTTCCTCAGGATGGTAAATTAACCTTCGGTATGAGTGGTCAGCCGGTGGAAGTCCGTGTTGCCACAATTCCAACCGTTGCTGGCGAAGGCGTGGTGATGCGTATTCTTGCATCTGGTGGTGCAATGCCTATTGATAAAATGAATCTGGCGCCGGCGAATATGACGCGCCTGGAAACCATGATCAAAAAGCCACATGGTATCTTACTGGTTGTGGGACCTACGGGTTCAGGTAAAACAACCACACTTCATGCCGTGCTTGGGTACCTTAATACACCTGATAAGAAAATATGGACGGCGGAGGACCCGGTGGAGATCACGCAATCGGGTCTGCAACAGGTTCAGGTAAGCCCGAAAATAGGCTTTACGTTTGCCAACGCACTGCGCGCATTCTTGCGGGCTGACCCCGATATTATTCTTATCGGTGAGATGCGTGACAAAGAAACCGCTCATGCCGGTATCGAAGCATCGCTGACCGGTCACCTTGTCTTATCCACATTGCATACGAACTCGGCACCTGAAACTATTACCCGTTTGCTGGACCTTGGGCTCGACCCGGTCAACTTTTCCGACGCTTGTGTGGGCATTCTGGCGCAGCGTCTGATACGTACCCTATGCAGTAACTGCAAAGAGAGCTACAAAGCGTCTGAGGACGATATCGCCTTTATCCGACGTCAGTATGGCGATGACTATATTGACGAGTTAAAGATGGATGACCCGCTCACACTTTATAAAGGCACCGGCTGTGATGAGTGTGGAGGCACCGGTTACCGTGGAAGAACAGGCGTACATGAATTATTGGGCATGACGCCCGAA
>CAZOYR010000194.1:0-2302 GCA_964584105.1 uncultured Alteromonas sp.
CGTCCTAGATCCTGTCGAATCCTAATCAGCCCCTGAAGCGTGTTGCCGTTAATCCGATTACTTCTACTTAAATTAACAGCGAACAATCATTCTATCGCGAACGGGTGCACCAGACAAGCGCTATAACCCGTGGTTCGCCTAAAATTCAGGCATTTAAACCTATTGTATTAACGATGAATGACTGTCTGTAAACAGATATGGTTATGTTTGTAAAAAAACCAACAGGCAAAACAAAAAATCTGCTTCAAAGATGCAATTTATTGTATTTACAGATAAAGTAAGCGGGCATTTTGACCTGACAGTTTTTATTTATGAGTGCCCATCAGATTTTATTCACGCCACTTACTCTGCCATGTGGCAAAGTCCTTCCCAACCGGATCGTAAAAGCCGCAATGGAAGAGAATATGTCTGGTGCCAACCTTTTGCCGGACCATAATCTTTTCTCGCTTTACCGGTACTGGGCACATGGCGGGCTTGGCGCGATAATTACCGGTAACGTTATGGTAGATAAACATGCTATGACCGGCCCGGGTGGTGTAGTGTTGGATCAAAACAGTCCGCTTGCACCGTTTGTCGAGTGGGCCAGAGTGATGCGCTCGGGCGGCAGTCTGGCGATTATGCAGATTAATCATCCCGGTCGTCAGGTTTTTAAGTCAGTCAATGACTACGCGCTGGCGCCCTCAGCCGTCAATCTTCAGCTGGGCAGATATTCTAATCAGTTCGCCCAGGCCCGTGAAGCCAGTTGCGATGAGATTTACACCATTATCCGCCAGTTCGTCACCACAGCGGCGCGAGCCAAAGAGGCCGGATTCGATGGTGTACAGATCCACGCCGCACACGGCTACTTGCTGTCTCAGTTTTTGTCCCCACGGGTTAATCAGCGTAATGATCAGTGGGGTGGGCGGCTTGCTAATCGCGCAAGGCTTTTAATTAACATCGTCAGTGAAGTGAAAGCCAAATGCGGGAATGATTTTGCTCTGTGGATTAAGCTAAACGCCTCAGATTTTCAGCGCGATGGCATGTCGCCTGAAGAAGCCAGGGAAGTCGTGGCTCACCTAAATAAACTCGGTGTTGATGTAGTGGAAGTGTCAGGCGGAAGTTATGAGTCTCCGGCGATGCAGGGGCGCACAGTCGACGACGCACCATTATCAAAAGAAGCGTACTTTGCTGATTTTGCCGCTCAAATAGCTGCAATTGCTGACATGCCGGTGATGACAACGGGTGGTATTAGTCGGTTACCGGTGGCTGCATCTGTCATTGAGTCGGGATGTTCATTGGTAGGGATGGCCAGTGCACTGGCTACTACGCCGGATCTGGCTAAAAAGTGGCAGGAAAACCCGGAATATCGCGGCGTAATTTTACGCTGTAACCGCAAAGATAAGACGCTCGCAAGCCTTATTACCATGTCGATGGTGCGAAGACAGTTACGCAGACTTGGCAATGACTTATCGACACTTCGTAACCCGTCTGAGCTCTGGAGTCTTGTACTGGACACTGCTCACCGGGCCAAAATGACCCGGCGGTACAAATCTATCGTTGAAAGCCGAAACGA
The DNA here is from genome assembly GCA_964584105.1 of uncultured Alteromonas sp. Taxonomy (GTDB): domain Bacteria; phylum Pseudomonadota; class Gammaproteobacteria; order Enterobacterales; family Alteromonadaceae; genus Alteromonas. Next base: position 1,553 of record CAZOYR010000194.1, read on the forward strand.
TTAAACGCTGTGTTTCATCACGCGTTCTTTCTGGCGCTGCCAGTCACGCTCTTTCACGGTGTCGCGCTTATCTTTCGTTTGCTTACCTTTCGCCAGGTGTATTTCTAACTTCACCCAGCATTTTTTCCAATACATTGCTGTGGCTACGATTGAGTAACCCTGCCGATCCCGGGCACCAATTAGTCGATCAAGCTCCCGCTTATTCAATAACAATTTGCGTGCACGTTCAGGGGCACAGATAACATGTGTAGAGGCTTGTTGTAGCGGCGTAATGCGACTGCCCACCAGGTACGCTTCACCATTTTGAATGATGACATAATTGTCGGTGATGTTTACCTTGCCTTCACGGATGCTTTTAATTTCCCATCCCTGCAGCGACATACCAGCCTCAAACTTGTCTTCAAGGTGATAATCATGTCGTGCCTTTTTATTCAGCGCGATGGTGCCGCTGGTATTTGCTTTATTCTTTTTCATGCCCGCCATTATACTGATTGCGTTCCTGTTGTCTTTAGTTTCAATTGCGTTGAGACATCGTTATTACGCTAAGAACTCTGATATGGGGCATTGCGACTGAATTTTAAAGGACACAGACAGATTTTTCAGGGGGGCGGTAAACGGTAGGTAAGCAAAATATCTCGTGGTAAACTAACGCTATGCAATTAATGTTGTTAGTGAATTTTTAATGCCGATTATTCAACGAAGCGCACTGGTAAACTACAGTGCTGAAGCGATGTATAACTTAGTCAATGA
>CAZOYR010000195.1:0-2169 GCA_964584105.1 uncultured Alteromonas sp.
AGCAGACTCAACCGGTTTCACCGGTTTCACTGAGTTACCCGGGTGTTCTGGCACAAGCGCTGGAAGATATTTTTGCGTTTAATTATCTGCAGGTCAGACCGTTTAGTCAGGCTGAGTGGGAGGCGCAGAAACTGGCGGGCAAAGTGGATATGACACTGCTGGACGGGGAGCGAATTCTGATTGAAATAAGCACTGCCAATGACCTTGATCAATATCAGGTGCATTTCACTATGCCGGAGAGCCCCTCCTGGGTCAGTGACTGGATTTTTACCGTGTCCGGCTACCAGGGGCGGGCATTTTTACTTTCTCTAGAAGCGATAACCAGCGGCGGCCAATAGCCTTACCCGCGGACGTATTAGTAGAGCTCAGGCCTTGCCCTGAGCTTTTTTTATGCAGGCGTTGAGCTGTGCCTGCAAGTGTTTGCATCCCAGCGCTTCGGTACGCTCTATGTTGGCTTCGAATATAGCGTCCGGATCAGCGTAATCTTTCAGTGCCCGGCTGATATCTGCTTCCCGGATTAAATGAAATGTAGGATAAGGCGCCCGGTTCGTATAATGGGAAGGTGAGTGCTCTGCTTCGCCCTCAAACGTATACTCAGGGTGAAAGCTGGCAAGCTGATAAACGCCCTCGTAATGCCACTGGGTTAGCATTGCCTGTGCCAGTGAAAGGGCATCAAGATAATCATCAAACCGATATAGTGCTGGTGCTATTAACAAGGTTGTAGCGATGTCAGCATCGTCATCTAACTGTACACACGCATTGTGTAATGCCACCATGATATCGGCCACATCATCGTCGTTACAAACCTGATAATGGATGGTTTCGGGATGGCGCACAAAGCGGGCGAACGGGCAGAAGTTATGGTGTATTACCACATCGTCTACCCAATTGCGCATCGCGTTAATAATAACCTTTTCGCTCATGAGTGAAACTTTACGTAAGCTTCCAGGGTGTTTTCAATGAGGCTGGCAACCGTCATGGGTCCCACACCGCCGGGGACGGGCGTAATCCATCCAGCACGCTCCTTAGCGCTGTCGAATTCTACATCACCCACTAATGAACCATCCGCGTTACGGTTAATGCCAACATCAATAACAATCGCGCCGGGTTTGACCCAGTCTCCGGGAATGAAATTGGACTTACCAACAGCGACGACCAGCAAATCGGCGCGACTGACATGGGTGCGTAACTCTTTAGTAAATTTGTGACAGGTGGTAACGGTGCAGCCGGCCAGTAATAATTCCAGCGCCATAGGCCTGCCAACAATATTAGAGGCGCCGACAATAACTGCATCCAAACCTTTAATACGGCGTTTGGTCGACTCAATCATTGTCATAATGCCCTTTGGCGTGCAGGGGCGAAGGGCCGGAATACGCTGCGCAAGCCGACCTATATTATAAGGATGGAATCCGTCGACATCTTTATGAGGACGAATACGCTCCAGGATCTCTTCAGAATTCAGACCAGCAGGTAAAGGCAACTGAACCAGAATGCCATCAATCTCATCATCATTATTGAGCTCATCAATTAATGACTCTAAAGACGCCTGATCGGTATTTGCCGGCAAATCGAAAGAACGGGAGACAAAGCCGACTTCTTCGCACGCTTTGCGCTTATTAGCCACGTACACCTGAGAAGCTGCATCGGTTCCAACAAGCACGACGGCCAGGCCTGGCTGCCGTTTCCCTGACGCTTTCAGCGAATCGACATAAGAAGAAACATGTTGGCGTACCTGCTTGGCAATTAATTTGCCATCAATAATATGCGCGGTCATAAAGGATAATGCTCTTTGTATATAGTGGAGATAAAGGTGACGCGCGATATTGTTTCATAAAATCCCCGGCACCAGTAGATCCTTTTTTATTCAGGATAAGTTATTACTACTGATAGCAGCCGGTAAGCCATGTGGTGAGCAAGTCCTTTTACATGCACGGACATATGGCGAGCAAAGACTGCTAACTGGATGAAATTCCCGCGAATTGTTGGATTTATCTGCGCTTTGTTTGCTTTGTGAGCGGTCAGCATTTTTATTTGAAAAAGTGTTTGACGAGGTAGGGGCAAGTCAGTAATATGCGCAACCCGTAACGGCGAGTAACGAAATCGCCGGAACGGTATCGGTGAGTGGCGCAGTTTGGTAGCGCACTTGGTTTGGGTCCAAGGGGTCGCAGG
>CAZOYR010000196.1:0-1860 GCA_964584105.1 uncultured Alteromonas sp.
CATTTCGACAGTCTTGATGGGTTGGTGAACACACCGATGCGACTGCCTGGTCACGTTATTGATTTCGTATCGTGAGGAGCAATCCCTTCGACTATGCCAAACACTCGATCAAATCTGTTTATTGAGCTTCAATACACATGCCGCAACGACCTCAGGGATTTCAGAAGACTTTGTTTGTTATCTAGTAATTGAAGAAGTTGCCCTTAACTGGAAAACAGGCCTCAGGAAGCCATTTAGCGATTGCTGCAAAATGGTATACCTGTTTATCAGATGAGGCAGTAATATTAAGTCGGGAGAGCGGGGCGGTTGCGAGGCGTATAATCAGGCTTGCTGTGTGATAAATGCAACACAAGAGATAAAAAAGCCGGACATTGCAATAACCGTCAGGAGGCAATAGTCCGGCTTTCAGCGCTTGTGCAGAAGCGTAACGCGTTAGCGACCCTTACCAAATAATACAATCTCTACCGTACGGATAAGTATCAGGATATCCAGCAGCATACTTTGATGCTTCACGTAGTAGAGATCAAACTTCAGCTTCTCCATCGAATCTTCAACACTGGCACCATAAGGATAATTGAGCTGTGCCCAGCCTGCCAGGCCAGGTTTTACATTATGACGTTGGTTATAATAGGGAACTTCGCGTACTAGCTTTTCAACAAATTCCGGGCGCTCGGGGCGTGGGCCGATGAAAGACATTTCGCCTTTAAATACATTAAAAAGCTGAGGCAGCTCATCAATCCTGTATTTGCGGATGAAGTGACCGATACGGGTTACCCGGTCATCGTTTTTGCTGGCCCACTTCGCTCCATCTTTTTCGGCATCAGGGCGCATACTACGGAACTTAATAATCTTGAACAATTTACCGTTCAATCCCACCCGCTCTTGCTTATAAAATACTGACGTGCCAGTACGGCGACCATCATCCAGCCAGATGATGGTGGCGGTTAATAGCATAAACGGCCATGTGAAAAGAAAGATAAAGCCAGCGAGAAATGCGTTAATCGTATAATCCAGGGCATCACGCAGATAGTTCTGGCTGTGGAAGCCATTAGAATAGATTACCCAGCTAGGGTACATCAGATTAACCACAATCTGACCCGTTTCACGTTCCATGAAGTCGAGCAGGTCAGTGACTTCGATACCACGCAGTCGGCATTCGAAAAGTACTTCTATAGGCAGGGTACCTCGACGCTGGTCGCATGCGATAACAATTTCTTCAATATCATTATCTGCAATAAATTGCTGGAAGTTTTCATCCACCTTTACATGAATAATTTCTTCTTTACGAATACCTTCTTCGCGATTATCGCCAGGGATAGGAATAAAACCCACAAGGTCAAAAGCGATACGATCAACATCCCGACGCATCCGCTTTTCTATAATAGAAGCACGTTCACCAGCTCCCAGTACGACGATGCGCACTTTACCCAGACCCAGTAAGCCAAGGCGGTTAGTGAAATAGCGAAACACCACCAGGGTGATAATTATCGAGGCAACCGCTGCAGGTAAGTAGTAGGGATGCATAATCAGGTCATCAAAAAATGCCCGACTGATTATCTCTACGAAAAAGTAACTCAGCCCTACGCTGACAAAGATTCGCCGGATGATACCGCGGAAGGTTTCGCGCAATTTGGCTTCATATAGCCCGACTGATAAAGAGCAAAGCAGGATACATACGGTCAATAATCCAACATTTACTACGAGTTTTTCGATAGTTACAGAATTTGTCAGTGCTAACTGAACCAAAATGAAATGCGTAATGTACCCCATATACGCAATAAGTAATGCTTCCGTTGCAACTAATATGTTGGAACGTTTACTTTGATTATGCCTGTTTAACGCCACTCCTGGCCCCCTGAT
>CAZOYR010000197.1:0-1675 GCA_964584105.1 uncultured Alteromonas sp.
GACAGCAACCTGGATAACGGTGATCCTGTTAAATAAGACCCGTTTGTCACGCTTTATCGCTTTCCCGTCACTGACTTTTATCGCCATCATGATCTTATATGTGGTGGCAATTGACAGTTTTTATATTCAATTTTAGGTGCCAACAAGATGAAAAAACTACTCATAATTGCACTCAATCTTGTCATTCTTGGTGGCGCAGCTTGGCTCGGCTATCAAAAGTATCAAGAGTATTTTAATAACCCCTGGACACGAGACGGCCAGGTACGCGCCAATGTAATAAAAGTTGCGCCTCGGGTATCCGGCCCCATTGTGAATGTCGCAGTACAGGACAACCAGGAGGTAAAAACCGGCGACTTACTGTTTGAAATCGATCCGACAACTTACGAAGTCGCCTTGTCTCAGGCGGAAGTGGGGCTGGAAAAATCCATCATCAGCTCCCGTGGTAAAAAAATCGAATACGACCGCTTAAAGGATATTCGGGCTAAAGACCGGGGCGCGGTATCGCACAAGGACCTTATCCGTCGTGAAATTACTTATGAAGAATCTTTACTGCAAATCAAATCAGCAGAAGAGCAGTTAAAGTCCGCCAAGTTAAATCTCAACTATACCAAGGTCTATGCAACCGTCGATGGTTTTGTTTCTAACCTGGATATCCGCAACGGCACCCAGGCTGTAGCCAACCAGCCTTTGCTGGCACTTATCGACAAAAACAGTTTCTGGGTGTTTGGCTTCTTCCGTGAAAACCAGTTACAGGAAATAGCGCCTGGCAGTGAAGCACGTGTCACCTTAATGTCGCATCCGGACACGCCAATTGATGCAAAAGTCGACTCAATTGGTTGGGGTATTGCACCAAGCGACGGCACTGTGGGCTACAACCTCTTACCCAATGTAAACCCGGTGTTCCAGTGGATTCGTCTCGCGCAGCGCATCCCGGTTCGTATTTCCATTCAGGAACTGCCAGAAGGTATTGATCTTCGGTTCGGCCTTTCTGCATCCATCATGGTGATGAAAGATTCATCAGAAAACAATGAATAGATACTAAATGAGAGAACAACCATGGTCATTGGTAAAAAACTCAAAAATATTAATGAAAAGAATAACTTCTTCTATCTTACCTTAGCACTCATCGCTTTATTAATCGCTGGTGCGTCTGCTCAGGTAGCTGACGAAGGAGCGATTGAGCACATCTTGCAGGCGTTTACTGTAATAACGTTCATCGTCTGCTTTGCCAGCCTTCGGTTCGATAAAAACTGGTCCAGATTCCTCTACTCACTTTTTGGAATTTGGATACTAGTTATTGTCATAAAAGCAATTTTTCATATTCAGGAAATGAACGTAGTGATGCTTGCGTTAACTTTTGCGTTTTTCCTGGGCACCTTCAAATCGATTGCCAGACAAATCCTGTTCACTGGTCACGTGAACAGCAACAAAGTGATTGGTTCCGTTGCCCTATTCCTGCTGCTTGGTTTGATGTGGGCGATTGCCTACCTCATTTTACTTGAGTTTACCCCAGACGCTTTCACGGGAATGGAGGCCATCTCATGGGGACAAAACTTCTCTAATGCAGCTTATTTCAGTTTCGTGACCTTAACCACGCTTGGTTACGGCGACATCAGCCCTCTGACACCATTGGCTCAGGTCATCGTCTATTTAGAAGCAATTACAGGTGTGTTTT